>JBHLPF010000022.1:0-59495 GCA_048939765.1 Promethearchaeota archaeon
TGAAGGCTTCTCTCTGGGCAGAGGTCAAGACAGTTGCCACAGTCTGAATTACAATCTTCCGGTCCCAAGGATTGAGAGATCCGGAAACCGCAAGCAATCGTTGAACAGCCTCATGGGTACCAAGAGAGGCCAAGACCTTGATTCCAGTGAACCAACACTCTTGGTCCCCACAACTAACCAAGTATTCACAAAATGAGAGCAATCCAGGGTCCTTTCTTCGAGCCAGCTCAACCAGTGCTGGTTCCCTGAGCAGTAAATGCAAATCGGAGTTCTTTGCTGTGTCCCAGAGACTCTCAGCGGAAGTGTTTGAAAATGGAAGAGGCGTTGGATATTGCTCTGCTTGTGAAGTAACCAGGACGAGACTATCTTCCCTCATGCTAGTCTGTTGTTCTCTCTTTCTTTTAAGGTCGTAAAATCCTATATCCATAAGTAGGATGAGTCCCAGTCAGCTAATGACAATGTCACGCAGAGCTACAGTTACATTGGAATGGTTGAGAAAAGGGAGACCCCTCGACGACTCAACGATAATTGGATATCTCATGCGTGACTCTGTCAATACGGAAATCGGTGCGAAACTGAAATCCCTTGGAGGGAAGAAAGGAGAAAGGAATTACAGAGATAGCCTCGTAAAATGGCAGTCCAACTTGGTGCTGATTCCCAGCCTATTCGAACGAGAGTTCAACCTTCCTGCACAAAGGGAGAAGCCAATGGCATACAAGGAGATCGATGATGTTTTGAGCTGCTCACTAGTTCATCAAGAGGTTTCTAGACTTGACACTCCACTTATGCCCTCTGGCGAGTCCTTGGAAGAGCAAATCAATTCATTGCTGCCTAAGTGTCTGAATAAGACCCTCAGCAAAAGAGCCAAGAAATCGGAGTATCTGTCCGAGAAGCGCGAATCGCTAGTCTATTTCCTCAGTCGAATTGCTATGGATTCCATGCCTAGCATTAGAGGATGGCCATTGGTACCAGTAGGTCTCAATAGTTTGTCAGCTGCGCTATTCACGCTTCAATTCATTTCTCAAGCCGCACAAACTCAAATTCCATGGCTGGTGCTTATTTGGAAATATGAAATCGAGAGGTATCGAAATGAGCTATTGCTTGACCTCTTGGGGTCACTTTCGCATCAAATAACCGTGAAAGAAACAAGAGCAAAGATTGAACATATGAGTAGGGAAGTCAGGGAGGACTTGGGGGCAAGAGATCCTATCGTCGGATGGGCTCATGAATGGGAAGATCGACTCAAAGAGTTCAGTCCCAAGATGAAGCTTTTAGACTGCGAAGTAGCTGAAGAAGGAGGCCAGACCAATCCCGAATATGGTATGGGAAACGAGTCTTATGAGAATGAAATCTCGGATCTCAGGAAGAAATTGAGAGAAGAAATCCAACTAAGGATTCCTCGAAGCGGAGCTGCTCAGACACCGCAGACGCCACTTCCTCGTAGTATTTGGACTCAACTAAGCATTTCTACGGATGGTCCCCTTCCTTACATGTTCGAGGAACTCCTAAGTTCTGTCAGAGCTGAGTTGAATGTACTAGGTTTTCGACAATTGACTCAAACATGCGAATATCTATCAGATGTTGAAAAGCCGGGAAAACCAAGCGGAAGGGAAATTGCAGAAGCAGCCGATGTTGGAGCCAGATCTGCCAAAGTGAATTCGATTGGATTAACTCTCACTGAGAGATACATTCCCTCTTTGATGGATTTGGGATTGAGATACAGATACATCTTCACAAGAATGCAGAAATCAGCATTGGACTCCCTTGGATTGGCTGAGCGAATAGCCATCTCAGAATCCAGCGCATATCAGATTGCAACAAAACATATAGAACCAACGACTTCTCATGGGCCTCAAAGTGAGGACTTGCCGGATGACTCCTTCCAGACAACTGTTGAAACCGATATGATTTCGATGCGAATGGACTTGCTTGACGTCAAAGCTGGAAAATGGAAACAGCCGAAAGACATCTTGCTTCAAAAGGAAATCATCTCAAGTCGAGAAGCTAGGAAGACAAGGCAATGGCTCATTAGAAAGACATCACCACGAGTCAAGTCATACACCATGCCTACACAACGGGAGGTAGACCTTCTCAGTTTGATTGGAAATGTAGACGCAAGTGCTAGAGGGATAAGGTGGCTATTCAACTCTATCAAGTTTCCATCAAGAACAGCGGAACATCTCATTGCTAGACTTCTAGGAAGCAATCGACTTAGGCTTCTCTATCATCCTTCCATAAAATATGCGGGTCTCCCAGAGGGGCTTCTTCTTGCCGCCAAATTCAGGACCGTCAAACGGCTCGATGAATTCGTTGAAGGATTGGCGGCCCTTTTTCCATTCGTGCATAGTCAATACAGCAGGACAGAGAAGAGCCTTGTTTCTCGAGTACGAATCGCTAGATTCTCGAATCCAGAGGGTTTCATTAGAGATGAACTCCAAGAAGAGGATGCACTTAGAGTCATCGGCACAATTTCGAACAATCGAACGTACCACATGTCAGTGCTGCACAGACTGTATCAATCAAAGAATAAGCCTTGGAAAGACCCCTGGACGCATTCAGAGCCACTGCTCTAGAGTCTCCTGATGAGTGCCAAATTGTTTCCACAACCTCATAAACTGAAGCTTAATCTGTTCTGCACGCTCTTCGACCATGAATATCGTCAACAACTCCATTAGCTTGGAAACTAATGGCGGATTAAGATTGAGGATAATTCCATTTGTAGAAATGTAATTAGCCTCATCGAATGCCACTCTGCCATTCATAAACTCCCCACGTTCAATTGAGCCATAGCCTCGCGCTTTGAGCAATGATTCCAAACTCCCATGCCGCTGAAGGAGAAATATACCCTTCCTGGGGCCGATACCTTTCACTCCTTGCTTGTGAAAATCACATCCGCATACCATAGCAAGATCCCTTAGACGCTCAATATCGAGCCCTGTGGTGTGTTCTAAATCAGCTAGTGTTGCTCTAAGTATCAGTCCTTTGGACAGCTGCAATTGCTTTGTCACATGGGGGCTACCAAATAGAAGTGCATCTGAGTCATTTGAAACAACCGTGTGTACTAGTCCGTCCCTGCATAGAGCAGCGGAAAACATCTCAGCCTCTGATGGCGCAGAGATTGCAGGCACACCTAAAACGCGGGCGAGTTCGCGTGTATGCTCCATAGCAAAGTACATTCTGAGAGAAGGGCTCTTCCTTAGTGGGTTGGCGATCTCCTCATCAAAGGGATCCCGAGTTTCTTTGAATTGCTCGTAGAAGGATTGTGCAGTGAGAATGAGTTCAGGATTTGGAGACCTCTTCATACACTCAGGTGGACCGTCATAGACTAGGACAGGTAGCAGTGCGTTCTTCATGCACATTCTGACCAAGCTCAAAGTCATTCCTGCATGTTGAAGAGGAATTCTACCGCTATCTCTTTTTGATGGCGGAATGACACTCACACGACGCGTTAAGTAGTTGGGCATATCTATCGCTATACTGCCAGGGGTCACTTCTTTCGCTTTGACCCAAACCCATGGGACTAGATTGCTCCAACCTGTCACACCCATATATACATCACCACTATCTGAAGGCCTGCAGACCATCTTTTGCTTCCATGAGAATCAGTGCCTGAGGTTCGGAAACTGCTGTACTCCGCTCGACCAAAACACGAATCAGATTCTTCCCTACGTCCAATCGATCAACTCTGACAACTGAGTCAACAGCATGAGCAAGAACATTGCCACCAATGGGCGTGGGTCGACCTAAACTCCAGCTTCTTGAAGAATGGTCTGTCATCAGAAGATGAGCCCCAATATCATTGACAAGCTCTCTCAAGACTTCAAGACAGTGGAAAAGCTCTCTTTGCCTTCCTGCGCTTCCTGGAGCACCTGAAAGATTCAGTACCCCCGTCAGACTATCTAGCACTATTACAGACACACAGCCCAAGTCGGGAATGGTTTTGCCAAGTTTCTCCAGGTCTGAAAGACTCAATACTCTTCCAACAACAACGCGACTGAGAATCTTTGACACTTTGTTCTTGGAGATACACATCACTCGAGCCAATGTGGGACTGTAATTAGAACCTGAATCAATATAGACGGCATGTCCAGTATCAAGTTCAGCTGCGGCAATCGCTATGGCGTGAGCAAGCAACGTTAAGGGAGATCGCTCAGGGCCGTGAAGGAGACTCAATTGCTCCGGTACTAGAATGCCTCCGAGCAAGTCATCAAGTTGCCTCGGAGTAAGCGAGATTGTGGATTGTGTTTCGAAATCTAATGAATCAAGTGGCATTCGCAAGGGTGTCATTGACCTCCTTTAGGGTGGCATACCTGTGAAGTAATAGCGCATTGGCTAGTTCACCATCAGGAACTCTTTGAGAAACTAGACCGGGTGCTGCTGATTCAGGATAGATGATTCTAGGACCGGTCTTGCTTGGGAAAACAATCATGCGAGAGGGGAGGCTCCGTATCAGGTAATTGACGGCATCTTGATCAGTAGCTATGCAGTATTCAGCCATCGAAAGACCGTTTCTTTCATCAATAAGAGGGACCTTGAGTATTGCCTCCCGCAAGAGTGGTGAAACGTCACCCTTGATTATGATATTTGCTCTCAAGAGAATATCTCCGATCTGGGTCAAATTTACCCTCACAGAGTTTGCATCAATGAAGAGTGCGTCGCATTCATTGAAGTGAGTCAGTGAGATTGGTAGAAGCGGTCGGTCTCTCATCAGCGAGATGACCTTCTCCCGGCTTTCAGGAGTGAGCAGTACAACGTGATGTGATACATCCATGCTTATTACTGGACCGGACACTCTTGGGTCTCTGCTCAGCCGAGATATTGATGAGTCAGTAGACATCGATGCCATCCATTCTTTCAGGTTATTTGAGTCATACATCACTGAGCATCCAATAATCGTTAATGCAGCACCTAAAAGAGAGGAAACCATCCCATAAGGCAATAGTCCAACGAATGCTACCACGGCAAGATATCCAGAGGATGCATAAGCAAGTATACCTAGAATCGCAGAAAGTGTGTGTTTGGCGAATAGTCGTTTCAGCTGAATCAATGCCAATGTTGTGGCAACGGCAATAATCAAGGGAATGATGTTGCCGCTTCTAAAGGATATAACGACAAGTGCTACGGATGAGAGCAATTGGGCACCACCTGCCAAGGCAACAGCTCCTGCTATAGCCAATCCTATGATTTTCAGAATTCCTTTTCCAAACAATTCGAGACCACTCCTTGCTGACGCGAAAGAAACAGTTGGCAAGCTCCGTTTTGCAGGACCTGCAGCTGCGCAATTTCGAAATTATTGCCAGACTCTACAAAGGAAACGGAAGACGATTTGCGGGAAATATGCCTGCATACCTTGATGGTACTATCTGCCCATTTTGCTATTTCATTTGAAAACACTGGAAGATTACCAGTTTCCGGATGGAATCTCATCTCACTAACAACAATGATGTCTATACCTCTTTCCAAGGACAATGCTCCCAAGGTTGGTAGCGCCTCCTCAATTAGCTCCTGCCCCCATAGGAGGGGATCAGTCCTAGACATGTCAAGCACCCTAGTAATGGGATCAATGACAATTAGAGACGTGTCTGGCGTTATCGCAATGGGCAGTCGTAACACGGCATCTAATGCCTGTTTGTGACCCTTTGTCATCATAACAGACACATTACTCTCCACTCCACTGAGATGCTTGATTGTTGCCTTCAGATGAGGTATGAATCGTTTCTTTGAGTCGGCATTTATCCATTCCACGCGGGATGTCCGAGATGCATCAGCTGCGATAGCCGTCGCCAGCAGCGTTTTGCCGGAGCCTGCAGGTCCTATGACATGGATAATTCCTCCGAGCTCCAATAATGCGCGAAGGCTGTATTCACGAGTCAGAAGAGCTACCCTCCTCGAAGTCGCCCTGAGAAGATTGAACAAGATTTGTTGGCTCCTTACTTGCTGTGCTCGCAGCAACAACATCAGCCCCAGTGCGAATCTCTTCCTGAAACGCAGATTCGCCTATTGTTACAGCGTTTATTACTGGGATTTCAACACCTTGAGATTTCATTGATGAGTGTAACATTGCATCAAGGAGATTTTGATCGAGCTCCTCATTCATCGATGAATCGACTTTTTCAGCTCTTTCGGTGTTAGATGTTTCCGATGGAGGTTTTGTGTCAATCTCGTCAGGTTCAGCTAATGATCTGTCAATGGCATCAATCGTTCTCTTCATTGCTCTATTGTTGATCTTGTCATCAATCGTATCCTTGATATCAGGTCGAAGAGCTCCAGCGTTGTACAGTGCGTAGCTCAGATTGCCTACATGTTCTATCATATCCTCGAAACTGAGAGGGGATGTGATATGAGCCGTAAGCGCAACATATGATAATGCTAATGATTCCTTTTCCACTTCAACTCCAAGAGCATCAAATAGACCTAGGAATCTTGATAGACCTTCATCTCCAACTCTTGGCGAATTCCCTTCCTCATTCCTGAGTGGAGCCAATCTTACGCATTCATCCAGAATGACACAAGCTGTTGCAATAGATTCTTGTAAGGCGCCAGCTTCGATAGTGTTTGCAAGATTTGCCAGTAGAGGGGATACAACAAAGCTGATGTCGCCTAATATTCGAAGATTGTCCTCGTTGGACTCTATGGACTGGTGAAGTCTTGTGGTGTCCCCAAGGGTTGAAAGAACCGCCTCTTCATTTCGCAAACACTTCTCAAATTCTCTCAAGTTGCCCTTGGAGCTTGAAAGCAGCCAGAGACCTGTTAGTAGTGACACCACCACCGTTATGAATGATAGGAGAGTTGAGCCAGATTCAGAGAGCAAGATAATAGCTGTCGAGCCAACACCAATTGTACAAGCAGTCAAAGCCAATACTCCGGCCCATCCTCTCTTTATGCTGCGCTCCAACCAATACCACTTCTTCTGGCCGACCGCATGCTTGAGTTCAGGTAAGGATGATCGTGCATCACTTCTTCTTGCAAGGGCGAATTCCTCAATGGTCACTACTCTTCCTGAGTCAGTTAGCCAAGACAGATCCATTGAGGGCTTCACAGTCCTAGTCACAACATAGACCGTCCTCGTTGGATGAATCAACGAGACCTTCCTGCCTTTGCTTCCTCGTAGCATGAGCAGTGACACAGAATCCATAGGAGTTTTCAACTCCCTTCGTTCAAGATAGTCTCCTAATCCAACGTCATGCAAGACAGTTTCTAACCCTCGATTGACACTCTCCAAAAGCGCGGCTCTCATGGCCAAGCCACTTTTGCCGAAACGGGCTGTCCTCAGGTCCAGAACGTAAACCAATTCTACATGGACACCTCGTGTTCCAGGGATGGGTTCCAAGTGTACAGCACTAATTAGTCCGTTTGGATACTCACATGTAAAATGGCCTGAAGCTCTGAGTACATCAATAAGATCACCACTTGGTCGTTCAGTTTCATTCCCAATACCTGCATTGGGTCGTGTGTTTTCGCGACTTGATATTGCCACCTCAATCTACACCTCCAAGACTCTGTTTCTTGCTTTTCGCAAGTCTTGTTTCTAGTCCTTCCATCAACCTCTGTGAAACCGCAATTGGCTGTTTCAAACCGCCTACTTCTGCGACGGCCACCACTGCATAGAGCAACCAATGAGCGGCTTCTAGGAGTCCATAGGCATCACCCAGATGAAAGCCGGAACTCCGAGCCAACTCCTCAAGAGGAATGTCAGTTGTAGCTGCAGCAGCGATTAGATGTTCAAAAGTATCCTCCAGTGAAGTTCCTGATTCGATTGAGACCAGATGCTTCAAGAGCCATAGTAGCGTTGTACTCTCCTCAATCCTCGGTAAGAGCGCCAATAGCTCACGAATTGTTGGAATGCTGAGATAAAGCCGGTTTACAATCCTACCCAATCGTGTAGGCTTTAGCTTTCCATCTATTCCGCCCTCGATAAGGCCCAGCCTGATGAGAAGCTCACTTGGACTCAGCTCGCTCAACGCGACTGGTATCACGTAATCTGCAAGATTGCCTAGCTCTCTTGCTGCATACAGTCCTAACGCAACCAAGTGAGGACATAGAACTCCATGGTTATCAATAGGTCTAGAGCATGAGCACTGCGGACCTTCCACGACACCCTCGGCAGAGAGACGAGCCGAGTACCTGCAGGTATAGTGCCCGTCCTCCCATGCCGCTACGATGCCACCAATAACACTATCATTTGTTTCTCTAAGGCTAACGCTCCCCAGAAGCCCCAGTCGGGCTGGGCGAACAGTGTCTGACGTCGCATGCTTCTCAATTGCTGATTCTGCACTTATTTCGCCCAGCTGAAGAACCCGCATGGGAGAGTTTGCATCTCTAAGTCCGGTGAACATCAGGTAGGAATCTCCTAGGAATCCATCTGCAACATCGTCCAATGTTGCTTCGTCTAAGGCGTCTAGGGCAACTAACAGTTGCTCACTCAATGTCGCTGATTCACCCAGTCTGCTAATTACCCGGTCATATTTGGGAAAGATGATCTTGGTTGATGAATCAGCATCTTGTGAGGAGAGAAAGTATCGCTTCTCTACTTCTTCAGCTTCTCCGGAGCTTCCGACAAGAATAATCCCAAATCCGGCCTTATCATAGCCAGGCCGACCAGCTCGACCTAGCATTTGATGTACGGAGTTCGCCGGAAGCATTGCTCGGTGATTTCCCGGAAACCGCACATTGGTAAGAACAACTGTTCTTGCAGGGAGATCCATTCCAGCCGCAAGTGTTGTTGTGGCACAAATGAGTCGTACTTTCCCCCGGAGAAACAATTCCTCCACGAGTCGCCGTGCCCGAATTCCTAGGCCTGCATGGTGATATGCCGTTCCGTCATGAAGAAGGGTCCTCAGTTCTGGTGGCATATTGACATTCCAATTCTCAATTGACTCAAGCTCCTTGTCGAGGTCTTCCTTCTCAGTTCTAGTGTTATGCCGTCCAACATCCCCTGAAAGACGCATAGCCTGTGATTCAGCCTCACGTCTCGTCCGATGAAATACAATTGCTTGGCCATCGCCTTGCACTGTTGTCATAACCAGCTGACGAAGGGCCCGCTCCTTGTGCTTGGA
This sequence comes from Promethearchaeota archaeon, assembly GCA_048939765.1. Lineage (GTDB taxonomy): Archaea > Asgardarchaeota > Thorarchaeia > Thorarchaeales > Thorarchaeaceae > SMTZ1-83. The sequence continues at coordinate 9,057 of JBHLPF010000022.1, forward strand.
AGGAATAACACGATAGACCAAAGGCACAGGACGATCTTCTGATTCAACAAGAACGCAGCCAAGCCACTCAGCAAGCTCATCCGGAGAGCCAACTGTCGCTGAAAGCCCAATCAACTGCAAGCCTTCAATCAATCGCTTGAACCTTATTATGATAGATTCAAGACGAGCGCCCCTTCCAAAATCTGAAATTGTCTGGATCTCGTCTATGACCAAGGAGCCAATGGAATCTAGCCAAGCTGTCTTTCGTCTCAGCAAAGAATCCGCTCTCTCGTATGTTGTCACAACGACATCATACTCCGAAAGGTCCCCACCATCATTCGAAAAATCCCCTGTACTCACACCAATCCGTAGGCCTAGAGGCTCATACCTGTCTATCAGAAGTCCATACACCTGCACAGCGAGTGCCTTTAGCGGAACCAGATAGATTCCTTTCTTTCCAGTTAGTGCCGCTCGTAAGAGAGCCATCTCACCTACCAATGTCTTACCAGAGCCTGTTGGACTGCAGACCATAATACTTGCGCCATCAAGAAGACCGCGGTCAATCGACACTTTCTGAATCCCTCTCGGCGTCAATCCCAGTTGATGGAGAAGCCTGTGAACTTGTTCCTGGACATCAGCTACAACGATCATCTTTCTGCTTCATCTCTCTGTGCAACTTGATGAAGGGCCATGCTGCCTTTCATGGTGATTCGGTAGTTCGTATACGAAACCGCCCCATGGACCTCATGACCCCTGAGTATCATACCCGACTTTTCCAGCCTGGCCAGCACTCCACTGATGTCAGGGTCTCCTTTCACATCTCCTGAAAGGAGAAACTTTCGCATTGCTTCCTCTGTTAGTGGCTCATACCTCTCAAGTAGTCTAAGCATCTTGATGGCGGTATCCCTCTGTCCACCTGCGACTCTATCAATCAATGAATCGCCAAAAGCCACTCCCTCGTTGGGAGGCCCCCGAGGAATGATATCAGATATCCGTGTTTCGAGCTCCTCAGGACTAAGCCCGGAAAGAGGGGCGGTTTCATCCAACTCAACTGGCATGCATGTTTCGCCCTGATTCCTGACCAGAAGCACGACTCCGTTGGGCATAACTCTTAGATATGATGTTTCTCTGGATGATTGACGGGCTTTGCTATGGATACCAGATGAAACGACACTGATACCAAGCAATTCAACAGCAGTCTTTAAGTCCGGACTCTCACGAAGTCGGTGAGTGATGCAAGAGCTCAGTTTACCAATTGCACCAGGAGCCATGTCTACTGGATGGTCCAGAGCAACAATTGTGGGACCTCTCTGCAACATGTCCCGAAGCATCATCTCGCTCCATGAATCCCTCTTCATATATCGACGGTTTCGAATCCTCATGTTCTCTGCATTCTCGAGAATGATAGTGAGATCCTGATCCTCTTGGAGCCCTGAAAGCTTGATGCACACGAGATCAAAGGCGAATTTCTCCATGGGCAGATATCCTTGAGATAGCACCAGCACCCCGAGCTTGGTCTGAGCCAAATCACGCATGGAGATTGTCTGAGATCCATAGAAGGAACGCGATGCAGTTCCTTGGTGTAGAGATCTTATTGCCTCATAGCCTGACATGCTTTTATCAGATGGCTTCCGTTCGTTAGGCTCATCCACCTCTGAATAGGCATTCATGACATCTGGAGTCTGGGTCAGTTGAACATCAGCCACCGTTGTATTGCCTAAGGCGATAGCACGATTGATTGCTAGTTCTAAGTCAGTTGCACCGCGAAGGTCAGTGCCAGCAATTACCTCTAGAGCAGTCATCAATTTGGACACATAGATATGTCTCGGAAGCCCTTCCGCGTCCATAGGATTTAGTACCAGATCTCTCCCAAGCTCAAATGATACTGCACCTTCAGAAAGGGATGCGAAATTCTTGGCATCACGTTCACTACTCACAATAATGACCCGCTTTCCATGTGACAGTAGCTGTTTCACGATCAAGGTGAGGGTATGTCTTCGCTCTTCTAAAGTCCCGCCGCAGACTAACAGTCCTGATCGGATATCATCGTGTGATAGACCAGTAGCAGGTCCGGGTCGAAGAGTTTCTGGATTTATCACGCGGCCTATGTAATAATCTCCTGCTCTGGGCTTTATGGGTGCAAGGAACTCACCTGGAACATTCGACCCAATCTCAGATGCAAGCTCACTAGGAATCTGTATCAGCCACTCTGAGAGTTCGGTTCCAGCGGCATAGAATAATGGAAGCCTAGGGGTCATGTTCATCACCCGCATATACGAAGCTAAAGATTTGGGCTTTATCTTAGACCAGTTTCCATCCGGAACTGCTGCCTTAATCGATGACTCGAATCTTTGAACCTGATCGATATCCTGCGAGTGCCCCATAATCGAGACCCGGACCGACCAAAGGCCTCCGCGCCTGGTCATATAGGCATCCAATCCGCCGCTTGAAAGATAGTTCAAGTATCCATCCAATCGCGAAGAAAGACGCTCTTCCTCCACGATGGATGAGAATTCTTCTGGCCTTGCTATCACTGATAGACAGAATCCCTTTGAGCTATCGATGGCTCTAACGAGTGCACTCACATTTCCCACCAATAGAGGGCCAGCCAATGGCAGCTGCAATCCTATCACGTTGCGATTGCCGGATGGCGTTTTACACTGAACGACATCGTGTTCTCCGTTCACTGCGAAGGAAGTATCACTCTCGGGAACACGAACCCATTCTGATTCTTGCAGGGAGCGAACTTCTTGTGAGGCCCTCAGTTTGGGGACTAATATCGTAGCAAGAAGACTAGCAAGGGAAACCAGAGCAAGACTCAATGGCAATGCCGCAAGAATGACTGCTACGGTGATTGCTGTGATTGCATCACGACCGTGGGATGGTTTCACTCTTCTGTCATCCCATTGAAGTTCAATCCCACCACTCACAGTCATGGTGGGCTGAGTGATCTCCTTCAGTGGATCAACTTCGGGCTCGGTACCGAGAATCAGACGCTTACCCAACAGAAGCCCCTCCTGTGGTTGAAATGGATCTTATCTGGCGTCGCAACATGTCAAGCACGCGTTGCAATCGTTCCGCGTATACGGCGTCTGATCCTGACACGAGGAGCAAATTCTCTCCAACAAGAAGAATCTCTGGCATGTTTCCAAGATCTGATGATCCATGAGCAACTAGTGTCGGGTTTTTTGTCAGCACTAGCCAGTTATAGCTATGGCCTATCTCAAGTGAATGCATCACTGCTTCGTGTGTCACGCCAAATGGAAGCTCGATGGCTATCCTATCACCTGACTTGAGCATATGGCTCAACACCTCCAGAGGTCACCATCAATAGATCATCCAATCCTGCTAGATCAATAGGCATGTGAGGATAGGCGGCTCTCATTGAACTCTCAAGGACTGCTGCGTCAGTGACAATTTCATCTGCAATCGAAGATGCCCTCTTTATCCCATCTAAGAACCGAATGCCTCTTCGCGCAACAAGCATCCCCGCACGGGTGATACCATCTCCTGCGGGTCTGCAGAGAAAGAACCGAACTTCTCCATTCTTCTTCCCATCATATCGCGCATGAAGAGCTCGAAGCACCTTGGATGCTGAATGGCTAAGGTCTAGTCCGATGGGAACGCTTGTCATCAATCGTCCTGCTAAGACCTCCAGCGTAAATGGCCGAAGAATGGCAAGGACACCTCGCTGATCATCCCAAACAATGAGAGGTTGTTGATTGTTCCTCCAACTCAGAGCCAAGAGTCCTGCAGATACTATAGTGATTAAGGATAGAAGAACGTCCATATTTCCCCAAGACACCCAGATTCCAAGAATTGCACCAAGTATCAATGTGCCAAGGCCAATCCATCTAATCTCCCATCGCTCGTACCATGCCAATTCAACTTCCCTCCCTCAATGCTATGAACTGTGAAATCGCAGCCTTCAGCTCAGCAACATCCCCAAAGGGCCAGATATCAGCTACCATGTCATCACCAAACACCCGGACATGCTTGAGAAAACGCTTGTCTAGAAGAACGACAATACCCCAGTCCTCAGGCGCTCTTCTGAGTCGACCAAGAACTTGGGCGACCTGACGAATGGATGGGACCAGCGCTCCGTAATAGTATCCGGCTCCTTCTCCAAATCTGCCATCATAGAACTCTTGCAGTGCTCTTTGGTAGCTTGTGGGAGGGGAGAATGGAATCCCGACTCCAATGATTAAATCTATCATACTGGAGCCGCCTTTCACCAGATCGACCCCCTCTGAGTATTTCCCTCCGAAGACACAGAAGATGGCGTGAGGACCAATTTCCAAGGCTTCTGCAACGGTTTCGATGCGGTCGCCTCTCTCTTCAACGAGAGTTCCGCGATATCCCGAGTCAATGCCGTAGCTCAAGACTTCATGGAGAATCTTGTAGCTTGGAAACGCAATAAGGGCGCTCTTATTTGCTGGAACCGTTGTGAGTACGGTGTTTATTCTATCAGCAAGTGCACGCCAGAGGTCGGGACCTCTTGCCTGATACTTGGTTGTGTGCTCTCTGTCGATGAGCACAAGTCTGGTAGATCGGGGATATGGACTTGCTAAGTCCTCCGTTATGGCACCCCCAACGCCCAATAGTCTTGCGTAATGGTCAAGGGGTCTCAGAGTTCCAGACATCAGGAGCGCGGATCTTGCGCCCCTAAGGACAGGTGCAGAAAGACCAGATGCGTTTAGGGGCCGAATCATCAGCGTTGCTCTCGAAGCGGTTAGCGCTTCCTCCCAGGATCGTTTCACATTGAGCGTCACATGCCATCCTTCGCTTCTGGTAGATAGATGGGCCACAAAGAGGAACTCGACAAGTCTGTCCAGTGGTGTTTCCATTGAAACAGCCACCTCGGGGTCACCGATGTTGGGGCTAGTAGTTTCATGCATAAGCCGCAAATCCGACTCTTCTATGAATCTAGGAGCCACATCCCACTTGGCTAGTGTACGCTCTGATCTTCTATTCATACCGTCAAGGTTGAGCATCATTGTTTCGTAGAGGAAGTCCACAGCCTCTCCAATCCAACTGATGCTGGTTTCCTTGACAATCTCCGACTTATGATCCCTTAACCATCGGAGGTCTTCACCATTCAGCCTGGCTGTTTCCGAGTCAAGCGCATGATCTGACAGGTTGTGGGCTTCATCAACAAGCAAATCAACATCATGGAGTGAGAGTCCCAATGATGATAGAAGAGCCTCGCGCACCCTTGACCTGAACATGTAGCTATATGGTCCAATTATGACCTTACTCTGTCTCGCGCACCAACGCATCACCTCATACGGGCACACGCCCTCCGTGGTGCAGAGGTCTTCCACTCGCTCACGTGTCACAACGCCCGTGTTTAGTAAGTCCTCAACACGTTCTCTAACCCACTCCCTGATGACACTTCGACCATCGCCTGAGCTTTTTCTATAGACATTGTGGTAATATGTACATTGCCCAGTCTTAATCATCGATGCGCAGGCTCGCATGAAGCCTGTAGATGTGTCGGAGTCAATCTCGCTTCGAATTGGACACATATGGATTCTCGAAACCATAGTGGTGGCCGTAAGTTCAGGCATCAGTGCCCTAAGGACATCAAGTTCAATCTCGAATACCCTTGACTGACTATGAGTTCGTGTCAGTACAATCAATCTTGAGCTAGCGTCACTGCCCCTTGCAGCAAGATATCCTGATAGAACTGCCACCGTCTTTCCGACGCCACAATCAGCGGAGAGTAATCCCACTGTCTTGGATGAAAAGACTTCTGCAGCAAACCGTACAGCCTTGTCTTGATGCAATCTAGGTGTATAGGGAAACCACATGAGAGGATCAGTAACTGCAGTACTCAAGTATTAGCCTCCAGATGTAGACAGGACTCGCTCGTGTGGATTCTGAACCGCAGAGAGAAGTACTTTCGTAGAAGCTGATGGAACTGCCACATCAATGAAGGCGATTTGTATCCTATTTCCTTGTTTGCCATTCGCTCCACGATTTCTGGATTGAACCCTTTCTGACGAGCAATCTTCCAGAACCAGGCTTCCACCTCTCGCCTAGTGGAGCATATGTGACTCACTGAGCTCTCTATAAGGTTAGTAAGAGATCGTACAGCCTCCTTAGGCTTGCTGGGCAACTGTGAAACTCTTACTCCTGTTGGTAGATAGACGGCAATTCCCTCAGCGCTGTCCAGATATATCTCATGAGGGACCCCCTTTGTCCCCCTCAATGTTTCAAGGAGAGAAAGCAGCCTCGGAAGTTGCGGCAACGCCGGTTTGTTGAGGTCAGGGTCTCTCCAATCAACCCTAGTGACGACGTGAATTTCAGGATCTGGAGCTGCACATTTCTCTAGGACTGTTACTCGATGTGATGTTTCTCTCATGAGGAGATTCACAAGATTGATCATTGTGTAGTTCGCGACAGTCGGAGGAGTTCGCGGAACCCAGACATAGTTGCTCTCCGATTCGCTACCTGCCAACCTACCACACCTCCATTGGAATGGTGACTAGTCCACCATTCTTGATTACTTCACCCTCCGAAACGAGAGAGTCAAGGAATGTCATTGCACGAGAGATATCGATACCAGCATCGCTGCATTCTCTCATGACGTCTTCAATCGATACCGGTCGGCCTCGATTTAGATCAACTAGCGCTTCGATGATGTAGTAGACACGCCTCTTAATGCCCAGTCCCCTTCCTCCACTCCGGGGCTTGGCATTCTGCCGCGACTCTATCACAAGCTCACGGACACTCGACTGCGCTTCCTGAACTGTTACCGCATAGATTGTTCCAGGAACATGAAGGATCAGACTTCTGCATAGACTGCATCTCGACTCCTCTTGCTCATTCTCGACTAGTGCGTATCCGATATTTGTGCAACTGGGACACTGGTAGACTCTGAACATCCCTCGTTCCGAGGTCACCCAGCCTCACCTGCCTTAGCTCGCGGCGCCTCAGCCTCCTCGAGTTCAATCTCAGTCTCCTCTTCAGTTACGCCTTGCTTCTCAAAGTAGTCAAGAATCCCTGGCTCCTTCTCCTTCTTGCTCTTGGAGTCCTGGTACATCCCACCCCAGCCTACAACCATTTCTACGTCGAACTCGGGAAGCCCCGCATTGTCTATCAGTTGGATCTTTCGTTTATCGTCCTTTGTCCTGCGTGTGTAGAATCTGTAATCACTGGCATGCGATAGTATGTGGCCACCGATTGGAGCATTATCATACCCACCGTAGGTGCTTATCTTGGACATCACTTGATTAGTGTAGATGAATATGGCATCCGTGGCCTTGGCGGTTCTCCTCATCTGATTTAGGAGCGCATTCATCTCCTGCTGACGGATTCTGAGGGACTCCAGACCTGTGTACTCAGCCCGAAAGAGTCCCGTGAACGAGTCTACGACTACGAGAACGTAGTCTTGCTCGCTGCAGAGCTGGGGAATGGACTCGAATATCTCCTGAATTTGATCAGATAGGAAGACCTCTGCCCGTCCTATGTTTCCCAGTGTGATGTCAGGATCAAGAGCCCATCGAATTGCATTGGCTCTAATAGTGTAGGGCTTGAACGATGACTCGCTGTCCAGCCACAACACTCTGCCTTCGAGACCCCCTTGGTCTCTCGGGAGTTGTGCTCGCACTGCCAAATGCGCACTGAATTGTGTCTTCCCCCCTCTTGCAGGACCATAGCATTCAACGATAGATCCAACTTCGATTCCTCCAAAGAGCGCTTCATCCATTTTTTCTATGCCGGTCTTTAAGCGGGACTTTGACTCCATCTCTTTCTCCACCTCGAGGCCAGACTTGAAGCCGTGCATTCCAAGGAGAATCCTGGCATTTCGGATGATCTTCTCGATTGTGCCTTCACCCAGCTTTGTCTTTTTTTGAAGTTCAACAGGGTTTTGAACGGCCAGCAACTCAGCCGTTGTGACAAATGCCTCCCTCAGCTTCTTTGCCGCAGCTGGTCCGACGCCAGTCACTCCCTCCAACTCAGTCATACCAAAGCCTCCTCAACAATTGTGTCAGACAAGGGCCCATGGATTGGAACGAGTCTGAGAAACGATGGAATCTCATCCAGAGGGACCACTATCTCACCGCTAGACACATACACATGACCGGGCGATAGCAAGCGGGCCACATCTTTCTGACGGGCCAATGGCACTTTGAAGTAGAGACCTTCAGGGCAGAATTCGCCTGTTACACTCACAAACCCTCCCAGTGCGTCATATGCAGATCCTATTGCACCATCTCCAAACGTGGGGCTTGTGCCTGGTTCTGCTGGTTCAATGTTGCCATGATGAAGTAATAGTTCTAAAAGATCTTCAATAAACGGCCCCCATAGCCACTTCGGACTACGATGACTATTGATTTCAAGTCCTGCAGCTGCCCCCGCGAGCCATGCCGCGCTGGGCAAATCCACAGGAGAAATCGCATGCCTCTTCAATACTTCATCTGCGAGCATTAAATTGGAACCTCCTCTCCGATCCTGATTCCACTGACAACCTCGGGGAGTGCCTTCAGTTCATTCAGCCACTCTTTCAAGCCAACAACCATCGGGTCGATCAGCTGACCATTGCCAAGGACTGAACTCATCAGAGCATTTGATGCGAGAACGATTCTCTCCAGGCATATTGCACGATCAGCGTAGGACATTGGAGTGTGCCAAGGCATCGTGATATAGCCCGACTCTCCTGCCAAGAATTCGCGTATGTCTGTATTCCAGTCACCTATAACGGGGTCTCTCTTCAGAGTCCCCAACAGAACGTCGACCCAAGACTCCCATTTCTTCATGAAGTTGTAGATTGAAGTTGATAGAGTCCTAAGAGACCCATCCCTGCGATTTGACTGTCCCTCAAACACCAAGATCAGGCGTGTGACATCATCGCTGGCAATCGCACTGACCGCGAGTCCTTTGTTATATGATGAGGCCATGAGAGAGATAGCTGGGACAAGTCCAAGAATGTCACAAGGCAAGTACCTACCTGGAATGTCCTCCTCGAAGCGATCAAATGTCGATAGAATATCACTACGAAGTCCGATGACCAAGATGAGCCAAGCATCACGCTCTGAACCCAGGTATCTAATTCGTGCCTTGATGATGTTTCTGTCACGATTGTTGAACATGACCTGCAGAGGTAAGCTCACATCAACTAATCCTCTGCTTTTCCTTTCACATGCATTTGACAGCTGCTCTTGAAGTCGTGTGATCATTACATCAACACCATGACGGAATCATCTGCTCTACGCTAGTTCAGATTATCTTAATGGCATGAGAGAAGCTCATTGCCCTTTGTGGGAGATATAAAGAGCTAAAACTCACCCCCTCTATTTTTTGAGGCCTTATTGATTCAAATTACAGAATATAACTACTTGTTCTCTCCTATTATATAACAGAATTGTGAGATTCATGCAGTCAGACTGAGTTTGTTATGGATCTTGCAATGTACTGGCTGCAGCTAGATGATAGTAGAGTAAATATGTGGTTAGTTAGCAGAATGCAAAGAGGAGGTAGGAAAGTTGGAAGAACCTGAGAGAGAAATGGCTTCTTCAAGAACTATGGTTCTAGCCAGATTATCAGAAATTTATCCCACATTGATAATTTTCATACTGGCCGCAGTTATCACATCACTCTCAGTGGTCCACTATGTGTCAACGCTTCTAAGATGGACACATATAGGCTTCACCTTGGACGATTCATGGATTCATGTGCAATATGCTAGGACGGTCTATGAGGGTCGACCTTGGCAGTATGCGCCTGGAATTCCAAGCACTGGATCAACAAGTCCACTATGGTCAGTCATCCTCTCCTCCATCTTTTTCATAACGCATGAACCGGATGGGGTGGTTTGGGGGACCATAATAATCTCCACGATATTCTATATCCTATGTTCATTCCTCATCGGTATGCTTGCGCGTAAATATACTGGGAGCCTAGCCTGGGCCATTCCCGCGATTCTAGGATTTGTCATGGTTCCCAAGAGCTCGTGGTTGATGTTATCAGGAATGGAATTCCCAGTCTTTATGTTCATGATTCTCTTGAGTTTTGTCCTACTAGAGAAACCAGGATGGAAGAATGATTTACTCTTGGGTGTCATTGGCGGTCTTGTTTTTTTGGCCAGACCAGAAGGCTCCTTTATTGTAGCTATCACATTTCCATTTCGTCTTCTTAGGGTGATGAAACACGGAGAACTTGATAGAAGGAGGATACTCTCGATCATTGGTATGGGTGCAATTGCATTACTTGTTGTTGCCCCTTGGCTCCTTCACTGCCTGTCTGTCACAGGACACCCACTTCCCGATACATTCTATGTAAAACTGCATCAATCGACTCCGGAAGAGTTAGGCCTTTGGTATTCGTGGTGGACAGTCTTTCTTATGCAGCTACCATTTCTCTCAATAGGCCTCATCCTCGGCCCATATCTGCTATTCAGAGCGAGGTCCCCTTCAGCCGCCATATGGGTCTTTGTGGTCGTCCTTATTTTGATCTATCAAGAAACAGCAGCTGTCCAGGCACTGATAAACAACACTCGATATCTCGTGCCCCTATTTGATTTGCTATTGCTTCTAACAATTGTTGGAATAGGTATCATATTTGAGAGAACTTCAAGGGAAACAGACAGTTCTACTGTTAAGAGGCTATTCAGGTATTTTGGCGTTGCCATTGCTTTGTTCCTTCTAATTCCAAGTATCCCATGGTACATGGAACAGGCAGATCTCTATGGCAATTCGGTGAAGAACATCAATGAACAGCAGGTAGTCATCGGTAAGTGGATCAATGAGAACATTCCAGAGGGAGAAATCATCGCGATTGTTGATGCTGGCGCATTGGCATTTTTTGGGAATCGAACCACAATCGACTTAGTGGGTCTTACAACCCCTGACATGGTTCATCTTAATCTCACGGTCCGTGAAAAAATGATTTACATAAGAGACCTAGGCTGCAACTATATCGTTACTTTCAATCGATGGTTCTGGCCTTTGCAACAAGTACTGATTTATGGATGGAGAATATTGTTCACAGTTCACCTTCATGACAATGTAATATCTGGTGCTGATACCAAGTCAGTATATTTCATAAATTGGAGTTTGACCTCATTGGCACCTTGAAGATTCAAAGTAATGAGATTTCAAAATCTGTATCAGGAGTTTTATAATGATGGCTATATTACACAATTCCATCATGTGATTCGATTATCATATTGCCCCTTTTTTCGAATTAGAAGCTATAATATACATAAAACAATCGCGGAAACAAACATAACCAACTATTATAAATTAACTGCGCTATGTCTGTTTTAAGCATCTCAGGCAATAGCACTTCACATCCTCTGTATATGTCTATTCTAACAGTCAGAGATTGAGCAATCTCTAGCTGTTGGAGGCATGAAAGCGGATGTCAATCATGAGTTATTTGTTCAGAAAAATAGCAGCAAGAAGACAAAGGGAAATCGATTACATCCTGAACCATTCTGTCGAAGTAATGGACGAAAAGCTCACATCCATTTTAAAGCATCAGCAGGATACTGTTATAGGTAGAAAGTATGGCTTTGATACGATTCGAAATCCTGAGGAGTATAGAGAGAGAGTTCCGCTTTTTGATTATTACTCTCTTGAACCTTTGATAAAGAAGGTATACGAGAATCCAATGGGGAAGATTCTGACTTCCGACCCGGTATTCTGGTATCTTCAGACTTCAGGTTCATCAGGTGAACCAAAAAAGCTACCCATCACTGAGAGAGGCTACAAAGACTATGGGACTGGCAGCACGTTGCTATGGATGGCATATGTGAATCAGAACCCTGACAACGCAAAAGTGCTCGATGGCACAATGCTGATGTTTGGTGCGGCCGCAGAGATGGACAGGATAAATGGGATTCCGCTGGGCTACGCGAGTGGTGTAAGTCCTCGCATGGCGAATCCAATATTCAAACGTCTCCTGAAACCGGGAGAAGATGTGTTCAACATCATGGATATGGACCAGAAGCTGAAGATCTATGCAGAGTACGCCGTGAAGCATGATATCACAGCTTTGATTGGAATAACCACCCTCTGTCTCGCCTTTGTGAGAAGAATGCAAGATGAATATGGGCCATGGTTGGTGGACAGACTGAAGGGAACAAAGTATGAAGAGAGAGTCCGCCGAGTCATGGATGATGATGGAATACTTGACCTGAATGAGCTGTGGCCGAATTTGCGACAGTTGATAGCTGGAGGAATTGATACCGACCCCTACCGTGATTGGATGAAGAGGACTCTCCCAAACATGCAGTTCTGTGAGGTGTACTCCAGTTCAGAGGGCTGGTATGCGAGCCAGATGTTTGAGGAGCCAGGTGTGCAAATTCTTCCCAATATCAACTATCTCGAGTTCATCCCGGAACATGAGGCGGAAAAGGATGCACCAGAAACCATTCCACTGTCCGACGTGAAGAAGGGGCACAGGTATGAAATGGTTCTCACGAACTTGGGAGGATACTATCGCTACCGCCTAGGCGATATGATGACTTTCACAAGCGTGAATCCATACACCGTCCGGCATATTGGTCGAAAGGGAAGAATCTCAAACCTCTCAGGGGAGAAGATAAGTGACTCTCACGTAATCAAATCAATGGCTGCGGCTTGCGGCAAGACTTGTGCCGAGCTTATTGATTACTCAGTCGTGGGACAAGTTGGTCAAGAAACTGGTCAGGGCTACTATACAGTTGCCGCATTGTTCAGAAATGATGAAGTAGATGTAGTTGAGTTTGTGAATGCGTTTGAAGACCACATGAAGTCAATCAATGAGGAGTTCAGAGTCGTCCGAGAGATGGGCGGAATTGGCCCGACTATCTTAAGGAGGCTGAGAGCTTCACCAGTTGAAGAGAAAATCAGGATGACAGGAAGCATTCAAGTAAAACCAATACCGCTTACAATGGACGCTGGTGTCCTAGATCTCTGTGAAGAAGCCGCCTGAAACATCAAGGAGTCAGGTACAATTCCTGACTCCATCATGCTATTTTTCCTGATATCAAGCCACCAATTCCATTAATTCCTGAGAAATACCTAAATTGATGTATGGCAAATCAGTCCTGTAATAGAGAACCTGCATAGACACGCAACTATGGCGCTGAAAATGGCTAGGTAGAGGGTTAACCTATATGGTGCGCGTCGCTCACATCTCAGATTCGCATTTGGGATGCTCACAGTTCCAGCTTTTTGAGCGTAAGGAAGATGCACGCAAATGTTTCAAGAAAGCCATTGATATGGCAATGAGACATTCACCTGATATCTTGGTCCACACGGGGGACCTTTTTGATAGTCCATATCCTTCATGGGATGATGCAAATTTCACTTTGGATCTATTCAAGAAGTTGAAGGAGAAGGTCTTCACAATCGTCCTTCAAGGGAATCATGATCTCCCATATGGCTACCGGCGCACTCAGAGTCCTGTGCTAGCGCTGCAGAATGCAGGATTCATTATCTCCACAGGCTCTGAAACACATCTCTCAATGACTGAGAAGTTTGATGGTGAATTAGTGGACATTCATATGATATCTTGGACCCGTCCACGAGAACTCCAAGGTGTCATTGAGTACATACCAGCCTCAGATAACACCTCACTGCTATTTGCTCATGATATCCCCAGTCCTCGGGATCTTGTACCTCCTCATTTTGATTATGTAGGTATTGGCCATAAACACAACTTCTGGCTTGATGAGGATCTAGACATGGGTCGGCCCGGTTCGACTTGCGTAGTAGATTGGCGTCGCGAACAGGGTGGGAAGAAGAAGCTAATTGTCGCAGATGTGAGTGTCACAGGAAACGAGTATACAACCGAAACGCTGAATGATGTGAGAGAATTCAAGTATCTAACGGGAATCAACATAACAGGGATGGGCTCAGCTGAGGCTGAAGAGGCAATGCGCAATCGCCTAGAGGCGCTATCGCCAAAGAAGGGCAAACCGATCATAATCATGGAGGTTGACGGCATCATCGACTCTGAAACTGAGAATGAGCTGAACCGTGCAGACCTCTTGAAATATGGTGAGGAATTACTAAAGCCGCTGTTCTTTCATATTGAACCCAAATGGAGCTCGCTAGGACCCAGAGCCATCAAACTATCTGAGCCACTGAATATAGAGAAGTCTATCGAAGACTATGTCAAACAGACTGGCGAAGGTGATCTTGCCAAGTTGCTTGGAGGACTCACGAGAATCATTGGGAGTGAAGCAGAATGATAAAGAAAATCACCCTCAGAGATTTCAAAGTCTTTCATAATCAAACCTTCAGTCTAATGCCTGGCACAACTACCATCGTAGGACCCAATGGTTCAGGAAAGACTTCTATCTTGGAAGCAATTGAATTCGCTTTGTTCAGGCAAATCACTAGAAAGGAGAAGACAATCAAGGGGATTGAGGAACTCATTCGACATGGACGGAAGAAAGCTACCATAGAGCTTGAGTTCGTTGCACCCACAAACCGACGGACCTACCGTGTCGTCAGAGTAATCCACCCGAAACGAACTAGTGCAGACCTATACACAGAGAAGGAAAAGGACCCGGTCGAAAGCGGAGCAAAACGAGTTGATGCCGGAATAATCTCCTTGCTGGGAATGGACCGACACGCCTTTGCAGCATTAACATATGTCAGGCAGGGAGAGATCGATTTGCTATCAAGGCTATCTCCTAAGGACAGACAGGAAAATCTCTATGACATGATGGGGCTGGGAGTATACAGCAAGACTGAGGGGAAGGTCCAGAAACATCTGAGTGAAATGAAGAAAGAGATTGATTCCATTGAGGAGAATCGTGCCCGACTGATAGAGATACAAAATCGACTTCCAACTACTGAAGAGGTTGATAATGCCATTGCATCCTTGGATGCTTTAAGAGAAAGCGCGGGTGATACAGATACCATCGAGCCTTTGGAAACCTTGGTGCAGAAGGTGAGAAACTCAGTCGCCAAGGTAGAGGAGGAGTTAGCCTCCCCCGAACTGACAGAAAGAAAGGAAGAGCTTGAGGAAGACACGAGCATTGCAAATCACTTGAAGCAATTGCTGGGCTCTATTCCTGGAGTTGCAGAGGAACAGCTCAGACCACACATCAGACATGAGGCGAGAGATATATTTCTCAGGATATTTGGAGACCGATATGGCGACTTTGTCATTGATGACGGCTATGATGTTGCCCTGTACAACTTGCGAGGCAATCGTGTATCTCTCAGGGCGGCATCAGGTGGAGAGGACGTGTGTGTCAATTTCGCTCTTCGGGTAGCAGTCAACACTGCTCTGCAGAAGCATACCATTGCAGGACCGGCACCAGGAATGATAATCCTGGATGAACCGGGTGCAGGTCTGGATGCACAAAGACGACGATGGCTTCCAGAAGCTGTGCAGGGGCTTGATTCCGTTGAGCAAGTCATAGTGGTGACCCATATGGAAGAGCTAAAGGAGTCTGCCGATCGGGTGATTTCACTTACGCCCCAAGGAAAAGGGCGTCAGCCCCTCGTTGATGTGAGTGAATAGGACTTGTTCAGTCTATATCAAATATAGTGCTTCGGATATCAGTGACATCTGCTTCTTGTGAAACAAGTTGTCGTATTCGCATTGCGACCTTCCTACTGCCCAATGATATTCCTCCAACGACCTTGTTGTCTTTGGTCACGACTTTGTAGTAGGTGCCATTACTCCGATCAACAGAGACGATTTGCTCAAACTCCGGAGTTTCGACATGAACCTTACCAACAGAAGTTAGGTCTATGCCTGCGACCTTCAGTGTGTTAGCCGGATTGAAGCTCTCGAACCGGGCACTGCCATGATCAATCATGTTTCGTGCGGCTATCCTCGAGGTTTCCAAAGCCCATGGGATGATTCCATACCATTCGCCATCGCATTCCGCGCAATCGCCAGCAGCATAGATTCTGGGAGAAGAGGTCTGCATATATCTATCAACCTCGATTCCTCGACGAATTGTGAGATTCGATTTGCGGGCTAGCTCAACATTCGATCGAACGCCTGTTGCAATGACAACGAGGTCCCCATCAATTGAGTCGCCAGCTGATGAAATGACACCAGCAGCCGCATCATCACCGAGAATGCCCTTGCATGTGAAGCCCATTAGAGATGTTATACCCATCTTGTCCAAGTGCATTCGAAGAATCTCGCTGGCACCGCCATCCAGCTGAATCGGAAGAAGCCGATCCACGTTAGTAACGACAATTGGGTCACCGCCAATCCCCTTAATCCCAGCTGCTAGCTCTATCCCCAAAATGCCGCCACCAACAATTATCTCTCGCCCAGCACCAGCGACGGCGTCCTTGATATCAATTGCATCATCAAAAGTCCGTAAGACATGCACGTTCTTTTTGTCAAGGCCTTCGAATGGTGGAACAAAGGGATAACTACCCACCGCGATCAACAAAGAATCATATCCTGTGAATATCTTGGACGGAGTAGTCAGGGAGCGAATTCCTGCATCGATATGTGTCACAGGCGTAGCCAAGTGGAGAGTGACAGCTTGATCCTCATACCAATCCCTGTCGTAGCGGACGACTTCTTTTTGAGTCCGTTTTCCTCCTACATATTCCATAAGGTTTGGTTTCGGATAGTAGGCATAGCGCTCATCGCTGAACACTTCGATTTCTATGTCACTATCCAGGCTCTTTAGCTCACGAATAGCTGACGTCGCAGCAACGCCATTGCCTATGATTCCTACTCTGGTCATCTCAATCGCAGATAGCTGTCCCGGGCTGATGCTATATGAACTTGACCCTATGGTGACTACAACAGATCTAGAGAAGAGGCTTTACCAGCAGATACATGAGAATCCGGACAATTCTATTTGACTTGCATTACACCTTAGTCAAACATCTCCATTGGAGCTGCTGGAAGCCTTTCACAGAGCAGATATTGCAGTAGACACTAGCTAGGCTTCAACATCTTCCTTCCTACCGCGTCGTCTTTGCAGTCTATCACTGAATGAAAGGAGAAGACGGTAAGATACTATCGCAAAGCCAAGAAGTGTCCTCGTAACACTCTTCATGAATGAGAGGAATAACCGGGTTGGAAGAGCAACAACACCGAAAAGAACTCTCGTAGTCTTACCCTTTATCGTCGAACGCTCTGGATAACCGATGTAAGCAAGAGGATGTTCTCTTAAGATATCATCAAGGGCCACCGCCACTGCTTCCTTTGCGAGACCAGACAGTTCAAGACTATGAAAGACATCGCTTTCTCTGAACTCCTTCCTCTCGATTACACTCTTCCATTTCAGATACTTGCATGTTTCAATAATGTCAGAGAGGCTATAGAGAAGCTCTCCAAGATATGGCCGAATCTCAAGCTGGACCTTTGTAGGTGTGGGTTCAGAACTAATCTCTTCATATGTCCTGCGTATGGCACTTAACTGGTCCACTGGAGGCTTGAACCAGAGAATGTGAAGCAAACCCTCAATGACACGGAGAGTATTCTTCTCTCTATCTTCAATATGCTTAGGAATTTCATCGAGTACAATCTCTTTGGCTCTCTCTGCTGTAGTTCCCTTCAGATCCAGCCATATTCGCTCAAGTTCTATCACTGCATTTGCATAACGATGAAAACGAAAATTGAGGCGCTCTTCAACATCCTTGTAGCTGAGAACCTCAATCTCTCGAACAGCATACTGCATGTCGCCTCCAGCTATCTCCCACAATCGCTTTGCTAGCTTGGGGAGGATTCCCTTAGATTCCGGGTCTTCCAGACGCAGTGCATGATCGCCAGGCTGAGCAACCACGAAGCATTCAGCTAAGGCATTCTCTACAGTGGAATGGGAGGTCAAATCGATGGGAACAACATCAACTGCGCCATGGCCGGTGGTCGACCAGCACACAATGTAACCTGTCTCAGTGTCACGTTCGATGATGACCCGTTCTTTATCTCCAAGATGGTCAAACTTCGACGTAAGTCCCTTTGAATAAGCCATCACAGCATAGACGACGTATCTCTCTTTATTCTCCTGAAGTCCCGGCATCCGGATGACTAGTCCAACTGTGTCCAGAGGCTCGCCACCTTCCAACCAAGCTCCAGTAGTCTGATTCCACTCCCATCTGTCACCTAACTCATAGAAGACCTCTCTTAGTCCTCGAAGGTCTTTGGCATCTCTGGCTTTCTTCAGGGTCTCTTGTTCCCAGGATTTGTACCTCTCTTGCATCCTCATCATGCTCTTTCTCTCAAGGTCAAGCCATTGAGTCTCGATCTTCAATTTGACTTTCATTGAGCATGACATCCTTTTCTAAGGTCTTCACTCTTCACCTGTATCTCAATATGTAACCCTTATGAATACCGGTGAAGTGCCTTCATAGATCTCCCAGTTCCTAGCTCCCAAATTCATGCAAAACGACTCTAAGTGCATCAGCCAGCTCCTCTGAGGTGTCCCTAATCCATGACGGTGAATGAACCATTGTTGATTGAACATCTATTCTGAGGTCGCTCTGGTCATTTCTCAGCACAACTCCGGGTTTATTGCTATCCTTTGAAACAGATAGGCTCCATCCAGAGTCAATTACGATTGGATGCCGCTCCAACGAATCTTGAAGAACCCTGACCAGCTCATCATCAACATCGAAATCGATTCTTTCAAAATCAGAGGAGGGCAGTCCTACCCAAAAAGTGAGAACTGGACCTTTGTCTTTTGAACTACTAAGCATCCGAACAAAGAAGTCGTTAATGATCTGTTTCCTTCCTTTGCGGAACAAGCTGATCCCTGGTTGGAAGTATCGCATACCTACAACTGTCTTTAGGGCTGACAGTCTAGATATTACGAGATGCTTCAAGTGCTCCATGTTCTCATCGAAGGCCTGTGTTGGTGCAATTCGATATCCATTGTATAGGCTAGCAAGGCAGAGTCCCGCAAGAACAAGTGCAGGACTAGCGAGGAACAACGATGGAGGATTGAACACAGCTAATACAGTTGTGGATAATGCTGCCCAAACAATGACAGCAAACCAAGTCAAGTCAATAATATCATCCACAGATGGATTGTGTTTTTGAAGCTCAGCACTGATGTCATCGAAGAGATGAGATATTTCCTCTAATTGCATCTCTTGATTTGACATGATCCAATTGGCGTCAATATCTGCTGGATTGATTAGCTTCAACCGGTTCTTAGTTCTCATGCCTAGCATATGGTAGTAGCGTGTAAGCAGCAGGCCGAATGGAATCTGCGTAGAAACATAGACAATGTACAGTAGCAGTCCGACGAAGGCAATTCCGTAGTAAGTGAGGGCAACAGCATATAGTAGGAAAATGGCAAGGCTACCAAAGAGGATTAGAATCAGAGTAGACCCAACTTCGGTCCAATCCAGAACATGATAGTTACTATCTTTGGACAAACTCTCCTCTCCGCAATCAATCCGATTTGATGCTAGCATGTGAGTCTAAGAAAAGGCATAAAGCCTTGATGATTTCAGTCGATAAAGAAGACGTCGCCCTGATTCTCTGATGTAATAACACGAATATGCATATCATTCTCCATAACATGACTTGCGTCAGCTACTTTCACCACGCAGATTGCTTCGCGTTCATATGCAGAAGACGAGAATTCGCCCATTGGCTCTCCAAACTCTGATAGCACTGCGGATACACCCTTGAAAAGGCGATCAAGTGCACTCGGATTCTCTTGAATGAACTCCTTCAGACTTGAATCTAGCACTGCAATTTCATCAGATGACCATTCGCGGTTCAAATCCTCAGGCTTGCAGACAATGAACACTCTGCCACTAAATTCCCCGCTTTCACCCACTGATTCTCCCCGAAGTATTGGGAATAGAGGCATATCATCCGAATTCTCAGCCGCCACAGCGAACACATCCATTTGAGGGACTGGTCTAATCTCCCTGCCAAAACATCGGTAGGGCAGGCCTTTAATGTTTCCGAGATTGCCTTTGTACACTGGAAGCTCATCTACCTGCATCCTAATATCTTGGTTATTGAAGAAAAGAAGCGATTCGGAAATGACAGTCTACGATTTTGAAGGGAGAATTCCTTCGCTTGGAAAGAACACCTATGTAAGCCATTCAGCTTCAGTCATCGGAAAAGTGACGATTGGTGATGAATGCTATATCGCACCCGGAGCAGTCGTGAAAGGCGACTACGGAGAGATTCGGGTCGGAAATGGCACCAGTATTCAGGATAACGTGATTATACATGCGAGGCCAGATGAGATTACAATTGTAGGCAACAATGTGACACTTGGTCATGGGTGCATTATTCACAATGCAACAGTAAAAGATGAGGCAGTCATAGGCATGGGCGCCATTGTGTCTGATTGGGCGGTGGTAGGTGAGTGGGCGATAGTAGGTGAGGGAGCTGTGGTAAGGCAGAACTTCGAGATTCCACCCGAGAAGATAGCAGTAGGTGTTCCCGCTAAGGTGATAGGTGATGTCAAGGATCATCACAAAGAGGAATTGACTAGGTTCAAGGCGATCTATAGAGACCTAGCCCATAGGTATCCAACTGGTTTGAAGAAGATCAAAGACTAAGGCTGAGAAGAGGGATAAATCTCCCTCTACATTTAGACCATTGATATCATGTGATCTCTATTGAATCGGGTCAAGGCAAGTGCAAATGTGATAGCCATCATCACAATCGCAATGAGAATCGTGGCAATGTAAGTCAGCAAGACCACTGATTCAATTTGACCACCACCAATGAAGAAGCTTGGCACAAACATCGGAATGATACCCACCACCACGACAAGTGAAGCCATCTGGTAAGCCTCGTAAACGCGCGAAACTCTGCCACTGATTAGAATCATGAATGACACCACTGCGACAATCATTGGAACCCCAGCTGCGAATATCATGATCAATCCGCCCAAATCAGGTATGAGCAATAATGGCATGCCCATTACTAAGAATATGATATTCTCTGCGACTATGGAAACAAATGTTCCTCCAAAAAGAAGAATTGAGCTTGGAACCATCGAACTGAGGAGTTTGCCAACAAGGAGTTCACGGTCGGTAAGTGGTGTAGCTAAAAGCGGCTCGAGAGTCTTCTGTTCACGTTCACCAACCAGAGCGTTTGCTGATATCATTGTTGCGGGAATGATTCCGAAGATCATTAGAAATGATGCAATCATAGGAGTAAAGTATGCAATCAGCATATCGTAGTCAGGACCGGGAGGGACAAATACCACGGTGGCAACAACAACGAGTACTGATATTATTGGGCCAAGCGCTCCCATTCCAAGGAGACCGAATTTCACAAAGCGGACCGACATCGCAGCCCTGAAATCAGCCTTAGCCACGACCATTGACTTGTGCATACTCATTTCTGCTCATCTCCCATAATTGTGTCAAGGTAGAGGTCCTCGAGAGAAGCCTCCTCCTCTGCAAACTCTATAATCTTGACACCTGCATCCAGCAGAGCACGCATCAGTCTGGAGTTGTTTTCTACTGGATCCTGAATCTCAACGAGTAGCGAGTCTATTTCAGCCTTAACTGACTTTACATAGTTCTCATTGTTGACAACAGACTCGGCGTCACTCAAGTCACCGGACACTCTTATCTTGAACTCCTGCTGAACTTGGAGCTTTGCAAGTAGATCGTGAGTGGTTCCGGAAATTATGATTTTCCCATCATTGATAATGGCAATTCTATCGCAGATCCGTTGAACCTCGGCTAGATTGTGACTATTGATGAAGAAGGTCTGTTCATATTTATGCGATAGATTAAGGATAAGCTCACGCACCCGTTTGGCAGCAACTGGGTCCAGCGCTGACGTAGGTTCGTCCAACAAGACCACCTTGGGACTATGAAGCAAAGCTCGACACAGAGCAAGACGCTGCCTATTTCCGGTCGAAAGCTCGCCAGCCTTGTCATCCTTCCGTTCCCATAGATTCATGAATTCCAAGAGCTCTTGAGTACGACTAGGAATCACATCTTCTGGAACCCCATAGAGACGGGCAAAATACTCCAGATTCTGGTAGGCAGACATTCCTGGATAGAGAGTATGGTTCCCTTCCTCAGGTAATATGCCTGTAGCCTCGCGCACGCTAACTGGATCGGCGAGAATATCATGGCCTGCGACTTCGGCTGTACCTTCTACAGGTCTTAGGAGTGTGCATAGTAATCTAACCGTGGTGCTCTTCCCAGCCCCATTCGGACCCAGAAGGCCAAAAATGGAACCTGCAGGCACATCCAGATTCATATGATCTACAGCCACAATCTCGTCGAAATTCTTCGTAAGTCCACTAATCGTGACTTCAGCATTGGACTCCAATTTTCTCTACTCCTCCAAAACCAGCACCAATCAACTCTCAAATGATGCTAGAATTGCTCGCAGGATTCAGTGATTCATACCGATATTAAGGTGATTGGATAGCGGATACAAATCACGTGCTAATCATCTTCTCAACCACTGCTGTAGAGGTCGTCATGATGCCGGGAATGCTATGGATTCTATGAACAGTTATGTCATATAGGGCTTCGAGGTCGTCCACCTCAACAAGTACCACAACGTCATAGACACCAGTGGTGACGGCCACACGAGTAGCCTCCTCTATTGCTTTTAGTTGACTAACGACTTCATCAGTTCTGCCTATTTCAATCTCTATCAGAATATATGCTTGAACTTTTTTTGTCATATAACAGTCCTCCTTTTTCGGTTCTATCGATAGTCCTTCATGACAATCATCGTCTCTATATCTTCTACCCCGGGGATAGCTTGTACTTTCTTCAGAATCCCAGTTCTTGTTTTACTTAGACTTCTGCTTTTTATGCTCAACATATAGTCGTATTGACCTGCCAAGGCCGCTGCTTTTTCAACGCCTTTTATGTCATATAACGCAGGGAGAATATCGGTGGTTTGAGGCTTGACTCTGATTATCACCAGGGAGCGCACATCTGCAGCCTGCAGCGACAGGATGCCAATGATTACAAGTCCTATTCCAAGGATTTTGAGGGTCCAGAGAAAGCTATCCGAAGAGATGTTACCAAATGCTCCCGGAACGAGCAGATTGCCCAAAAGTGTCATAGGTATCCCAAGCACTACCGAAACTGCTGAAAGCGAATTCACTACTGACATTGAGCCTCGCCCTAATGCTCGGACATACATGACAAGCGAGAGAAATGTCGCCACTGAGGAGCCTACCATTAGCAATACTAGAGATGAAAATGTGGCTGCAATTGTGTTCCAAGTTGCTGGGTCCATTAATGGCATAGAGATAGCGCTGAATGATAGATTAAGAAACAGTAATGACCATAGCCGCATATTCAGAGAGTCTACCCGTAGTCCTGGCCTGATTTCATATCTCTTAGTCTTTCGTTGATAATATGTGAAAAATGCAGAGGACACATTCATTGGCAACAGGACAATGAGAAGAGTTGACACATCAAATCCTCCAGGGGTGACGCCGATCAATAGAACCCCGATAAGAACAGAAATAATGCTCTGAACCTCAATAATAGTCGGAGTGTCCTTTTCAGCTAATAGGTCTCCAATCAAGAGATAGACAATAACAAGTTGGCCGTAAGGCAGCACCACTGAGGCATCTGTGATACTCGCGAGATAATAATAGAAGAATGTGGATAGCCCTGCAAGACTGCCAGCAATAATCAGATAGGCAGTAGGGCGTTTTGGCAACACCTGGACTCGGCCAAAATCAGGATCAAGGTTGTAGCCTAGTGCCCTCCGTGTCCCTTTCTTGCCGCCAGGGATGCTTAAGAATAGGAGTAGTGATAGTGTAACAATGAAGCTCGTCCACTGCGACATAAAGCCAAATGCCAAGGGATCGGCAATTACTGTATTGAGGGCAACTATGTCAAATGACACAGAGAAAGCACGCATAATGCCAGAACCAATTGCAAGAAAATAGAACATCGTCACGATCGACCGACGTCCAACAGGCCTCTGACTGACACTGCTCATGAAAGCACCTCGAATTCAATTTGATCGATGCAAATGACTGAAAGTGAACCTTGGCCTCTATTCTTCTTTCTCTTGTTCATCTTTCGACTCAGTTGCAGATGCCTCTTTAGATGCCCCCGTTGGCGCGGTTTCCGAGGTATCAGCTGGAGATTCCTCTTCTTTCGGTGCAGGTGAAACAGAAACCTCAGAATCTAATTGCTTGAGAACCTCTTCCGTATCATCCTCGGCCGAGGCAGCCTCCTCTTCAGCGGTAGAAGTTTCAGGTTCCGGAGAACCGCGACGCCTACCACCTCGTTTTCGTGGTCCACGTTTGTCATCAGTCACGCTTCTCTGAGCTAGGATGAACTCATCAAACGTGAGCCGCTTTCCTGATTGCATTTTCTCGACTGCAGCATCAACGCGTTCCTGTTCATGAACCTTCTTGACCTCTCGGCGTTCTGATTCAGCAGTATCCCGACGTTCTGATTGGTGCTTCCGAATCTTGCCATAAATCTCGTCAATCTCAGTACGGACTTCTTTGAGCTTGTTTTCTCCTACTTTCACCTTCTTGAGCCACTCAACAAAATTCTGATGCGCTGTATCAGCGGACCGCTTGAATTCCTCCAGTTGAGGCCGAATTCTGACAACTTCCTGATGATGGATTTGCGACTGCTCAGACAATTTCAAAACCTTCTGATGAGCTTCGGAAGCCTCCTCCTTTAGTCTTCGAGCAAGTCGACGTTGCTCATGGATTCTATCCTGCTTCTCCTTCTCTTGCCCAATCTTCACAAGCTTGGCTTCAATCTTGGCAATCTCCTCGACGATGGAGCGTTCCTCATCCATTGAGAGCTGCTCGGTCTGCTGCCGCCATTCAAGCTCTTCGACTCTTCGCATCATTCGGCGTTGGTCAGTCGACGGACTTCCGACAATATTGCTCCGAAGCTCTCGAATCTCCTCATAGACCGACTTCAATTGCGCATGTATAGCGGACCGTCTGTCCTTAGCCTCTGAGATCTCCTTATTGATGCGATCCCGCTCCTCGCGTTCTGCCTTTACAGATTCAATAAGACTCCGGACTTCCTTATTGTGTTCATCGCGTACAGATTTGTACTGTCGCATCTGGTCTCGGTCCCTTCTCAGGACCTCCAAGTCTTCACGAGCTTGTATCTTGAGTTCTCTTAGTCTCGCTCGAAGAAACTCAATGTCCTCTGGCTTTGCGTCGGCTGCCTCTGTCAAGTCTTCTAGCCTCAGAATTTCGTTTTGCAATCCCTGTTTCACAGGGCGGATTCCGTAACCCCTAACACACGCTTTGGCGTATAGAGGTGGCTCTGTTTTTGAGGGCTCAGGAGACTCTCTTAAATACTTTGGGTTGGGTCAATGCACGAAGTGATTTCTTAGGCCTTGGAGATAGCATCAGCGACTTTTTCCGCAATGTTCAAGCCCGTGACCCGTTGAAGGGCAGTCCAGCCGGGCGTCGCATTTACTTCTAGAATCCACATATCGCCACTTCGATCTGGTATGATGTCAACTCCTACCATTCTGCCATTGACTGCATCTGCTGCCCGAAGTGCAAGATCTGTGACATCGATGTCATTCAGACGTGGAGTTCCACCTGAGTGAATATTGGTAACTAAATCACCTTCACTCACTCTTTGCATGGTAGCGACGATATCTCCGTCTAAAACAAACGCGCGTATGTCGAATCCAGGTCCACGTATATACTCCTGAAGAAGGAAAGCTCCTTTGCCAAACATCTGACTATGGAACTTGAGATAGTCATAGATATTCTCCAAGTCGAATTGCTGATCTATCAGCTGGACTCCAAGACCGCCAAATCCGGTTATGGGCTTGAGGACACAAGGGAAATTATCTTGCACGAAAGCCGCGGCATCATCCATGGACTCTGTAATCAGTGTCCGAGGAACTGGCAACTTCGCTGATACAAGTTTCCTCATCGATTCAGCCTTATTCCGCATCAGCAAGATTGAGGAAACCGAATTCACTATCGTAACGCCAAGCTCAGCAAGGGCTGACAAAAGGCCTACTCGATTGAAGAAGGCACCAATATCATTTGCCCCCAAATCAAGGACTAGAAGCAGATCAAGCTTGGTCAGATCCACGCCTTCTGAAACGATTCGATGCTCATCTGTCGAGCCAGTTCGAGCAACTTTCCATGGGATTACAGGAAGGGAGCTTACATCAAGATTCTGGAGGGCAGTTTCTAGACCTTGAACTCTAGACGACCTAGGATCTGATGAAAAGAGTCCAATTCGTGATAGCCGCTCTTTGTTCATAATCAAGACCAATTGAGAAAAGGCTATTGCAGCTTATATCCATAGCGAGGGGCTTTTAACTCATCAAGATTTGAGTATAATGAAGATAAATGTCATTGTTTACAGAAAGAGAGATGCATTCGATAATTGAAGAATTGAAAGATAAGGAAGGGCATATACTAATCACATTTAGAAACAGACACGGACCGACGAAACTTGGGAAGCTGTGGGACGAACTAATACTTCAGATGGGATACCAAGGGAAGTGTCTAAGCTGGTGGTCCAGCACAGGCACGATGGGTCTGCTGGAGTGTGAAACCACCGAGAACAAGCTGATCTACGGACAGTGGGCTTTGGGTGACGAAACTCAGCTCATTGGGGTATTCGAAATCGATGATGATGAGCTCACCAATATTCGTGAGGGCTTTGATGCAGGAAATGTCATTTCTTCTGAGATGAGAGCCATTAGAATTGGCGAAACGGGTGACAAGGATTAGTCAACTGTGAGTGTCTTTGACAGATTCCTTGGTAAATCAGGATTTATCCCTAGATCAACAGAGAGGAAGTAGCTCAGTAGTTGTAGTGGAATCACATCCAGAATTGGATTTAGGAAGAGATTGGACTTGGGAACCATCATGTAATCTGTATCTGAATCAACATAATGTCTGAGCTTGTCCTCATATTCCCCGACAATGATAGTTCTTCCTCCCCGAACTCTAACTTCGCTCAAGTGATTAATCACCATCCAGCTGTCCTCGCGTGTTGTGACAAAAATCACAGGATATCCCTTCTGAACAATGCTCAGTGGACCATGTTTGAATTCACTGGAATACATTCCTTCACAGTGGTTATACACAATCTCCTTGATTTTCAGCGCGCCTTCCCGAGCCACACCATCCGTAAACCCGTATCCCAAGCAGTACAAATCTTTGATACCGATCAAAGTTCTTGCAAGGGTTCTTGCCTGGATACTGGTCCGGTTGATAGTGTCCTGAGTAAGTTGAGGCAAGTCATTGGATAGAGTGCTGATGCAGGCTTTGGCCTCAGAAGGATCGAGTGTCCCGTTTCTTTCACCAAGACGAGCAGCAAGATATGCAAGAATGATATTCTGCGAGTAATATGTCTTAGTCGCAGGAACACTCACCTCATATCCACACGCCATAGGAATGTAGGCATTGGCTCCAAACATCAAGGTGCTTCCAATTACATTGACAATGCCTAGAGTCTTCCCCGCAGTTTGCTCCCTAGTGAGATTTAGTACGTTGAGGATGTCCTTGGTCTCTCCTGATTGAGATATTAGAATGGACAAGCAATCATCAGTCAATGTGTTTCCGTACATCGGAATGAATTGCCCGCCGATTGCCGGTATCAAGGGAATCCCGGCATATTTGCTGAAATAGTAAGCCCCCACAATTCCAGCATGGTAGGAGGTCCCACAAGCTACCAGGTAGTGCCTAGAGGCTTCTTCAATCATCCTGAGCCATTGATCAGCTTGAGACCCTTGTAGAAGTCCGATTACATCGCCTGCTACCTTGGGCTGCTCATTGATTTCCTTGAGCATGAAGTGAGGATATCCGCCCTTCTCTGCAGCACGTGCATCGACCATGCTTGTCTCAGGTTCCCTAACTAGACGTTTGCCGTCTTCGATTCGAAAGACTTCAACATCATTAGGCGTAAGCCTAACCATCTCTCCGTCCTGAAGATACACCACGCTATTTGTGAGCGGAAGGATTGATGGCAAGTCGCTTGAAACAATAGTGTCCTCTTCTGCTATTCCGGCGACAAGAGATGAGCCCATCTTCACCGCATAAATCTCACGCAGATCAGCCCTACCAACCGCATAGGAATAAGCACCCTTGAGGTCATCTGTTGATAGGCGTACAGCTTCAAACATATCCCCGGTTTGTTCATAATATTTATCGACAGCATGGACACATAACTCTCCATCATTCTCAGATCGAACGACATGTCCAGCGTCGACCAGCTCTTGCCGATACTCAACATAGTTGTGAAGGTTTCCATTGTGGGCCCCAAACAGAATCTCGTCACAAGCATAGTGTGGCTGGGCATTGATCTTTGTAGGAGCACCATAAGTCGCCCATCTCAGCTGAGAGATTCCCCGGTCTCCGGGCATCCTTGATAGGCTGAGGAGTCTATTCACCTCGTCAATTGTTCCAACATCTTTCCTTAGATCAACTCTCCCATGGTGGACCGCCGCAATGCCCACCGAATCGTATCCTCGGTAGGTCAATTTCCTGCTACACTCGACCAGAATCTCGCCAATGTTATTGCGATTCATGCTGACAATGCCGGTTATTCCGCACAAGGTATACCCTCGCTGGTGACACAGATAGTGGTGCACCCGGTGATGGCTTAATTAAGGATTCTGCATGTTGGATATATGTACGAATTAAGGCGACAGACAGATGTTGTCGAAGCCCTTTTATCACCCTTCTTTCATGATTCTTAGGGAGCAGGACGAGAGGTTTAAAGATGGGACGGCAGAAACGCATGGCATTGCTTCTCCATCCGTTCCGAAGAGACCTTTACCAGGTTCTTTGTGAGAATCCAGGCACCTATTTGCTAGAGCTAGTTGAGATGCTCGAATCGCCTCTTGGCACTCTTACTTGGCATCTCAGAATTCTTGAACGCGAAGGTCTCGTCAAATCAATCAAGTTTGCTGGGAAGCGCCTCTATTATCCAAAAATGCTTAGGTCTAGAGAAGCAGAGATGGCATATCTCACAATGCGAAGTGAAACCGCTCAGAAAATCTTCGCATTTATAGTCAACAACCCTGGATGCTATCAGGAGCAAATGGCAGAGAGTCTTGGGGTTCATCACGACACCGTCAGATGGCATGTGTCGAGAATGGAAGAGGTCGGGCTTTGCAGAGTCGAAAAAGAAGGCAGAAAGAAGAAGCACTACCTTGACGAACTGGGCCAAGCACTTATGGAGGGCAGTCTGAATACAATCTCAGAAACGTTTGTCATGTTCCTCCTGGAGAAACTTGAGGATGGCTGCTTAAATCCAGAAATTCGTGAATCAGCAGACGACCATGTCACAATCCGAATTGATTGCCCTGAGAGAGGAAAGGACTGCTTCATCACAATCAATCTTAGAGAGTGGGACTTCCAGTTCTTTGACGATGATGAGATGACCGAAGCAGAAATCTCTATTGAAAAAGCCAAAGCATAGGTTTAGGACAGACCGTCCACGATATTTCTCACTTTCGATGCCAATTCAGCTGGATTCTGGTCACGGCAAGCCACAAGCAAGAGACGATTCTCGTCGACTCGCACGACCATCAGCTCAGTTGTTCCTGCTGCAAATGAAATATACTCTGTCTGTTCTGAGAATGTCAACCCGTTCGCAAAAATCGAACTGGCGAGCCCAGCAAGCTCTATCGTGTTCTCAAAACCAACCGATCCTAGTGGAAGGCCTTCCTCTGTGAGCAGCATTGTCTGAGTTATTTCGGGCAGCTCCTCAACAATCCGCCCCAATGTAGTCTGTTGTCCAAAAGTGCTAGTTGAGCCCATAACGAGCTCCATTCTTGTCGCTAGAGATTGGAGAGTTGGCAAAATCTTGTTCAAATCCAAACCCGCATCATTAGCCTTCGAGATAATTACTACCAATAGGTAATTCGGCTGGAGAATTGTGACAATACGCTCAATAGCTGTTGAGTGAACAAGGTGTGCAGGGCTGGATGAGCCGATGGAGTCCAGTGCTGTAGCTCCGGCCCATACAAGTGCAGCTGCAACCGTGGAGATGATCTTCGAGTCCATCTCATTTTCTCGGCAGACTGATGCGACAACAACACCTTCTTTGGTGGAGAGGACAACATGCGTCACTGACTTGTGAATCTCAAGGGTTTCTTCAAGAAGCGTAGCCACTTCAGCAAGCGTTCTCTGGGCCATTTTCTTCATCTCACGAATCTCTGGTCTTTGATAGCATTTATTGCAGTTATAAATATCCATTGCTCTCATTGATAGGGTGATGAATATGAATATAGAGGAATTTGTTGCGCTGGCTATGAAGGGCGAGGTTCTCAAGAATCTCGATAGAACTGGGTGGATTCTCGCGGGAGTTGATAAAAGTCAGAACGAGTCTGTGGCCGAGCATTCATTTGGAACAACGTTGATTTCACTTCTCCTCGCGAGGCAGTGTGAGCAAGATGGCTTCAAGATAGATATTGGCAGAGTCCTGACCATGGCAGTCCTGCATGATCTTGCTGAGTCGGAAACATCGGATGTAGTCATTGATCGAGATGTGCCTGACAGTCATGTGCAGTTGAGAAACAAAATAGAAGCCGAAACCAAGGCGATGTCAGAAATCTTAGGGCCCCTGGGCAATTTGGGAGAATTGCTACTCGACCGTTGGGATGAGATTCAGAATCAAACCACTCTTGAAGCGCGAGTTGTTGCCTCCAGTGATATAATAGACATGCTCATCCATGCTGTGGCACTTGAAAGGTCGGGCGTAGTACCAAGCAGCCTTGCAGGCTTCTTCGAATCTGCCCGACCGCGGCTAGAGAAATTGGATATTGCAACAGCTGTCAATATCTACAAGACATTATACAGGGAACATGAGAACCACCTTGAGAGTGAGATTTAGCCTAGAGTGGTTCATCCCGTCTTCGGGCCGCTGCAATGATTCTTGCTACACGAATAGGTTCTGGTATCCTACCATCTAGTGTGAATTGATCCACGAGCTTGCGGGCCCTATCAAGTGTGATTCCAGATGTGGTCAGGAACACAGAGTGACCGGTCTTCAGAGTGACTTCTTTCCTCTGACCCCCTCCATCCATGAGGGTGACTCTACTCTGCCAATCATTTGGGAAATATTCGCGGAAGTACTTCTCAATGCCCTCAGAGGGATTGTAGGAGAGACATACGACGGGTACTCCTGTGGCCTTGTATAAACTCATTGAATCGACGACATTGAACCAGGATATGATGCAGCCCCCAAGCAACCATACTCTGATATCTTCTCTTGCCAATCGTGAATACATGGCAATTAGCTTCTCGGTCGCGTCTGTGCCTCCCACCTCCGGCTCACAGAATCCGATTCCATCAATCCGCATGTCGCCCCTCATCACGACCCCAACAGCTATGCTCTTTTCATCATCACGTTTGAAGCTCTCTGATACACCTATTACCCTTACACCCTTTTTCCACTCACGAGGAGACTCGTGTTCGATATCCGAATTGATTTCAAGCGTATCAAACATATCAATCACCTACCAAACAGAGAATTCAAATCCACAACCAAATATTGCTCTTCAATAGGCAGATGGAGGCCGCTTTGATTTGTACGACCAAGATATGTTATCAAACTTTATTAATGCGCATATACTTCTCAGTGCCGTTAGTACCTTACGTGTGGAGTGAGGCCTTCATGTTTGACCCAGCATTCGAAGAGCTACAGGGGAAGCTTCGGCAAATCATGGAAGAGGCGACCTCACTTGCCACTGGCGTAAAAGCATGGATGCTGCTTTCAAAGGAGGGTCTACCTATTGCATCTGCGGTCCCGCATGGACTAGAGGAAGCAGAAATAGCAGCAATGGCCGCCTCAATCCTAGGTGTAGCAGATCTCGCGGCAGAACGAATGGAGCAAGGAATGCTTGAAGAGGTTCTCCTCACGAATCAGAAAGGCCTCATGATTATGAAAAGCGCTGGAGAAAAGGCAATTCTTGTCTTGGCTGCAGCAAAAAGCATGAAAACAGGTTTGCTTGTCTATGCAGCAAAAACAGCCTGTGACAGCATCGCACCTCTGCTCTAATTTTAGGTTATGCCAACCAGCCAATATGCTATCTGAAGTATGAATAGGTCATTTTCTTCAGATTGATAGTATCCTTTCACTCCCCAATTGTCAAACAGAAAATTGGTTCCTGAAACAATCATTCTAGCATTGTCAAGCCCTTCTAAAGCAGCCATGACTGTTCGGTTCTCAGTCTGGAGTGCACCTTCACCGTCAAGGTATGTTATCTCGACCTGTGCCAGACAAGATGCGTTCCCGGTGAAATTTACCGAACATCCTACAAAATCAAACGACCCGATTCCGCTGGTTGTAGTGTGGTTCATGAGGTCTGTGACTAGAAGAGTGGATGAGATTCCATTGGCCTCAATTGTTACTTCTGGAATTTGGTCATAGTTGAGTGAAAAGCCGAAGAGTAACAGCAACTCATTAGTCGAATTCAGATTAAGACTTCTATTCCCCATTCCAGCCACCAGAATGCTCCCTCCGGATTCCCAATAGGCGAGATATGCATTTTTCTGAGCTTGAGAGTAGCTGTGTATGCTGGCTATCTCAACCTCCCCATTTCTATAGACGGAACCCCACGCGCACGGATCCAAAATGAAAATCGCATCATAACGACCAAGGTTCTCCACTGTTATCTGAGACTCATATCGGAGTTCCTCGATAGCAATTCCAGCGCTTGATAGCAGTGAATACATTTCGCGGAATTGGCCGTATATCGAGTCCCTTACCCATGGAGAATGACTGATATCAAATGCAACCATAGCAAGCGGAGTTGCGGCATCAAAGGTCATGTCAGCTCGATGATAACCATAGGTAGACGAATAAAGCATTACAGTCAAATTCAAGCTGTCTTGGGACTCATTTGTCTGGACGTAAATCGAGATTTGAAATGACCCAGTTTGATTCAGCTCGAACATCGATGGTCCATGAACCCAATCTGCGGCAGATCCCAAATAGGATATCCTAAACGAGGCGTTACTGCTACAGAATACGGAGTAAGTGATGATTGTGGATGAGTTGACAAACCATCGCTCAAAACTATATGGTCCGGTCCCTGGAGTCAAAGCAGCGACAAGAGGAAGCTCGTTCTTCTTATTGGCGTCAGAAACATAATTCATGGCACCCCTTGTATTCAGAAGGCCCGCTCCAACTTCCCATGATTCAGATGATAGATGTGTTGCACTTGAAATCAAAGCTGCCTTTATCATTCCAGGAGTCCATGACCATTCATTATCCTGGCAATACTCGATTATTCCTGCAGCAGCGGAGGCCACTTGAGGAGCAGCGAAACTAGTGCCAAAGACGCCACTAGCTCCATTAGTAGAATAGAATCCAAATGCCACGATATCGGGTTTCACGGTCCTGTTTCTCAACGGTCCTCGTGCAGAGAAATCGTAGGGGTTCCCTTCATCATCAACTGCACCAACAGCAATGACTTCAGGGTAGACTGCAGGTGACTCAACCGAAGTGCCAGCAATTCCGCCTTGTCCATTATTCCCTGCAGCCGCAACAATCGTAACACCATGATCGTAAGCCCATTCAACTGCTTTTCGGAGTGTCCCTTGGATGAAAGGGTATGTGCCGATGCTTAGATTGATTACATCACATTCTGCTTCCTCAACTGCCCAATAGATGGCTGCGACAATGGATTCCACAGTTGCAGTATTGTTACTTGTAACAACTTTGGCATTCACAATTGCCGCATTCGGTGCATCACGGGCGACTATCCTAGCGACGTATGTGCCATGTGGAGCGTTGAGTGGCAGACTGTCCGTCGTTGAATTCAAATCCACTGGATAACCATATGACGTGTTGATGAAACTCTTCTCAAGTACCAGCCTAGCGGCCAGGGAATAATCTTTGTTGATGCCTGAATCAATAACGCAGACCCTGACCTGCAGCTCAGGTGATTCTGTGGATCGAGGAACCATCACTATTGTGGCAAAAGCAGCAACAAATATGACTGAGACGACAAGAAGCGCTGTGCCTCTTCGAAAGCGAGGCTCGCTGGCATGCTCCATTGATCATCACCAATCATTAATCATATGGTCTTTGAGTTGACCACCAGCTATGGAGCCTCCTGATAAAATCTATTGGACTCAGCAATCAGAATGTCGCACAAGCAAATCCTTATCTCAGGTCGGAAGATGACTCAGTTGGTGCACACCACTTGGCTATAGACGACCCTGACACTTTCGAAATGCAGGAATATGCAGGAATTGACATCTTCGAGCCAGGATCAGTGATTGAGCGTGAGGTTGACTGGAACAAATTATTCCACATTCTTCTTCTGACAGGTGCCGCTTTCGGCATAACTGTGGGACTGACGGCCATTCTAATGATCCCGCTCATGGCATCAGGCCTAATTATCGTTGACCTCGTTACTGGCAGCATCTTCCTTGATCCTATAGCAGTGCTTGTCATAACCTTCGCTGAAATCGGATTCATTGTTCCGCCAATTTGGTATGTCAGAAGGAATGGGTTGAAGCTCAGCTCTCTTGGTATTAAGAACATGACTTCGCTGAAAGACGCCATTCTAGGAATAGCCATGGGAGCAGCAATGCTCCTAGCCAATCTTCTGGTAACTATGCTCATTGGCATTGCATTTGATTTGCCAGACACAGGTATTGGCTTCTTTGAGATAGATGGTGTATTAGATGTCATCCTCTGGGTAATCCTCATGTTTGCCGTGGTTGGTTTCAGCGAGGAACTTCTTTTCAGAGGATTCTTGCAGAGAAGAATGGAGATGTATTTCATTCAGCGGAGGACAAGCCCCGGTCTTTACGCCTTGATTATCACAAGCTTCATCTTCGCTGCGATTCACTTGGACATTTTCGGAATGCCAACTAGATTCGTGCTGGGACTCATATTGGGATATCTCGCTCAGAAACGTAACTATTCAATATTGGCTCCTAGTGTGGCTCACGGATTCAATAATGCGGCAGTAGTTGTCTTGGTATTCCTAGGATTCTAGCTATGCAAGACTTGTCCGCCTCGCAAAAATACCCCAAGCCAAGACAATTAGAACTGCAGAGAAAATCAGTATCTTGACTATTTCGTTGGTGAATGAGAACAAGTCTACTCCCTTGAATGCAGTATCAATCATCATGACTCTGCCGAGGTTAAGTGGGAACCATTCATCTATTATTCCAACATCAATGAATCCAGTTCCGACAATCATTGATGCAAAGAGGAGGAAGAGGAAGGACTGGTTTGCCTGCAGACGCGTCGTTACGACGGTCGAGATAACCACTCCCAAGGCTGCCCCAGACAGGGCTAGTAACCACAGGACTGCATTGAGAGTGAGATAGTCAGTATTTGGTATAATGCCAAACATGCCCATCCACATTATTAGCAGAAATTGAATCTGGATTAAGCCCACCGCGAAGTAGGCTAGAGTCTTGGCGAGTACCGCCTCCATCTTGGTTGCGGGAGTCAGCAGCATTCGATTTAGAGGGATATCTCCTACGATCGCCTGTGCGGCCGTAGCAGAGGTGGCGATGAAGACCGCAAAAACCACCATGAAAGCGCCAAATGTAGCTGCAGTGTAATTTCCTGTCGGTTCGAATTCCCGCACTGTCTCAACATTTACCTCATGCCTAATCCAACCATGGTCATATCTAAAATGAGATACCACCTCGCTAAATGCGCCAAATACTGTAGACTGACTCATAATATTGGTGCTCGAGATATGAATCGAAACAAATGCAGGAATATCACCGGTGATGTTGCCTTCAAATCCATAAGGAATCACTGCATATGCATCAACGCGATCATAGTACAACTCGGTCAATGCCGCCTGTTCATCCGGGAATATCTCGACAATGAAATCCGGGCTATATTGAAGATACCATGTGAAGTTCAGTGAGAGATCCTCGCCCGGAAACGTATCAGTTGGATCTAAATCCACTACACCAAGAGTCAGTGCATCCTGGCTTTTCTCCCCATATTCAGTTGACGTGTAACTTACTTGACCTGTGTTTATTGCTCCGTACATCGTGAGCATAATCATCCCTGGTAGTGCGAAGATTAGAAGAAGTGCGAATTTATCATTGATAATCAGTCTAAGCTCCTTTCGAAACATGGAATATATTCGCCAGAGCTTTGTGTTCTTCTTCGTTCCCTTCTCGGTCACACGGCTCACCAGAGATTATGATTCATGAGAAGAATGTCACCTTTTATGCGTTTTCGGCTTACCTTGAGACGGCATGAGTCCGAGAACATAGGCTGACATCAATAAATAGAGAATTGAAGACCCATCCCGGCCCCATTCTGTTGATTTCTCGATGACTTGGGTCTTGGTCATTCTAACTCCATTGTTGTAAAGAGCGCCCAGGATATTTTGAATGACGAGGTCGCCATAAGGAAAGATGGTTAGGTCACCAAATCCCGCGACCATGGCAGCTTGAACGGTCCATTCTCCAATTCCGCGAATAGGACTTAGAGTCTGCATCATCTCTGGGAATGTCATCAGCGATAGAGATTCCAAATCCAATTTGCCATTCACAACAAGTGAACAGAGCCTGTACACATACTCTGTCCTATATCCAATTCCAAATTTACCTAGTCCGTCTACACCGCAATCCATGATATCTTCAGGAGTGGGAAAGGAATACAGCTTGACACCCTCGAAGACACGTTTCCTTGATAGGCCTAGAATCATCTTCCTTGTAACGATATTTGCTGAGCGATAAGAGATCTGTTGCTGAATGATGGTCTTCACTAGTGCCTCATAAAGCGACTCTGCAACATACGGACGTATGCCCTTTACGCTTGCCACAAATCGCTTCAGGTTCGGATCGCTCTTCATTAGTGACAGGGCGGAGTCCATACTCTTGTCAAGTCCGAGGATTCTCCTTGAGAGCAGTCGGACATCCTTGATGGTTGCGGAATTCGCGGGAAACACAATTTCGAGTGCTCGCCCAGGTCCATTCTGTCTAAAAATCAAAGGGATGAGCTTTCCCCCGATTTCAAAGACACGACCAAAGCAATCTGGACCGGTCACCTCCGGAACAGGTTGAATATCAGGATAGATCCAAGAATGAACTGATTTAAGAAGGTCATAATTGCGGGGCACTTTGAGTTCAAGCAGCAAATGAATCAACCAACTTTATGAAATCGCTCCGAACCCCTATGAAAGACTATTGCTGAAACGTCATCATTATATCAGAATCGTACGTGGCCCATAAGAGGCGATTGAGATAAGCTCTAAGGACATTCTGATTCGATTTTTGGGATTGGTTTTCGCAACCGCACTACTGAATATAGGACTCTATGTAGTTCTGTGGGTAGCAGCCCCACTTGTTTCAGGTGTCGTCTGTGGTTACTTCATGCTCAGTCCGAAGTGCGGTGCAATTGGGGGCTTCCTTGGTTCAGTTGTTGCAACTACTCCGCTTCTCTTCTTTCTAGAATCACTTTCCTCATCCGGAGCAGACGTCCTCTCGATATTCATAGCATCCATTATTCTATCTATGATTGGTGCATTGGGCGGGTGCATTGGTGGAATCATGGGATTGAGAACACAGAAGCATACACAGGGCTAGCTCTACGTATCTACGATGAGTCGACCAGGGGTATAATCTGCAGCTGGGCCGACGGTGGTTCTTCGAAGGGGATTACCAAACACAACCCATTCCGTCGCAGACAATCCATTGTCCGATGTTATCTCAAAAGTATCCCCGTTTCTAACTGCAGATATCTCTCTCTTCACATTCTCATCCAAGTTCTCAAAGATTGCCCTGTCAACATTTACCTTGACTTGACCAATGAGCTCATATGTATCCAGAAGGTCGAGAAAGCCAAACTTCCAGCCGTCTGCATAAGCACAGAGTTTCCAATCGTCAAAAGGTTCCAAATTGTTCATCGTGTCCAATGTTGCACCGATGTAGCAAGCACCCTGATCGAGGAATGCCTTCAGAAGAGGTCCTTCCATCGCAGTGCTGCAGGCTTCCGAGTAAATTACAGGATACCCTTCAAATTTGATAGAGGATGCTTGCTGATAATCGAGAATTACTGCATTGTGTGATGCCCACTTCTCAGGAGTGCCATGTATCCTGGTATCAAACATGCCATCTGAGAATTGAAGTATGAATTCACTAACTGATAGCAATTTCTTGTCTTTCTCTGAGAACTTCCTCAAGACATCTACGTCAAAGCCAAGCTGCTTTAATCCCTCTACATGGCGAGTAGACCGCCCGGGCTGGGAATCAAACACTATTGCGATGTTGCTATCAATAATCATTGGGTCCAAATGATACAACACGGTTTCCAGCGGCCCGAAGATTCTACCGACTGGAGTGTCAGGAATGCCATCGCCATCTACATCCTGAATAAACCAGTCAGTAAATCCATAGGACCCCTGATATTCGATTTGAGTCGCCGGTAGTTCCTTGTTTGTTCCAATCAGCAACACCCCGGCATGCTTTCCCACTTCGAAGCAATCCTTGACTGTTTTGTCTGTCAATACCCATGATCTGCCTGGTTCGATCACGAAGTCAGCGCCTATTTCTCGTGCCTTTGCCCGATATGCATCGGCCTTGTCGTCTCCCACCTTCCCACATACAATAAGCAATTTGCTTAGTGTATCTCTCGGTGTCCTACCAACCTCAAAGACTAGATCTTTGTCTTTTCGCTTTTTTTCCCCTATCCGACGAACCTCATTTATTATCCCTGGACGATGACGGCGGCGTGGTTGATTTATTATTGAGTTCATCCTCACTCATCCCACTCAGACGAACATGGAGATAATACCCTTTCTACTGCATCCCCTCAGGATAATCCACTATATTCTAATACATGAGTAAAGGGTTGATTACACTAGCCTAAAGGAGGTCAGAAAGCTTTTGGACTCCGATATCAAAGTAGTATGCCTTGATCTTGATGGTGTTCTCTTTGATGGGCCAAGTGCTGTTCAACCAATCACAAAGGAGCTTGGAATTGAAGACCAGTTCATGGCTATCTACGCGAAGCAGGGAGAAAACCGTCGGACCATGGCTGAGGCCATAAGAGAAGGAACCAAGATATGGATAGGAGTGCCAACAGATGGTACTCTAGACCCGCTTGTCGAAAGGCTGCCGCTTATGAACGGCGCCGAGGAAACTGTCGCAGCATTGAAAGGCTGGGGCTATATCGTGGGATGCATCTCAAGTGGTGCGAGCCAATTCTTCATGAAGCCCTTTGGGAAGAGGCTCAATTTAGATTTCGCATATTCCAATATCCTTGGAGAGAAGAATGGGATTCATGACGGCGAGGTTCATTATATCATGGAGGGGCCGCAGAAGGCTGAGAGGATGTCTGAGTATCTGGAAGAAAATGGCTTTACATCCAAGAACCTTGCCAGCGTGGGCGACGGCGAAAATGACATCCCATTGTTTCAGATTTCCAACCTGAGCATTGCTTTTAATCCAATGACTGAAAATGTCACTAGGGCCGCTAGCCTGACTATTCGATCCAAGGACCTCAGGTCTATTCTTCCTCATTTCATTCCAGATACTTAGGCAAGAATGTTCGTTAAAGTTTCTAATATGTGAGATTGATCTTGCTCAGTCACACCTGGATGAACTGGAATCTCAATGTGCGTTTCACCTACGTTTTCGGCATTCTGAAATGTCATGGAAGAGTAGTCGGGATAATTGACACAACGAGACCACCGCCAACTGAAGATATTCTGATATGTTCTCTGCTTGTGACAGGGTAAGGCATAGACAGTACGAGCTCCTATATTCGCGTCGCGAAGACGCTGAAGGATTTCATCTCGAGAGAGATTCTTGACGAAGAAGCGAGGAGCATATACATGATAGCCTGATTCCATTCCAGGCAAGGTGATTTGTGGTTGGACCTCAGGAAAGCCCGAGAAGAACTTGTCATATTTGCTAGCCGTTTCTTGCCTCTTTCTGACCACTTCCGGCATACGTTTCAATTGTACTCTTCCTAGTGCTGCCACCATATCCAGCATTCTATTGTTATATCCAACGCGATGATGATTATAGCCGCCCTCGGGACCCCGCCCATGATTCTTTATCATTAGACATCGTTCCATGAGTTCCTCGTCATCTGTAATGATCATGCCTCCTTCGCCTGTCATCAAATTCTTGGTGGCATAGAATGAGTATGTACCAATGTGTCCAATTGATCCTACCATTTTGCCATTCACAGTGGCTCCATGTGCCTGACAAGCATCCTCGATAACTAGGAGGTCATGCTTCTCAGCAATCTCCATGATTTGATCCATCTCGCATGGCATTCCAAAGATATGAACTGGCATAATTGCTCGAGTCTTCTTTGTAATTGCCTCTTCAATGAGGTCTGGATTGATATTATAAGTGTCAAATTTCACATCAACAAAGACAGGAACGGCACCGATCATGAGAATAGAGTTGGCTGACGCGATGAAGGTGAATGGAGTAGTGATGACTTCATCCCCTGGTTGAAGGTCTAAAGCCTCAAGTGCGGTGGAGAGAGCTGTTGTTCCATTACTAGTTACAGTGGCATACTTTGTCCCAACATAGTCTGCAAACTCTCTTTCAAACTCCCGGGAAACCTTGCCCTCTGCCAGCATACCGGATTCGAGGACATTCTTCACAGCTTCAATCTCTTCTTCATCGATTATCGGTTTTGCTGTAGGAATCATCAAAGCCACAATAGGAAGAAATTATGCCATCGTTAAAATGATTGTCTCATTACCCGGATTCTTCAGCTTCTAGGATAGCCCTCTCATGCTTTATCCTTCGATTCTCCACAAATCCCACGCCACCTACTGTGAAACCCATTATGGCGAGTGCAACTAGCATAAACCAGAGATTCCCCAAGTAGAAGATAATTGCAAGACAGAAGCCACTAAGAAATCCTGTAATTGCTCTAACGAAATTCGTAGTCTTTCGTGGAGTCAGTCTTTGACTAACCCAATCAACAACAGTTGCAAATCCCACTGCCATTGATATCATGAACCAGAACCAGTCTGGCTCCAGAACGGACCTGAAAAAGAACAACACAATCAGCCCTAATCCTAGCCCCCCGTAGATACCCGAACACCTACCACAGAAGTATACTGATCGACCTCTATAGGAAACTCTTAGACAGTGCCCATACTGTGATGGAGGATGATGAGAGAGAAGCATACTTAGGGTATCAAGTATCCCTCCACTATCAAATGAAGCTGGATCAAAATCCAACTCATCAGGTCGGACTGGCGCGTCTTGTTCCGCGGTCACAGAATTTCCTCAATGCCAATGCGCAAGATACGACTTATCTCTGTTTGCCTAACGCAATCAACACATTGAGTCATGATTGGAAGAATGCAAACTCCTCCAATGCATTCCTTGCAGAATTGACAGCCTCGCCATATGGGACGTTTTCAATTGGTTCTGATGCAATTGCATCTACGATTTCTCGGATTCGGTTGCTGGCATTATTGCCTTTTACAATACTTGGGAAGTAGGCAGCAACAACTAGAGCCTCAACAAGAGTTTCATGCCAAAGCTGGAACCGAGTTAAATCAGAGGATGCTCTTAAGCGTGTTAGAACATCGCAGAGGGTAGAAAACAATGTCAAATCCAATTTCCTGGGAATTGGAATCATACCTAAATTGTTGGGTAGGAGATTGACAGTCAAACATGCATTATTCGTCAATACAGTCTTGAAGAACCATGATATCAGGTTCGAGTTTAACAACACACAGATTGCCTTCAGCACATCTTCATTAGCATCAGCCAAGTATGTCGTTGAGTTGAGGACCAGAAAGCGTCCGGAATCATAGAAAGCTATGGGATGCTCCGAGTTTTGCTGCACTACAATCTTGGGGATTTGCTGCAAGTCTCTTCGGCCGGGTTTCGCCAATCTGGTGATGTCATGGTTCAAACATACGTTGCCATTGATGGCATATTTCGCGATATCCCTTCCTCGAAGCAGAGGTTTCCAGTTGCCTCCCAGCTCTGTTACCGCAGATATGAACTCTCGATTGCATCCTGTTTCAATCCCACGCTTTATAGTCACGATGCTCTTTAGCTTCGGCAAGTTGGACATAAGCTGCAGGTAGCGTATAACATCTGAATTGATACCCAGAAGATACCGATGATTCCAATCTGAGATCAGACTGCAATAGTTTTCTCGGTCAATAGATGATATTTCATAGCACCGATTAGAATTGGGATTATATCGCGAAAGGGCAACTGTGCGAGGAACAGCTCTAAATCCCTTTTGTAGGATAATGAATGCAGTTTCAGCTGTCACCCCACGAAAAATACCTGAACCACAATCTGATAGATGAATGAGGCTGTGAGATTCCGCAATTGACTTTCTGAGTCTTCTGAAAGTGTCAAGGGTTAGAAGATTCTTATGAATCAAATAGCCAAGGATTCCATTTTGCTTCAGTTGGGCCAAAGATGCCTGGACAAAGAGAGCATGCGTGTTGTACTCTCTTGTGGTATCATATCGCGCCTTGACAGTCTTATTAAACTCAGTTTCATCAGATGCGAGTCTCATATACGGCGGATTTCCTATCACGATGTCGTATTTCTGGGCGAGAACATCTGATGCAAGTGTATCTGTAACTCTGAGATTAAGTTTCGGGACTGATGAATGATTAGTGCCTTTTAGAGCGTATTCAGCGAGCCAAAGCTGCGCCTCGGCAATCATAATGGCATCTTCATCAACATCATGGCCAAAGAGGGAATTCCTTAGCAAATAGGATGCTATGGAAACGAGCTTGCTGGTATCTACCTTAATGCCGTCCAAGACGATCTTCTCTGATCTTGCTGAGATTCTACTGAGAATCTCCTCAAGCATAGCAAAGAGAAATGTCCCACTTCCACATGCATTGTCCAGAATTCTGAGACCAACCAGTCTGGAGACGTTCGATATGCCCTCTCTTGATTCGAAAGCATCAAGGGCGAGTCTGCATATAGTTCGTGCAAGATTGTATGGTGTGTAATAGATGCCCCGGTTTTTCCTCCGCCTCTGGCTTTTGAATGACTCAAACAATCTGCCGAGAATCAAAATCCTAGTGTCAAGTAGTGCTTTATCATCCTTGGATTTCAAGTTGAGAGCCGGGAAGGGCTCAGCAGATTTTGCTATCCGCCTAGAACGCAAATCAGTAAATAAGCCGAGATGCATACAGTCAGGAGGTGTCGGGAGCTGCTCGAATTCTTCATGGATAACCTCGAGTATGCGAATGAAGACTTGACGGAGAATCTGGATATCTGTAACAGCATCCAAGTCATCTCTTAGCTGAACTAGTTGGCGGATAGTCTTCTGCATACTTGATCCAGTAGCCATTTCTGAACCTCAGGCTAATCTCTCATAGAAACAATCCGCAAGATGTGTCTTTCGAATTCTAGTCTTGAGATTCCCATAATGCAAGATTAAGATTTTAGCTTCTGTTAAAGCCCTCCGATATGCATCATATAACAGGACGAGAAGGACAGCATTAAAATGGTGGATTCATCGTGTTAGGACCAATTTAACATTCGATATGATGGACGCTGATAGAAAATGGCCAATTTACTGTTAGTCGATATGGACAAATGTACTGGCTGCAAGCAATGTTCTCTGGCTTGTTCTCTGACGAAGGAAGGCCTCTTCGATCCAAATAGAGGGAGAATAAAGATCTACAAGAAGGAGGACATCGCTCTCGGCATTCAGTTTCTCTGTGAACAGTGTGATGCTCATCCATGTGTAGATTCATGTCCTGAAAAGGCGTTGTCTAGAGATGAGGAGACCGGCATTATCACCGTAGACAATGGCAAGTGCACGGGGCATGCCAAATGTGTGGAAGCCTGTCCCTACCATGCGATTAGGCTTCATCCAGAGAATAACAAAGCGATTATTTGTGACATCTGTGGTGGAGACCCGTATTGTGCAAAACACTGTGTTCCCGGTGCGATTCAGTGGATAAAGGCTACAGATGATCTGTTGAAACAGAAGAAGAAACTGCGGTCAGCCAGGATGGCCATGTATCGTGACCTGAAGAAGGAGGCTGCGTAGCATGTATGGACATCAAGGAAAGATACTACACGTCGACCTATCAAGCGGAAAGA
Organism: Promethearchaeota archaeon; assembly: GCA_048939765.1. Classification (GTDB taxonomy): domain Archaea; phylum Asgardarchaeota; class Thorarchaeia; order Thorarchaeales; family Thorarchaeaceae; genus SMTZ1-83. Next base: position 52,933 of record JBHLPF010000022.1, read on the forward strand.
TTTGGAAAGAAGACATTCCAGAGGAGTGGAAACGACTGTACGTTGGTTCCAGAGGAATAAACGCCAGAATCCTTTGGGACTACTGTAGGGACCCCGAAATTACTTGGGATGATCCAAGGAACATCATCATCTATGCCCCTGGAGTCTGCACTGGTACAACTGCCCCAGCATCTGGACGGACTTCCGTCACTACGGTAGGCTGTACAACTGGGCTCTACCTGAAGAGCAACACGGGCGGCCATTGGGGAGCGGAGTTGAAGTTCGCAGGCTATGATCATCTTGTGGTTCATGGTGTAGCTGACAAACCCTCGTACATATGGATCAATGATGATCACGTGGAGATTAAAGACGCAAAAGAACTCTGGGGGAAGGACATCATTGAGACCGACACCTTGCTGAAGAAGTGGCACGGGGATGATTCGAAGGGCCTCTATATCGGTCCCGCCGGAGAGAATCTTGTGCGCGCCGCTTCTATTCAGTGCTCGCTATACCATGCAGCAGGCAGAGGCGGCGGTGCCGCAGTAATGGCTAAGAAAAACCTGAAAGCAGTAGCTGTCAAGGGAACCAAGCCCGTTAAGGTAAAAGATCCAAAGAAGTTCGCAGAAGTTGCCAAGGAGATGAGAGAAAACCTACGCAATGACAGCGGGGCTGTCGGCCTTCATGACTTTGGTACTGCGGGGTCGATTGCAGCAGTCAATGAGCTGCATGCATTCCCTGGGAAGAATTGGCAGACTGGGTACACTGAAAATGCTCATCCAATAACTGGCCAAGCATTAGTTGAGAAGGGATATCTCAAAAGACGGGTTGCATGCTTTGGCTGCACAATTGGTTGTCATCGATACTCTGTCATTGACGAAGGTCCAAACGCTGGTATCGCAAGCGGAGGTCCAGAATACGAAACCTTTGGAGCCCTTGGCAACGGTCCTGGAATCATTGACACAGAAGGTGTTCTTCTGCTCAATGAGATGTGTAACCGTCTAGGATTGGATACAATCACCGCAGGTACTGTATCTCAGTGGGCCATTGAGAGCTACCTGCGGGGAGTCCTCACAAAGGAAGACACAGACGGTCTTGAGCTTGACTGGGGCAAGCTCGATGAGACTCTAAAGACAGTTGAGGCATTGGCGCTGCGAAAAGGCAAGCTTGGGAACCTCCTTGGAGATGGCCTCAAGATAGCTACTAAGAAGGTCGGTCACGACTCTTACAAGTGGGCCATCATGAACAAGAAGGGTCTCGAGCAGTCCAATGTCGAAACAAGGTCTGCAAAGGCATATGCATTAGCCTTTGCCGTCAACCCACGAGGAAATGATCATCTCATGACGGAAACCTTCGCGGAATTCGGAGCTAGCCCTGAGGCGGTCGAAGTCATCGAGAAGGTGACAGGTGATAAGAAATGGGCGTCACCTCACTTCACGGAGTTTCGAGCGGAAATTGTTCGATGGCATGAAGACTGCTATGAGATAACGGAGGCTTTGGGATTCTGTGTATTCACCTCTACAGCCGCATTTGGAGTCAATCCCGACAATATGGCACGGCTGTATGGAGCAGCAACAGGCATCTCCTTGACTGAGGATGAGATGATGAACACTGGCCGCAGGGTTGTGACACTCGAGAAGGCGTTCAATGTGACTCGTGGAGCCACCAGGGAGCATGATAATCTGCCCTGGAGGCTAATGAATGAGGGAGCCGCGAGTGGTCCACTCAAGGGCGAGATGAATTCCCAGGAAGAGTTGGATGGCATGCTCGACAGGTATTATGCGCTCCACGAATGGGATCCCAAGACAAGTTGGCCCAAGAGAGAGACCTACGAGAAGCTGGGACTCAAGGACGTAGCAGACTATCTAGAGAGCATTGGCAAGTTGCCCTAGAATAGGGGGAGTTCTTCCCCCTTCTCTCTTGTTTTGAAAGAAATGGTGAGATGTCATGAAAGGCTACAAGGAATTTGGAATGGCTATGACAGGTGTTTTCCCCGTGAGGGAAGGTGTTGAACTGGCGAAAGCGACAGAGGCTGTGGGACTAGGATCGGTCTGGTTCGCAGAGGACTACTTCTTCAGAGGCGGGATTCCATACATGGCTGCAGGATCTATGGCAACCGAGAAGATACGAATTGGACTGGGTGTTGTCAATCCCTATTCACGCCACCCAGCGTTGACAGCAATGGAATTCGCTACAATAGATGAGATGTGCAACAAACGTGCTGTCTTTGGTCTGGGATCAGGAGTACCCTTCTGGATGGATCAAATGGCACTCTGGGATAAGAAACCAATCTCGAGGACCAAGGAGAGTATCGAGGTCATAAGGAAGATAATGACTGGAGAGAGTATTACTCACAAGGGGAAATACTTCGAAACTAAAGATGTGAAGCTGATTTTCGAACCTGTCAGAAAAAGAGTCCCAATCTATCTTGCGTTCGAAGGAAAGCAGGGAATGAAACTCGCAGGAGAGATTGGGGACGGAGCTATAATGTCAATCTTCTGCACTCCAGGCTATACAAAGTTTGCTTGGGAAAGAGTTGAAGCAGGTGCTAAAGAAGCAGGGAAATCCCTGGATAGCTTCGAGATGGTGGGTTATCTCCCAGTCGTGGTCGATGATGACTTGGATAAAGCCTACAACACCGTCAGAGAGTTTTCAAAGTTATACTTGCCTCATTCTCAGGCAGGAGGTCCTCTGATGGAACATGCAGGAGTTCGACCTGAAGATACGATGGCGTTTAGTGAGGCTGCAGAGAAAGGTGACGATGCTAAGCTTGGAGAATTAATTACTGACAAGATGCTGCAAGAGCTTTGCGTGGTGGGAGATGTTGAGTCATGTATCAAGCAGATACAAGATATGATCGATGCCGGAGCCAATACTCCTGTGGCATTTCCAGTTCCAGGCACCAATCCAATTGAAACAGCCAAGTTGATTGGAAAAGAGATTGCGCCGCACCTCGGATAGCCAACTGCATGCGGTGAGAATATGCACGAACCATGTGAACCCTTCTGTCTAGATGTAGATGGAGAACCGGACTTAACCCCTGAAATTCGAAGGAAGAATCGAGTTGTAGGATACATCACGACGTTTCTCGTCGTATTCGTACTCGGGACGACAGAGATCTTTGCATCCTGGTATGTAAATCGACTTGGGGGAACATTAGTAGAATCAGGAATCGCTTTTGGAATGTTTGGATTCGTCTACATGTTTTCACCCGCAATTGGCGGCCGCGTTTCGGATCGGATTGGAAGGAAGAAGACGCTTTTGGTTTCCTCAGGAGCCTACATTGGAGTCATTCTTCTTTATCTTCTTCCTCTAATTCAACCTATACATTTGATAGCAATACGAACGGTGGAGGGCTTTGTCTATGGATTCATAGCTCCAACCATTGAAGGAATGGTTGCAGAGCTTGAGCCGGAATCACAGGTGGCAACTCTTGGCAATTTCTCAACGGCATGGAGTGCGTCAATGATTCTTCCGCCTATGATCATTGCGTATCTCGCTGGAATCTACGGTGACCTCTCCAGTATCTATGTGATCCTAGCTATTGAGATATTCTCATTAGCAATTATCGCATTATTCCTTCAAGCGTATAAGAGAAGGCCAGAATCAGAAGAGATTGAGAATCTACATGCAACTGACTTCCCGACTCAAGGAGAAAAGGCTAGCAAGACATCACCCCTATTCATTACATCTTATCTCTCTGTGATGTTATGGGGTGTAGTATCGACTGTGATTCTGGCATTATTCCCATCGTACATTGAGAATCTCGTTCTCTTGGGATATCCCTTTGCCACTGAAGATTTCGGAAACCTGCTTCTGATATGGAACGTTGTTCGAACTGTTGGATTCATTGCGATCGCCAGAATGCCTGGTGAATACATGAAGACAGTCATCCTTCTTGGAGCAGTCTTGTCGGCAAGCTCCGGCTTCCTTTTGTTCTCATTCATAGACATCTGGGTATTTGCGATTGCAATGGTACTCTCTGGATTGGGAGTGGGCTTTAACTATCTGGGCGCCCTATATCTGGTCGTTTCAGCGACAGATTTGGAGAAAGGTGCTCATGCTGGACTTGTCGAGAGCATGGGAGGTGTTGGACTCTTTCTGGGTCCCATCATTGGAGGCTGGGTGACGGGCTTTGGTCTCACATTTCCGTATCTCATGTACGCAGTCTTGGCAGTAGTAATCTTGGTGATGATGATGGTTCTGCTGAAAAGAGACAAGACCTAGTGATATGCATGCACATCATTCAGACTTTAGCACGTCGTCGAAGGCACCTTTGATATCAGGGATTTCTGTGATACCTTTTCGTGGGGGACTTGGATAGGCGATCTTGCTATGCGTCAGACCAGTTTCAACGAGTGTACGCGCCATTTGAATTGCTATCACCCATGGGTCCAAGACAGGAACGCCGGTTTCCTTCATGATAGGCTCGAGATCAACCTCATGAGAAAGTGCTGTGCATCCGAGGACAATCACATCTGCCCCATCCTCTTCGATAACCCTCTTACACATCTTAAGCAGTTCTTCCTGCGTATGTCTTGGGTTCTTGGAAATGTCTAGAACAGGCATTGTTAGATACCGAACACTCGCACAGAATGACTCGAGACCCTCTTTCCGGACGCCTTCTTGCATGCATCTCAAAAGCGACTGGCCTTGAACTGCGATTATGCTGAATTTCGTTCCTAGAGTAAGTGCGACGTGGAGGGCTGAGTTTCGTGGAGCAACAACGGGCACTTGACAGACTTCTCTTGCTGCATCAAGAATGGGATCACAGGCACAATCTATTACAATTGCATCGCAACCATCTTTCTCAGCTTTCACAATCTGCTCCAGAATAAATGGTGCATTATATGCCTCATCAACATGCGATTCAACACTATGAGTGCCAAACTTTGGAGTGTAGTTTAGAATCTCGTAGCCCTCTGGAGTATGCAGTTTGATGAAATCACGCTTTCTTTCATCGACCCACCAATCAGTCCCAGTAGCACCAATAAGCCCAATTCGCTTCATAACATTAATCCATCCAATTTGCTCATGTTCTATTCGAATTGAAATGGAGTTCATCAAGATGGGGCAAATACCCTCTTTTCCTCAATAACGGAACTCCAATGCATGAATGAAATCCGGCAATTTAAGTCTAGCATTCAATACTTAACGATTCTCAAATAGATAGCGATTCTCTAGGATTCTGGACAGAGTGGACAAATTCTCTGAAGAAGTGCATTGTTTCAGAAGATTGCTATCGTATCATAAGGATTAGATGTCTGCGCCACACTGTGCACACTTGGACATTCCCTGCTCGTTTTTGTGACCACAATAGGGACAGACCACTAACACTCGTTCGACTATCCGCTCCCGCTCCATGATTTTCTCAGGCGTGGAAACCCGCTCTATTGTGTGGACCTCTCTGAGAACCTGCTGGTTGCCTCCTCTCTTCCGGAAACGATAGCAGCAATAGCAGGAGATGATAAGTATCGCGAGAAAGGCCAAGAAAAATTCAAGCACAACCGGAATACCCATTTGTAGCATCTAGGAACTCTCCCAAATGATGCACATACGAAACTCACATTTATCTCTATTCAGCATCATTCTATCTCAATCCTGGAACTCCAAGAGCATGATACTCACATATGCAAGTTGATTGCTGACTCAACATTCTCTTTTGGCTGCGCGTCCTGGCGCTTGATATAGGATTGAGGTGGGGAGGACGATTGAAGAAAAACGCGATATTCGCATTGGCTTCATTCCTGGCACTGCTGTTCACAGTGGTTGTAGGTCTAGCGTTCAATCTTAGATTAGGCATTGAAACTTCTGATCTAGATGACCTCAAACGTATACTCAGAATTACTAACATAATAGACACATAAAAGAATATTCTCACAATATGCCTCTTTGGCGTGCTATTGGTTGAAATCGGACTATGAGGGGATTGAAATACTAACGCCCTGTCACCTTATTGATACGACTTATCTAAGGTTAAACCTCAAGAAAAAGTAACCCTCACTTCATCTCAAGTTCCCGATAATTTCTTCCATTGGCCTATACTCAAGCTCAGGATGCCCATAGCGCTCAGGGTGAAACGCCTTCCGACCAATCTCCGTACCGCCAGCATATCTCAACCTTTCATGCGCTGGAGATGCTGTCACAACTACTTCCATCCTCTCTTTGAGGTTGGCACTCATCACTCCATGTCCAGTGTCAGGATAATGCATGCAAATAAGATCAGGGAACATCACTACAGGTTTCCCATCGCTCATTGCCATCATGTACTCGTTCTTCACGACAACTTCGAATTTGCCCTTCAAGTCCTCAGGCTTGATTCTCACAACTACATGCCAATGGCCTGCTCGATCTTCACCTTTCACTTCCTCGATCTTGCCCTGAGTGAGCCTTTGACCGCCCATAGTATCCAAGAATGCATCAATTGGATCCTTTTTGTTCTCGTTCGCATCTCGTACAGCTTCACCAAGCTGGATGGATTTTGAAATGCTATCTGGAATCACCGACTTTTTCAACTGTGCACCAGTCTGATGATAGTGATTGTTTGCTCCAGCACCGCCATCATTGACAACAGCAAATCTTCCAAT
>JBHLPF010000023.1:0-19134 GCA_048939765.1 Promethearchaeota archaeon
GAGGGCGTATTTAGTCGTTCTGTTATGATTGAATTTCATCCAATCCTGATTCTCTGGGGGCAATCAAGACTAATCTTAGTGAGGCGTTCTAGAACAGGATCCATGGAGAATGGGGCATGATCTTTAGAGTGACTTTCTTGGCTCTAAGAGAGTTTTTGCATAGACAGCTCAGTAACGAATGATTCTGTATAATGCAATAGGCTAACTAATAGATTTGATATGCGTTGGAAGCATAGTGAATCTGACTAAGCTACGCATAGTCCTTCGATATGGAGAGGGCCGAATATGTTTGGCGCAGAGGAATTGAAAGACCATATTGAAATTACCAAGAAGACTGTTGAATGTCCGGTTAAAGGTTGTACTGAAAAAGTGGTGCGCAAGTACAAACCAGACACTCACAAGTATACGGATGAATTCAGATGCAAAACACACAACATTTTCATCTCTCCTTCGACCTTTAAATACCAGAACGAGTTAGACAATCTGCTCTGGAAAGAACCATCAGATTTAGAGTTACTCAAGGGAATCAAAGCGCCCAGAAACAAGAGAGAGAGTCGGTTTGGCCACGATAACAGCGAAGATGCCCTAAGCTGGAATGTCTTTAGATTCTTGGAACGGAATAATCTAATTGAAGGATTCTTGGACTCAATCAGCGACAGTTCACCGAGATCATCCGAAGTGATTTATTGGTCATATCGTCAGAGTGAAGATAAGGGCTGGTCCCTCTTAGATGCAGCAAGAACGAAGTTTGGTGAGAAGACCAAAAGGGGTTCAGAGCCCGATATCATAATCAAGACTGATACTGGACTGTTCTTTATTGAGGCAAAATTGACCGCTGGAAATTCAACTGACCCCAGTAACCCTAGCTATTCCAAAATCTATGAGACCTGTGCTGATAACTGGTTCTCAGAAGTATTTGAATCGGACTACGAAACAATTGCACTGGTTGAAAAGAAATACGAACTAATGCGGTTCTGGCTGCTTGGAACTTGGATGGCGAAAATCCTTGATTTGGATTTCTATCTCATCAATCTAGTGCCGTCCAGACGAGAGAAGAACATCGAGGCCGTCTTTAGAAAACATGTCAAGAAGAATCAGCGAAGAAGATTTCTACGAGTCACATGGGAGAGTATTCACCAGTTTATAGCGAAAAGAAGTGTCTTTTTCGATGCGACAAGTCCATTTAGAGATAGGGAAATCATGATGAGATATTTCAGGAATAAGACCATTGGCTATAGAGATGGAAGATTGAGAAGAGCATTTTCAATCCTATGACAGTACACCGATTCATGAGTCAATACTCTCATCGGTTCCACAGTTACTATAGGTGTTACCAGACACCAGATAGTTATCCGTATCACTCATTGTGATTCCAATGCCACAGTTTGAGATTTCATTGTTGAGAATCCCTATATTGCTGCATCGAAACACCCATACTCCGAATCGGGAATTGCTGATGTCACAATTCTCGATGATGATATTCGTGGCATCTGTGAAATCTACTGTAATTCCACCCGTTCTTGTCGCTGATAGTGTGCAATCTCGAATGACCACGTAAGCCGCAGTATTGCGGATTGAGATACAAAAACTGCCTCCGAAAACAGGATTGGATGATATCCATCGACCTTCAATCAAATATGGGTCATCACTTGTCCCATTGCCTGGCAAATTCAGGTCCTCAAAGTCAGAGTCACTTCGAATAATGATGCCGGTTCCACCACCCAGAAAATAGAAGGTGGCAAAAATACCAACGATTATTATGACAAGTATTATGCCAGCTGCCTTCTTGTTCACCACATAACCCCCTAGATTGAGTCAAAAATCAAGACATATCTTGACGGATTTAAGTATGCTGCATTGGCAAGATTCTGGATTAGTCATTAGGCGTTATGATGAACTTCCAAGCAGATGAATCCCTCAACCCTGTAATTGATGGGATTGATTTAACTGTAAGGAGAAGCAATCAATAGAGGGTGCAACACATATGGCTTTTGAATCAGCCTTCACGATGGATAGCTCCAGCATCAAATACGGTCCCGGTGTTACCAAAGAAGTAGGCTATGATATGAAGAAACTGGGCGCACACCGAATATTGGTAGTCACCGACCCAAACATTGCTGAAGGTGAACCGGTAGAAGTTGCCCTTGACTCTTTAGGAAACGAGGGTCTAGAAGCAGTCTTGTTTGATGAAGTTCGGGTTGAACCTACTGACGGATCCTTAAAAGAGGCAATTGAATTCGCAGCAGAAGGTAACTTTGATGGATTTGTTGGTGTTGGCGGTGGTTCTAGTATGGATACCGCCAAAGTTGCAAATCTATATTCTACTTATCCGGCTGATTTCCTAGATTATGTCAATCAACCAATTGGCAAAGGAATTCCTGTCCCTGGGCCATTGAAACCTATGATTGCTATTCCAACTACAGCAGGAACAGGAAGTGAAACGACAGGAGTGGCAATTTTCGATCTAGAGAGTATGCATGCAAAAACAGGAATTGCTCATAGGACATTACGGCCAAATATGGGAATTATAGATCCCAATAATACTAGAACAGTTCCGAAGATCATCACTGCCTCTTGTGGATTTGATGTTCTTTGTCATGCATTGGAATCGATTACGGCACTTCCCTATAGTGATCGCGCCGCTCCAGAAAGCCCCGAGTTAAGACCAGCTTACCAAGGTGCTAACCCAATCAGCCACATATGGGCCTCCAAAGCAATAGAAATGGTTTCTCAAAACATCACGAGTGTAGTTCAGAACTCTGATGATGACGAAGCTCGATCAAATATGATTCTAGCGGCAACTTATGCAGGCATAGGATTTGGAAATGCTGGCGTACATCTGGCTCACGGAATGTCGTACCCTATATCCGGAATGGTCAAAGAATATATTCCTGAAGGAATGAAATCAGAACACCCAATAATACCTCATGGAATGAGTGTCGTTCTCGTTTCTCCTGCCGTTTTCCGCTTCATATCTGAGATTAATCCTGAGCCACAACTCAATGCTGCTGAATTAATGGGCGTAGATACATCTGGAGCAGATCCTAGAGATGCCGGTGAAATTCTCGCTGGAAGAATTATCGAGTTAATGAAAGCCACCGGAATGCCAAATGGTCTTACCGCTGTCGGATTTGACAAAGGCGATGTTGAGTGGCTGGTTAAAGGAACTCTACCCCAACATCGAGTGACCAAATTATCTCCTCGGTCAGCTAATGCTGAAGATTTGAGAAGGCTATTTGAAGAATCAATGGTTATTTGGTAAAAGGACTTAGTCACTTAGCTCATCCATGGACCACGACGTCACTTGAAGACTGGTTTTGCCCCCCTTCAACAAGCAGCCATAGTGCATCCTTCCAGATAGAGATTTATCCCCGATTTCGATGCAATTTCGTCTAGGAGTCGAATCTATTGAAGAGGAGAATGAAGTTCGGTGCTAGGCTGAGTCGTGTGATTTCGACAGTAGCTCCTGATAGTGAAAACATCAACATCACGCCATACGACCGCATTCAATGGCCGTTGGTACGAGAGGTTGCCCAAGAATGTGAGCGGCTTGGATTCGATTCGGTTATCATGCCGGATCATCCCATGGAAGATGTATCCCGACTTGCCTGTTGGTCCACAATAGCTGCGCTAGCAGAGGCTACGAAGCGAGTCACTATTGGCACACTCACTGTAAATACAATGAGATATCTCCCCAATCCCTCGCTGTTCATAAAGGAGATTGCCACACTGGATCAGATTGCTGACGGCCGACTGTACCCTCTTGGCCTAGGTTTAGGCTGGACCCCCTTAGAATATGAGGCCTTTGGATTCCCATATCCAGCTCATAAGATTCGACTCGCCCAGATGGTGGAAACGATTGAGCTGATGAATCTGATGTTTTCGAAAGAGGGGAAGATATCGTACGAAGGGGAATACTTCCAAGTCAAGGACCTCATCTGCAAACCAAAACCGGTTCAGAAACCATTTCCCATAGTCATCGGGGCTCGAGGAAACCGTACACTCCGAGTTGCTGCGAAATACGCGGATCATATCGACATCTATGGCGGCATGAATCTTGACGACCTCCAAGAGCGACTCAACTTTGTTGAGAAGACCTGTAACGAATACGGTCGAAACTTCAAGGATATAGTATTCTCATGGGGCTGCTGGTTCTGGATCTATGAAAATGAGAAGGAGTTTAGTGAGTATTCTGCCGAGGTTCAGCGTTTGAACAATCTGCCGGACAATCCATTCGTGGTTCAAATGGGCACTCCTGAGGAGATTGTTGAGATGTTTGAATCTCTCAAGGAAGTGGGAATCACCTATTTCACCCTCCGGTTTGAAGATTTCCCCAGCAAGAGAGGCCTGCGGCTGTTTGCGGAATATGTTATGCCTGAATTCAGGTGATAGAAGCCGTAAAGATCGCAAACTGGCATACTCTTAAAACTCGTGAATGGCAGAGATTAATTCTGGTCAGGATGGAGCCAATAGACGCATTCACGATTATTGTCGTATTAGCTATGTTTGGTGAAGCCTACTCAAGGAACCGACTAAACAATAGAGTTGACGCTATACTCAAGGACTCTGAGTTACAGGGAAGAACTTGTGAATTTCCAAAAGATATCCGAGTAGAGTTGATGAGTGTACCAACACCTCCAGATGAGTGGAGTCCGGGCCTCGGAGCCTACCTTAATGCAAGGCCTATGTTGATATTCTTCGTGATAATATTGGGGTGGGCTGGCTTTTTGACCTTGATTGGGCTTGTTGCAACGGTCCCCAAGATGATACTTGCTATACTGGCGGTTGTTTTGGTGGTGGCCCTTCATTCAGGACCCGATTTTTACACCCTCATCGAGTACTTCCTTCAAATCGCTGCGGAAACAGAGAGTGACTTTCTTAGTGATCACCAACTTGGATTGCTTTCTCATGCGAAAAACCACTTTGAAGCTTGGATCCTTCTGCAATTACTGTTCTCAATAGGACTCTTAGTGGGAGTTCTTTTGCCGATTGAACTAGCGGGTTACTATCTACTTGCTTTTTCATTCGTCATCTTCGTGGTCCTCGGAGATGTGTACCAAATTGAAAGAGGGATATTCGCTGGACCTGGATAGCCTTCAATAGGAGTATTTTCTAATAGCGGATTGCAGCCAGTATAGTCAAATGAACCGAAATAAGATGGTGAGAATGAATTGGAGTTCAAAGATCAGGTAGCAATCATCACTGGTGCCGCTCGCGGGATTGGAGCCGCCACTGCGTGGGCGTTTGCAGAGCGTGGAGCCACATCCATTATTGTTGATATAAATGGCGAAGGAGCAGAAGGGGTCGCCGCAGAGATTCAGGCAAGAGGACTCAACGCCATGGCGTTCACAGTTGATGTTTCCAAGAAGCTGGAAGTTGATGTCATGACAGAAGAGGTGTTCAACAAGTTCGGCAGGATCGACATTCTAGTGAACAATGCCTATATCTCAGGCGGATATGCGATTGTCACCGAAACCTCTCATGAAACGTGGGACAGAGTGATTGCCGTTAACTTGACTGGCGCCTTCAATTGTGCGCAGGCGGTCGCCAAGAAAATGATTCAACAGAAATCAGGCAAGATCATCAACATTTCCAGTGGAGCTGGAATCAATGGTAGCCTGTCCTCTGGTGTCCAATACCCTGCAAGCAAAGCGGGTATGATTGGCCTGACCAAAGGTCTTGCAGGAGACTTGGCTCCCTTCGGCATCAATGTCAATTGCATCACGCCAGGGTTGATCAGGACGTGGGAACCTGAGGAGATGGCAGAGCAAGCAACAGGTTGGACAATGGAAAAGGTCGAACGATATATTGAGGTCGAAGTGCCCCTGAAACGTGTAGGCGAGCCAGAGGATATCGCTGAAACTATCGCCTTCTTGGCTTCGAAGGCAGCAAGCTATATCGTCGGCGAAGTCATCAATGTCGATGGTGGAGGAATGCTCGATTCAGTTGCGAAGAGAGAATCGCTTCTTGGCTTCTAAGCTCGAGAGATTACTGCAGTTGGATGAAATCATCACGGACCAAGACCTCAAGGCCCCTTGAATCAATCTTGACCTTGGCCTCCAAGCGAAATACCTCACAAAAGCGGAGCGCATGATTCACATCATCTAGGTTCTGAGAACTCTTGAGCATGATGGACCAGGAATCCCTCCCATGGGTGATAGCATTGTTGATATCCTGTATCCTACGTTGGCATTCGCCATCTCGGCAGGCCTTGGTCATATGCAGAGCTCCGCGAAACCGGAATTCATGCCTAATATAGAGGTTTTGGTTTCGAAGGTCAATTGAACGAATGAGTGCTACACCAAACCAGCCAAGTAGCATGTATATGGGAAACTTCAAGATGCAGATTGCTCGCAACACAATGGATGACGATGTGGAAAGACAAGGCAATAGCTCTCGTCGACGAGAATCGCGAGTTGCTGATTGAGATCAGCAGGGAGATGCATAACAATCCAGAGGTCGCGTTCAAAGAAGTCAAAGCTAGTCGTCGCCTGGCGGATGAGTTGGAAAAAGCTGGGTTTGAAGTTGAGCTGGGAGTAGCAGGGATGGAAACTGCGATTCGTGCAGTTCATCCTGATAGATCGGATGGGCCTTCGATAGCCATACTTGCAGAATATGATGCTTTGCCAGAGATAGGTCATGCGTGTGGACACAATCTGGTCGGAAGCGCTGCACTTGGCGCTTGCCTTTCACTTGGAAGAATCAAGAGGGATTTGCCTGGCAAGCTACTCTTCCTCGGCACCCCCGCAGAGGAGGACATCGGTGGAAAGATCACTATGGTCGATGAAGGGGTTTTCAAGGACATCGACGCGACAATGATGTTCCACCCGTCATCAGGATACACAGTTGTTGGCAGGCAGGGCCTTGCCCTTACTGAAGTCAAGATTGAGTTTCACGGAAAAGCCTCTCACGCTGCTGCTAGTCCAGAGAAGGGAATCAATGCGCTAGACGCGGTCATTCAGACTTTCAACGGAATCAATGCGTTACGGCAACACATCAAAAGCATGTCCAGAATTCATGGAGTCATCACACACGGCGGAGTGAAGCCCAACATCGTACCGGAGTATGCCGCTGCAGATTTCTATGTTCGGGCTCCAGACGATGATTACTGTGCTGAACTAGTAAGGAAGGTTGAGAATTGTGCCAAGGGAGCAGCAAGTGCGACAGGGGCCACTCTCGATTTCGAGATTATCGAACCCTCATATCAGTCTAGAAAGATGAACAAAGCAATGGGAGAAGCATGGAGCAAAAATCTGGAGATCATCGGTGAACCAATGACAGATTTGCCTGAAGGAAGCGGAGGGTCTAGCGACATAGGCAATGTGAGTCAGGTTGTGCCTGCAATTCATCCATACATCTCGATATGCGATAAGAGCGTGGCAGGTCACTCGAGGGAGTTCGCGGAAGCATCTGCTTCAGAACGAGGACACGAAGCAATGCTAAACGCTGCAAAAGCCCTGGCCATGACTGCTATCGATCTGTTTACAGACGCCGAGTTCATGGAACAGGCCAAGGCAGAGTTTCGTGGCTAGTCACGCGACTTTGGCATCAATAGTCTGCATGAGGAGCCATACGAATTTCAACGTTCGTTCCATTACATCCCAGTCCACGTTCTCGAAGACATCGCTCTGTTGATGCCAATGTGGAATGACACCTTCTGGTGTATAGCCCACGAAAGTCAGACATCTCAACCCAGCCTTGATTCCAATTGCTCCATCAGTGTAAGCCGCCTTCTGCTCTATCGAATACGCTTTGATCTCAGGATTCTCTTCTGCCAAGCGATCAGCCAACGCTATGAGCTCAGGGTCATATGCGAACGAGAAAATCAGGGTTTCCTTGGTCAAATAGCAGGGTCCTGCTTCTGGACCACCTATGTTGTCCAAATTCAGGTACACAGCATCTCCAATTTCATCAAGATGAGAATCAAGCCATGCTGCTGACCCGTACGCTCCAACTTCTTCGCACCCGACATTTACCGCCCAGACTCGAGTATTCTGCAATGGCTCATTCGTTACCCTCTCAGCCAAGCCCATTGTCATGGCAGCTCCAGTTGCATTGTCATTCGCACCAGATGTATAGGGTGTGAAGTCTGCGGTGAATGCCATGAGGAAAAGCACAAGCACTGGGATGGAAAGTAGCATGGTGACGTAGACAAGCAGCTCAAAGACAATAAAGAGCCGAATCAGATAGAGGATCAACAATAGAATTGCGCTGATAAAAGTCAATGTTGTCAACCTATTGAAGATGGAGAACCATCGCAGAGACCTATGGGAGATAGGAGTCCTGTGCGTGTCTAGATGTCCTACCAAGACGATTGTCTGCTTCGCCTTGGAAACTGGCTCAATCACTGCGCTGACGTTTTGACTCTGCGCCTTTGGAAGAATCCAACGAAGAGGATTAGATTTGAATGACAATTCAAGGACAAGTGAAAGTATCATTACTCCAGTAATGAGGGAGGCAATCACGGCTCCCACTAGGCCGCCATAAAGATAGACCAACTCAGACAAGAGCACAAAAAAAGTACCAAGCGTGAAAGGCCTCCAAGCTGATTTTGCACTCATAAATTCCTCAGTGATTGGAGTCAGCCCCAACTCCCTGTAAACATCTTCTGCATATGTAGCAGCTCTCTTCTCTTCAGGAGTTGTAGATCCTCTTGGGCCAATCTCTACTGCTAGATGGTGAACATGGTTCTTAATCGAGTCTAATGTCGACACTCTTCTTCCTCCTTGCACCGACTTCCTGGTTTGAAGAGTCTGCCAAAGGGTTCTAAATACGTAGCGTTTTGCAGTGTCAATTTGTCCAAAAGGTCTTTATGATGGATAAAAACCTACGAAGTTTCAGCCCCAGAAGGGCGAGAGAGAGTGATATGAGATTATGACGCAGGATAGCTATAGCAGAAAGGAGAAAGTACTAGTATTCATTGCCTGTGCCCTAGGATGGGCATTTGATGCAGTAGGACTTACTCTCATTAACTTTGTAGCTCCAGAGATTATGGCAACTTGGGGCGTTGATGAAGCTGCAGTTGGTTTTGTATTCTCAGCGCAGTACGTTGCCACTGTTCCCGGAGCAATATTGTTTGGAAATCTGGCAGATCGATATGGTAGGAAGAACTTGCTGCTGTTTTCGGTCCTTTGGGATGCAATACTCACGTCGTTGACAGCAATTGCACCCAGCTTCGAGGTACTCGCCATTCTGCGTATTCTGTCCGGTATGGGCGTTTCATGGGGCATTGCCTATGCACTACTTGGAGAGGTGTTCTCGCCCAAGCGAAGAGGATTCTTTGGTGGTCTGATGCATTCGATGTTTCTACTTGGATACATCCTGTCTGCGGTCGCAGCGATTACAATTGCACCTGTTTATGGATGGCAAAACACATTCTTGGTTGCATTAATCGCGATCCCAGTTATTCTGCTGCTTTACCTTGCAATGCCTGAATCGATGCTCTGGCAACGGCTAGGCGAGGAAGAGAGAGAGGCAGACGTTCCACTAAGAACGGGTATCAGTCAGGTCTTTAGACAAGGACTGGGCAAACTATTGGTGCTAGCTGTCGTGCTGTTCTGGGCTGCCGAGTTTGCATATCATGCGATTGTGGATTGGGGACCCACCTTTTTGGAGGTTGAACTATCATATGGTGCCTCCGAAGCAGATACCATTGTCCTTCTGATATCTCTAGTAGCTATGCTGATCTTGCCGGCGTTTGGATTGTTGAGTGATAAGGTTGGAAGGCGATTGAGCTTCGTGCTCTCAGCTGTCGTTGGTCTCATTGCGACTATAATGCTAGGAGTATTCGCTATACTCATCCCAGAGCGAAACCTAGCAGTTGCAGCTCTATTCATCATCCCGGCTGGTTTTGGTAGTCATGCATTGTTCGGAGTATGGGCTTCTGAGATGTTTCCGACTGAGTCCAGAGCAGCTGCGACATCTGTCATATTCAGTCTTGCGAGAGGACTATCCTTTGGCGGCTGGTTCGTTGGAATCCTTGCAACAATGGTCGGTCTCTCCTATGGTATGATGTTGGCAATCATAGGATTTGTGCTAATGGTGGGCCTTCCATTCACTCTGCCGGAAACTGCTGGAATTGATATGGGTCGGGTCGAAGAGGAGGTATTGACCCAGTGACTGAGCCAACTGGCGCTCAGGTCGCTGCAAGAGCAATTATAGCAGAGAAAGTCAATACAGTATTCACCCTGGCAGACGCATCTATCCTCTCAATCCTCGATGAGCTCATCGACAAAGGAGTGAAGGTGGTAGCTGTCAGACATGAACAGGCCGCAGGGAATGCGGCGGACGGCTGGGGAAGGGTCACACGCACTCCGGGCGTCTGTTTTGTCCCAATGGGGCCGGGTCTCGTAAATCTCCTGCCATCTCTGGTGCAAGCGTATCAAGCTGGAAGCCCGATGGTCGCGATCACCTCGGCCGCGCCTGTGGATATGTCAGAGATGGATGCCTTCGAGGACATTGATGCGGTGAAGATGGTGGAGCCGTTCACCAAATGGGCTGCTCGATGTAGAAAGCCGAAGCAGGTGGGGAAATATGTTCGAATGGCATTCTCTGAAGCCATGTCTGGAAAAAAAGGGCCTGTAGTCTTGGAGATTCCAAAGGACATACAGTCGAGTACCTGTGCTGACATAGATTTCACACCTGATTCATTCCGACCCACAGGAAGAACTACAGGAGACCCTGAAAGCATAAAGAAAGCAGTAGAGCTGCTCGCAGGTGCAGAGCGCCCAGTGATTCTGGCTGGTAGTGGAGTCTATTGGTCCGGAGCTGCAAAGGAGCTAGTGAATCTCGCTGAGATGATGAACATCCCTGTAGCCTGCGAGTTTCTTGCTCTTGGATGCATTCCGCAAAGTCATGACCTGTTCATTGGCAATGCAGTAGCACAGGCAAACCTATTCCTGAGCCAAGCAGATGTGATGCTCACAATTGGAGCAAGATTTGACAGCTTCCTTGGCTTTGGCACTGACCCAGCTATTTACGCAGAAGATGTCAAGGTAATCCATGTTGATATCGACTCATCTGTCATCGGGAAGAACAGACCGGTTGAAGTGGGAATCGTGGGAGACGCTCAGGCGGTTATGCGTTCAATGCTTGATTACGCCAAGGCATCCAAGATTGAGAGACCCGATACAGCATTCGCCAGTCAGGTCAGAGCGGGGTACCAGATGATTGCCGAAGGCTTCGATGAGGAAGCAGACCCGGTGGAAGTGCCGATCAGACCAGATCGACTTATGCGGGAACTTCGAGAGTTCGCGAGTCCGGAGAGCATGTTCATCATAGATGGGGGAGACACAACTGCTTGGGCATTTCTCTATTTGAGAGCAGAGTATCCTGGACAGATCATTGGAGCACAAGGTCCCCTCGGTCATTTGGGAGCCGGACTGCCAATCGGATTGGCTGCAAAGACTGCTCACCCTGAGAGAGATGTGTTCATTGTCAGCGGAGATGGTACGTTCTTCTTCAATGGTGTAGAGCTGGAAACTGCTGTTCGACAGGACATCCCAGTGGTCGTTGTAGTATGCAATGACTGTGCGTGGGGCCTTGTATATCATACAAGACGCATCAAAACAGGATCAGAAGAACTAGCATGTCGTGGAACCATCATCAATGAGGATGTGAAACTCGATAAGTTCGCAGAGAGCCTAGGCGCATATGGAGAAACAGTGGCCAAGACCGAAGACATCAAACCAGCGCTTCAACGAGCCCTGGATTCTGGGAAGCCTGCAGTGATAGATGTCAGGGTCTCTCGCGAGTATGAGAGTATACTCAGCCAGGTACTAGCTGCAACGCCAGAGGGCTGATGTCAGCCCTCTCGTCTTCGGATGACCGCAAGGAGCTTCTCAATCCTCTCGATGCGTAGATCCTCTGGAGACCTACCTCCATAGTCATAGACGCCTTTGCCGCTCTTAGTCCCGAGGTCTCCTGCCTCGACCTTCTCCTGCAGCCAGGCAGGAGGACGGAAACGCTCGTCCTCGAGGACGAATGCAAGATAATTCGCGGCCATGTTGATCACATCCAGTCCTATGTGATCGATATTCCCGAAGGGGCCAAACTGTAGGAATATGTAGCCCATGTGCTCCTTCCATGCCCGGTCAATGTCTTCAAAGGATGCAATTCCATCTTGCACCATCTTTGCGGCTTCAACCAGAACGGCGGCAGCCATTCTGTTGACAAGGAATCCAGGCGCGTCTCCACAAGTGACCGTTCGTTTCCCGCAAGTGTCTTCTAGAAAACTCCTGACTCTCTTGACAACATCATCAGATGTCTTTGGTCCAGGAATGATCTCAACGAGGGGAAGAACAAAAGGCGGATTCATCCAATGAGCACCGATGAAACGTTCGGGCCTATTGATACCCTCTGCAATGTCAGCAACTTGAATCACAGATGTTGTTGTGGAGAGAATTACATCATCTGAGCAAACAGCTTCGGCACCACTCAATACCTTCTGTTTAAGCTCAACATCTTCCGGGACGGCTTCAATGATGAAGTCGATATCCGAGGGCGCCTTCGAGATGTCAGTTTCAGTCTGAATCCTATCAAGGACAGTTCCAATTGATCCCGCTTCTACCAAACCATGCTGAGCAAGGAACTTGAGATTGGCATCAACGTGCGTCTTTGCACTCGACAACACTGTTTCGTCTATATCAACAATGGTCACGTCACATCCAGATTGCGCAAAGACTTGAGCAATACTATGGCCCATAGCGCCTCCACCTATAACTAGGGTTTCCTTGATTTCTTTCAATCTCCAATTCCTCCTAGTATGATCCGTACATGTCACGATTATTCCTGACCTCATCAACGAAATGTGCGGCTAGCTTCTCCACATCATCAATTCTCAGCTTCCATCCAATCTCCTCAATCTCCCGATAGACGGTCTCTTGACCCTGTCGCACCAGCATTGTTGTGAGCAGAGTCCAAGTTCCAGCAACCTCTTCAACTGTCGCGTCTTCTTGGTATCGCACATCTGCATCGGGGACCAGCTTCTTGACCTGACTGACGAACTCATCGATGGCTACTGGCACTCCTCCAGACATGAGAATCCTTTTGTCCACGCTATCGGCTTTCCATAGCGCTAAGAGCAAATTCGTGGCATCCTCAACATGTATTATTGGAAGGACCGTATAGTCTGGGACCAAAATGATTCCAGGCTTTTCCAGGACTACTTCTTCAACGAACTTTGAGAATGATACTGTCGCTCCTTTGCCTCGTCTCCCAGGCCCAATCACAACAGCCAATCGGACACATCTGAAATCTAAACCATGTGTATGATGATAGAATGTGCCCAAGACCTCTCCGCAGACCTTACTCGCACCGTAGAAGCTGGCAGGTTCCCTATATGTCGTTTCACGAAATGGGAATGGAGAGTTAGGTCCAAACGCAGCAAGACTACTAAGGAAAACAATCTTGTCAACTCCCCTTACTCTGCACGCCTCAAGAATATTGAAGGTTCCATCAATATTGACATTATAGGCGGTTCTCAGTTCAGTCGCAGCCGCAACTGAGAGCATTGCAGCAGTATGAATGACTGATCCAATGTTGTATTCATCTATTGCATCCACAACAGCGTTGTAGTCAGCAACATCGCCTTTGACAACTTTGACTTGATCCTTGATATCTATGATACCATTTGGATTCGGATAGAGATCAAAGAGAACGACCTCTTGCCCTTCGCGGACGAGTTTACGAGCCAAATGGGACCCTATGAACCCTGTGCCTCCAGTAATCAGAACGGATTTGCCGTGGGACATTGAAGCGACACCTTCCGTTTGAGTGCCGTTGCGGGATAAAAGAGTTGCCGGATAGCGGTGGAGTTGACCTCACAAAATCCTAGATGCTCAACCGATGATTATAACAACATCATGCTTCATAATGATTGTGACAGATACCTTCTTGAGGAATCCATACTCGCGTGAATGTAACTCGGAGTGTTTTATTAATGGACGAAACTGAGAGCCAATATCTCACATTATTTGAGAACTCTCCAGTTTCGCTATGGGAGGAGGATTTCTCCAAGGTCAAAACGTATCTCGACGAGCTGAGTACTTCTGGTGTGAGGGACTTCAAGTCCTACTTTCAGAAGAACTTGGATGCTGTCCTCAAATGTGCAGAACTCGTGGAGATTGTTAGGGTAAACCGAGCGACTTTGATACTCCAAGGCGTGGAAGATGAGAGCGTGTTACTTGGCAGTCTGCGTAAGATTCTGGTGGAAGATGCCTATGATCTCTTTCGAAACGAACTTGTAGCCCTCGCTGAAGGGGAAACCAAGTTTAGACAAACAGTGGAGCTTGAAACAGTCAGCGGAGATATCAGACATATCTTGCTCAGTCTATCTGTTCCTGATGAGAGTAAAGCATCATTGAATAGAGTTCTTGTGTCAATGATGGACATAACGGAATCCACTAAGGCAAGAAAGGCATTTGAGAATGAAAGAATGGCCTTCCAACTGATTGCTGAAGCCGCGCTGGAACAGACCTACACACAAGCTACTAGTCATAGAATCATATCTGGATTGGTGGAGATTCTGGGATACGACCTTGGGACGATTAGACTATATGACGAAGTGAATCAGGTACTGAAATTACATGCCGTTGTCGGCATCCCAGCAGGAGCACGCAGTGAAGTGCCGCTCGATGATGAGGAGTATCTCGCTGCGTATGTTGCTCGAACAAAGAAACCAATCTTTGAATCGGACATTCAGAGTAGCTCAACTCTGCAGGCTCGGAGGGATGTCCTAGATCAAATGGGGATTCAGGCCATAATATTCTGGCCGTTACTCGGACCCAATGAAGAAATCCTGGGCGTCCTAAATATCGCAGCCAGAAAGAAGAAGGATCTAGCAGAGCAAGACAGAACCTTGTTCCAAACGATGGCAGGGATGATTTCCACAGTCCTGGTAAGGCATAGGGCTCAGGATGATCTACGTTCAAACGAAGAGAGACTGCGTTTGTTGGCAGAAAGTGCGAAGGACGTTATATGGACAACAGACCTGAATCTCAAAGTGACATATATGAGCCCAGCAAGTGAAACCGTACTTGGATACAAACCTGAGGAGCTTATAGGCAAAAGCGTCACCTCAATAATGCCCAAAGAAACAATTAAGATAACTCAGGCGCTTCTGGCGGAAACGATTAAGCTTGAAGAGGAAGTGGGAAGAGAAGGTTATGATGCACCACCGCTTGAGCTTGAATTCCTTCATAAGGACGGGTCAAGATTCTGGACTGAAATTTCGCGGGCGTTCCTACGGAATGACAAAGATAAGCCAATTGGCATACTAGGCATAGCTCGCGATATCACGGAAAGGAAGAAGACGGAGCGCCAGCTAGAGGAAGCTGTGGCAACAGCGGCGTTCTATAATGACCTGATGGCACACGATATATCCAATCTCCAACAGGGAATCATGTCAAGCATGGAACTCATGCTTGATAGTGGCAGCCTTTCTGAGGAACTGGAATCTCTGGCAAAGTCAGCTCTTGCACAGACTCAGAGAGGAGCGAAACTGGTGACTAATGTCAAAAAGCTGGCTGCTCTCGGAGAGAAAACCGAGCTGGTCACAATAGATCCGTTTCTTGCACTCACAGAAGCAATGAATATGGTCAAGGATTCATACCCCTCATTGAACATCAAGATCAACACCAACTTCAGTGCGGAGCAATACTCAGTAATGGCGGACGAGTTTTTGGTGGACGTGTTCTATAATCTCCTTCATAATGCTGCTAGAATGGACAAGAATGATGTAGTAGTCATAGATGTCATTGTAGACGAGAAGAAGGATGAGAAATTCCTGGCCATCAGAGTGCAAGACCGGGGGCCAGGCATAAATGACACTCTGAAGAAAGCAATTCTTGCCCGGTTCGGAGACAAGGAAAGGCGCGGAAGTGGATTAGGCCTTACACTTGTCAGACGGATTATTCACCGCTATGGTGGAAGAATATGGGTTGAGGACCGTGTTGCGGGCGATTATCAGCAGGGCGCAAGCATGGTCATAATGGTTCCAAAAGAAACTGGCAAAGACCATAGCAAAAAGTGAGCAGATTCTCTCTTGTTTGGACATGTTTATTGGGTATTCTAATGACCTTTTCATGAGCATCCTTGAGATAGACATTGAAAACAGCAGGAGCATGGAAGTTCACAAGATTCAATATTGGCCGCACCTATAGTTTATGGCATCACACTATAGAACGAGGAGATAAGATGTTTACACGAAAATCGTGGCTATTTGTTATAGTACTCCTGTTGGTCCTACCTTCATTTATCTCAATAACTTCTCTGACCAGTATTGGTGCTCAGAGCAAAAACATCGACTCCCCCTCCATCAAGGCCAAGGAACATCAGGTCAGTGAGGACCCAACGATTGCTATAACAAATGATAACGACTTCGCAATGATGGGCTTTGCAGGCGACGGCTCACCTGGAAATCCCTATCGTATCGAGAACTTCAATATAACTGGTGACAGTACAGAGTTGATTAGCATACAAAACACACGCAAGAATTTCATCATCCAGAACTGTACTCTTCATCAAAGTGGATTCGGGAATGAGGCGATATTGCTCTACAATGTATCAAATGGTGAAATCTTCGATAATGCGATATATGACAACTGGGAATCTATTTTCATCAACAATTGCACGGATATCACTGTCCAGGCGAATAATATAACATCAAGCCAATATGGCATAGGTTTGCAGGATTGTTACAGCATCGAGGTTTTGTACAATAATATCGATTGTATAGGCGACTGTATTAACCAAAATTACGGTGGGGATATCACTGTCAAGCATAATATCCTGAACGGTAGCGATTTCAATCTATATATGAATGAAATTGACACCGGATGGTTTGAGAACAATACAAGCACTCATTCATCGCTAGGCATGTATTTCAAAGGTCCCAATCTTGTGATCAAGAACAACAACCTGGCCAATAACACAAGAGGAATGAGTATGGCTGTGTGTGATTATGCTTTGGTTTTCAACAACACTATTGACGAATGCGGAGGCGGACTTCTCGTGGAGGGAGGCATTTCTCAAACAATTGCTAATAACACAATAGCGAACGGCAGCACTGGTATCGATGTTGACCGACCTGATGACTGTCTCTTCGAGAATAACACAATTTCCGGAAATGACTTCGGTGTTTTGGTCGTTGCAGATTCTGATAGGAACTGGTTTGTTGCAAACTTCTTCGATGGCAACACATTGAACGCTGAGGATAATGGGACAGACACATTCTTTGGTACAAATTACTGGTCAGACTATGTCGGTTCAGATGGAAATGGGGATGGAATTGGTGATACACCGCGCCCGATCTCAGGAACCGCGAATAACGAAGACCCCCACCCACTGATGACCCCTTCAACCCCCAGATATTCTACAATCTGGGCCCCTACTCCTACAGATCAGCATCTGGAGCTTGGATATGCCCTCAGGTACGATCTCAACTGCACTGCACCAGAACCAATCTACTGGTGGTTATCTGGTGCTTATGCCTCGTGGTTTTCAGTTGACTCTAATGGCGTGATCACGAACGCAACTGTGTTCGCTATGGAATATGATCTGCCTCTAACAGTTTGGGCCAGAAATATCTATAGCTTCACAATATCGGCTACTTTCAGGATAGATATCAATGATACACTCATACCGACATGGGTTGAAGAACCAATTGATCAATTCCATGAATTTGGTCAAGCCTTCAGCTATGATCTAAATGCATCCGATGCTTGGGATATTGATCGGTACTGGACGAATGCTACAATATATTTCAGCATGAATTCTAACACTGGGGTACTATCTGCAGCTAATCCCCCAATAGGAATCTATGGAATCGAAGTGAGAGCCTACGATCCTGAGGACAAATATGTGTCAGCAGTCTTCACTGTCACCGTCGCTGATACAATCCCACCTTCAATTAATCATCCTGAAGACTTGGAATTCGTAGAAGGAGCAGATGCTAGTGGTGCTATTGGCTGGATGGTCACTGATGCAAGCCCCATGACCTATGAGATCTTTGAGAATGGAGCAGAAATCCAAGAGGGGGGTGTCCCGATTGGAAATATGGTATACCTCAACTATGCCATCATGGGGATGGCACCAGGAACATACAATTACACAATTGTGGCCACAGACGGTTATCACATCACCACCGACACTGTATTGCTTGTCATTACGCCAGTAGGTACAACTTCGCCAACGACAACAACTACTCCACCACCACCTCCTCCCCCAATCGACATCACACTCATCCTTGTAGTGGGTGTCGGTGGAGTGGTCATTGTCATAGCAATAATAATCGTCCTAAGAAAGCGAAGTCAATAAAGAATAAACTTGCCCCCGTCTTTGGGGGCGTACCCTTTTTTATTGAGCTTATCGATGGCGAAATGGTCCGTTG
Organism: Promethearchaeota archaeon; assembly: GCA_048939765.1. Taxonomy (GTDB): domain Archaea; phylum Asgardarchaeota; class Thorarchaeia; order Thorarchaeales; family Thorarchaeaceae; genus SMTZ1-83. The sequence continues at coordinate 18,389 of JBHLPF010000023.1, forward strand.
CTCTTTCAGAGTCGAAGTGATTACGTTCTCTCTTGTCTGAAGACATTTATTTGGCATTCATGACTTTTTCAAATGGTTATGTTCGATTTTCAGGTAAAGCCAATCCTTCTTTATGGGGTTTATGAGAAGAAGGTGCAGACTAGTTGGAGACCTTGGGGTGGGATTCAATCTGAAGCTGACGCAGACAGCGAGATTAAGAGGATTAGGGATGAATTGCTAGAATTACAGAATGAGGCAGACTTTCCATTACGAATTCAACCTTTAAGCAAGACCAAAACTGCTGCAGATGTTGAAAATCTAGACTGCGATACAGATGCATTTTTGGTGTATGCAGCTGGCGTACAGGAAATCGACTCGATTGAGCCCTTGGAGCGACTGCTATCATATAATATGCCAGTAGTATTCTTCCTCAGGAAAGACTATCTCTGGTACGAAATTGTACATCCACGGTTTCTAAGAAAGAGCGTATCTGATGAGATCCTGCAACCTGTCAATGTTGAGGATATCATAGTTGATGACTACAAAGAACTTCTCCAGAAATTGAGATCTCTAGCAGGATTGAAGTCTGCAATTGGTGCGAAAGTCATCTCTATAGGACCACCTGGAGGCTGGGGCATTGGGGAGGAGGCTGTGCAGAAAGCAAAAGAAACATGGAATCTTCAGATAGAAACTATCTCCTATCAGGAGTTGGCTAATAGAATCGAGGAATTGAAAGCAGATGCCAATGCAGTTGATATGGCTCAAGA
>JBHLPF010000023.1:19234-59258 GCA_048939765.1 Promethearchaeota archaeon
ACTATCTCCTATCAGGAGTTGGCTAATAGAATCGAGGAATTGAAAGCAGATGCCAATGCAGTTGATATGGCTCAAGAAGACACTGAGAGTTATTTGTCAGACAATGATGTCGAACTCAAAACAGACAAGAGTTTCGTGACTAATGCTTTTTTGCTTGAACGAGTTTTCAGGGACCTGTTGAAAGAAGGCAGCGCACACATCCTTACAATTGCGGGGTGCATGTCAATCGTCATGCCGATATCTGAAACGACCGCATGCTTACCCATCTGTTTACTAAATGATTCTGGATGCCTAGGATTCTGTGAGTCCGACTTCGTTGCCATCCCAGCAGGAATACTCTTGCACTCTATTTCAAGTAAACCGGTCTTCCTCGTCGATCCTACCCTGCCTCATAAAGGTCAAGTCACTGTTGCACATTGCACGGCACCACGTAGAATGGATGGCTCAAATCTCGAACAAGTGAAGATTCTCACTCACTTTGAATCTGACTATGGAGCAGCACCACAGGTGAAGATGATGAAGGGCCAAATAGTTACAGTTATCGATCCTTCGTTTAGCGGAGACGAATGGATTGGATTTAGAGGAAAAATAGCAGACAATCCAACACTTCCTATTTGCCGCACCCAATTGGATATAGAAATTGACGGTGATTGGGAGAAACTGCTGCATGATATGAAAGGGTTTCACTGGCTAGTTGCGTATGGTGATTATTTGAATGAAATTGAGTATGCTCTGAAGAAAATGGGCGTCAAATGGACGAATCTATCCAAAGGCAACTGATTCGAATATGCATCGATGATCGATCCAAAAAGGCATGAATTTCGCCAGGTGTGAGTCTTGGTATACGACTATTCATAGAGGGATGTTGCCATGCTTCTTTGGAGGCCGACTCTGACGCTTGCTTGCTAGTACATCTAGACCACTGCAAATCAGCTTGCGTGTTTCATGTGGGAAGATGACCTTGTCGATATACCCCAATCCTGCAGCGACATACGGATTGGCAAACTTCTCCCTGTACTCCTTCACCAGCTTCGCACGCTTCTTCTCCTTGTCCTTTGCCTTCTCAATCTCCTTGCGGAAGATGATGTTGATTGCACCATCAGGCCCCATGACGGCAATCTCAGCACTGGGCCACGCGTAGACCAGATCAGCTCCAATATGCTTTGAGGCCATGACGTCAAAGGCGCCGCCGTACCCCTTTCTCGTCACAATTGTGATCATGGGCACTGTAGCCTCCGCATAGGCATATAGGATCTTTGCCCCGTGCCGGATGATGCCACCCCATTCCTGTGCAGTTCCAGGCAGGTATCCCGGCACGTCCATGAACGTGATGATGGGGATATTGAATGCGTCGCAGAACCTCACAAAACGGGCGCATTTGTCCGAGGCGTTTATGTCAATGGTGCCTGCGAGATGCGCTGGATTGTTGCCTATTATTCCAACAGACCGACCATCGAATCGAGCAAAGCCTGCCATCATGTTTTGTGCCCAGTGTTCATGGACTTCGAAGAACTCACCATTATCGACCAGCTTCCTGACGACATCGCGCATATCATATGGCTTGTTGGGGTCATCCGGAACCAATTCATCGATGCTCTCATCATAGTCATCTGGAGAATGGCCTGTGTCGACTCGGGGTGGGTCCTCGAGGTTGTTCTGGGGGATGTAGCTAAGAAGCGTCTTAATCTGTTCGAAGCAGTGGTCCTCATCCTCGCTTGCAAACTGTGCGACTCCGCTCACTGAGTTGTGAGTCATTGCGCCACCCAGCTCTTCGAAGGTGACCTCCTCACCAGTGACCGTCTTGATCACATCAGGGCCGGTGATGAACATGTGAGCGATATCCTTGACCATGATTGTAAAATCAGTCACTGCCGGACTGTAGACCGCTCCTCCCGCGCATGGGCCCATGATTGCAGATATCTGTGGAATGACCCCGCTGGCGAGAGTATTAAGACGAAACACGTCGCAATATACTTTGAGTGCCTTCACGCCCTCCTGCACGCGAGCACCAGCTCCTGAGTTCAATCCAATTATAGGGGCACCAGTGGACATAGCATGCTCCATAACTTTGACCATCTTCCCGCCATACATCTCTGCAAGCGAGCCGCCAAACACAGTGAAGTCTTGACTGAAGATGAAGACCTTTCGTCCAGAGATGGATCCATAGCCTGTTACTACACCATCTCCGAGAATTCTCTTCTTGTCCATTCCAAAATCAGGCTCACGATGTACAACGAATTCATCGATTTCCACAAAAGATCCTGAATCCAGCAATCTATCAATTCGTTCTCTAGCCGTCAATCGTCCAGCTTTATGTTCTTTCTCAATGCGGTCAGCGCCACCGCCGAGCTTGGACTGTTCGCGCATCTCCTTGAGCTTCTCAAACTTTTCATTAGTCATGTCGCTTTCCGCCTTTGAGATAATTCGTCATGACCATATTGCCGCGTTTTGAATCTTATGCTGAATCATGTTCATAGTCTTGTATCACTTTTCTAATAGTAAGGTTGCGCCTCGCCCGGTCCAGTGTTTCCCATAAGATGCTGCTAATTTCACCTGCGTTGTATGCTTCTGAATGTAAACTCCAAATAATGTGTGATAGAGGAATGGCATTGGATTTATTATCTCTAATCTATATTATGAAGGCTGTAGGTCAGGGTGATACCGTTTGCAGCTTCAAGGGAAGGTTGGAGATCGATACCTTCAATCTGGAAGGACTGAGAATGCTGTAGGAGAGAGGCATGGTATGATGCGCATTGGACTGTTGGCCTCTCAAGACATTCGTCTGTTTCTCTGCGTGCTCGCATTCATCACGCCCTACATAGTTCAAGTGTCGTATGTGCTGGGCGATATCTCAATTCGATTATATGCACCCCTATGGGCTTATGGTTCGTTTGATTTTCCTATCTTTCGAATCCTGTCCGTCGACTACCTGATAATCGAACTCCCCTTTGGCATTGTCAGGCTCCTGTTTATTCAACAGGTCTACCTGTTCATGAACCACCGTACTTCATTTCGCAAATTGGTGCTATACGGAATAGCCACTGAGATACCAGGCACGATCCTTGGATATATCTCATCTTACCTCTCGGCGCATACCGCTTTCTATGCTCCTGTGCCAATTGTCCTTTTCGTGGGACTATTCTTCGCAGTGAGAACACCAAAGAAGCCACCACATTGGCTTGATTCGGAATAGATCTAGCAAGTGCTTCTATCAAAGCAGTGGATTACGAATGTACTATTCCTATTAAGGCCTAAGGCCCACCTAAAAAGAGCGTCCAACAAAAGTAGAGAGGATTGATTGAGAGATATCCTCATAGTAGAAGTAGATTCACAGAGAAACACCACAGAATAGTAACTGAACAAGTGAAGACGGGGACAATTCTGCACCTTTCCTGTATGAGATGTGGGAGGTGGGTTGAGAGAAACGTGAATCAATGAGAGCGGACGATTTCAATTCAAGATGTCTACCGACCTATGCGAATGGGTCCTGAGGAAGCTGTGACCTTCTCATTCTCATTACTATGAAATAGACAGTGGCAATCAGCACTCCTATTAGTAGCAAGAGACCCAGCGGACTCAGGAGAAACATTGGCGTTTCTATGACAGTAGTCTGAATATTGGCGGGCAGATAGACTAGTTGAGATGGCATTCTCTCCATCCTTCCGATTACACTAATGGACAGAAATCTGATGAGTCTTGTGTACGCCACATCTATCTCCGCATCATCAACAACTCCGGAAAAAGACGCATCCTTGTAATGAGGACTGCCAGAGGCATAGAACTCACACATCGCTACGCATAGCAATGCAAATCCCTTTGCGATATGTACGTGGATCCTCTGATTGTCGAATGCTAACAGTTCATGGCTTTTTGCGTCGGATTACATCTCATAGGCTTGCCCAATTGAATAGAGCTCCCAGAGAAGGTCAAGGTATCTTCCTCTGTTCTCAAATTTGACACTAAACTCAACCCCTCCCTTCTTCATCTTCTTGGTGGACTCCATACCCATCAGGAGGACTTCAATCTCCTCTGTTCGTTCCTCGTCAGCAGCTATCTTGAAGGACCTCCGGCCATAACCTACACTTACTGAAATGCCATTAGGAAATCTGAACATGTCGAGCAGCCCCCAGGTCACTCTACACCGATCTATTTTCATCTGCTTCCAACTATGAAGCACAACATCATCTCTCATAGTATCCGTGACTTCCAAGGTAATCACCCAGTATTCTATAGAATGAATCCATGTTAATTCAGTGGTTCTATCTTTGACTGACTTGAAGTTCCATGCTATTGCTTCTTTGCTAGAATGCTCTCCAGACAGTAGACGGTCAGATTGGATTCTTCACAGAGATAGCCAAGTTCACATCTCCCGCAAAGCATCTCAAGCTGCTCCCTTCCAATATCCAGAGTTCCCTCGAATTCATGCAGTTGATAGAGAAGTTTCAGGTATTTCCCCTCAGCTATGCGAGGAACCTCATTTCGTTTGTCCAGTCTGAGCCATTCATACAAACCTCTTCCTCCCTTCGAAGAGTTGCAGCTCCTGCATGCCATCACAACATTATCAGCAATGTCAGGTCCGCTTCTGCTCTGAGGAACAAGATGATCGTATGAGAGATCCTCATTTGCTCCACAATAGATACATTGGTTTGGCATCTCGCGTTCGTGGATGTACTCTTGAATGGATCCGGACCATTCAATCTCTCCAGACTGGAGTTTCTTGAATCGACTCATAATGAATCCAAACTGCTTCTTTCCAAACCCAGCTGAGGAGGATATTATCTTGGAGTACTGCCAATAGAGCAGATCCCTAATGGTCTTGACTGCAGACGGTGGCATCGCATCTTACCCCTTGTGCACAATACAATCTCTCTCCTGACTTATCAGGTTGAGGGTCAATAGTCCTCTGGAAATACCCTAACTTCGCCTACGGAAAAATCAAATGTGAATAGATAGCGTCGTTAGAAGAGGAAACAGGGCAAGAGACTATCGCGGCATAGAAAGCCCTAATCCCTTCAACATAGTTTTGAATGTTCTGCTAGACAATTCACCCTGAAAAATCTTGGAGAGGGGCTAGCAGTTCCTAGCCAGCCCCAGTAGGCGTGAAGGCACCTGCTTCAGAAAAGACACCAGTTGGGTCACAACCGGGTCGGGTCGAATGTACTAGTGATCATCATGGAATCGTCCATGCCTCCCGTACCAGGCGGTGGCTGTGCGGCCACAGTCACTCGAAGCAGGTCCCTGTAGAACAGATGATGCTTGCTGGACTCTGATATGCCGCCCAGTAGGTTGTTGGGGGTGTGGCCTCCGATAGAAGGGAGACTCTTACTGCGCAACTCATCAGCCGTCCGAAATTGCAATAGAGGACTCATCTGCTCCGCTATTATGTGGGAGAATGAGGCTTAAGAACCACCCATATCTCGAAAATCTTACTGATTTGCTCTCTGGACCCTGAGGTCTACCCCAACTACAGCCATCCCCCATTTCTCAAATCGAGAGTCGAGCTCCTTGGTAACGGCTGATTCAACACGATCTCTGTTTGTGACGAGGTCATCATAATCACGAGCCTCGATCTGTTCAATCATGACGTGCTTTGATGACTGTTGAGCAGTGGTCCGATAATCCTCAAGACTGAGAAAGGCCCGTTCAATGTCCACAACACGGTAACGAACCTCACCGACCAGTTCGACGGGAGTTCCATCCCGGCTCATTGCCTCTCCGGTCTCAACCTCTGCTGTCTGCGCTCTGAGCGATATCCTCGCTCCAATCTTATCAATGATAGGCGTCCTCCATACGATACCCGGACCCTTGACACCCGAGTATTTGCCGAAACGCAGGACTACTATCCGTTCCCATTCTGCGAGGACTTTGATTCCTGAGGCGATGAATATCAATGTGATAAGCATGAAAACCGCCGCGAATAATAGAGCCATGTACGTCGGGTCTAACTGAATGAATGCTGCCTCCTGATATCAGGAGATGTTTGGCAAAAGAGGCATATAAAGGCAATTCCAAATCACATTTGATACGAGAAGGGTTATAGGGAAGAAGCGTGGGCCAGCGGGTGTTGATGATTATGGACTCTGGTGGTCAGCGGAGTATAGAAGTCCGTAGAGCGGCGCTTCTTTCAGTTGTTGCTGCAGCAGTACTGACCATCATTAAGGTTGCAGTCGGGTTCATCACTGGTTCGCTGGGAATAATCTCGGAAGCTCTCCACAGTCTTCTTGACTTGGCTGCAGCTGGTATCACCTTCTTTGCAGTAAGAAAGGCATCCCAAGAAGCAGATCAGTCTCATCAGTTCGGTCATGGAAAGGTAGAGAACTTTGGTGCACTCGCTGAAACCGTTCTAATATGGATCACAGCAGGATGGATTCTCTTTGAAGCTGTAAGGGTGATTCAATTAGAAGAGTTCCCGGAACCAACTCTGATTGGAATTGCCGTAATGGTCATCAGCATAGTCGTCAATTATGAAAGGAGCCGTGTTCTGTATTCAGCGGCAGAGAAACATTCCAGCCAAGCCCTAGAGGCGGATGCACTTCATTTTATCACAGATGCCGGCAGCTCTGTAGTGGTTCTCATAGGACTAGCATTTGTCTGGTTTGGACTCCCTATTGCTGATCCACTCTCTGCGGTTGGCGTCGCTCTTGTGATACTCTTCGTATCTTTCCAGCTGGCAAAGAGAGCTGTCGATAACTTGCTGGATCGTGCGCCAGAAGGAATCAATGAGCAAATCATCGAAATCTGTACTAGGATACCCGGTGTCCTCGAGTGCAATAGAGTGAGAGCACGAGTATCAGGCCATTTAACGTTTCTTGATGTTGTAATCTCGATTGCAGAGAACACCTCAATAGATGAGGCTCACCAAATAGCAGACGCCGTAGAGCGAGCTCTAGCGAAAACTGGAAGCCACATTGATGTGATGGTACATATCGAACCAGTTTCTAAGGAAACCACGACGACATCCGAATACAATCCATATGATTTGATTCATAGCGAAATCAAGCGATGGCCAGAGATCAGAGGGGTGCACAAAGTCCGAATTCATGCTATGAATGGCAGGCTTTACATCTCTGCTGACCTCGAGATGCAGCCAGAATTAACTCTCGGAAGAGCTCATGACGTTTCCAGTCAACTTGAACAGAAGCTTGCAGAGCATCTCCCTAACTTGGAGAGGATCACATTTCATCTTGAGGCCGATACTTCTGAAAAGCCAATATACAATGTGACGCTCGAATATGAGGAAATGGTGAAGAGGATCAAACAGATTGTTGAAACTGAAACGCCTGCGCAGGATGCACACGGTGTTGTTGTGACTGATGATGGCTCAGGACTCACGATCTCGCTGGACTGCAGACTCGATCCAAGCATGTCATTGACTGATAGTCATGATGTTGCCGATCGAATTGAGGCAGCAATCAAGAAATCATTCACCAATGTGACTCAGGTCTTCGTTCATATAGAACCGAGATGAATTTGTAAGGAATTCCGTTGATGTTTTATTCTGCTGTCTACAAGACATAGATGTCAGGCTGGATGCGATTAAGTTGTCAGAGTGCACAGAATGCACGAAGCGAAAAGGTGAGATTAGTTCGGAAGATCTCTTTCCGTGTGTTCTTTGTGGGGAGCCTAGGTGCGTGGCTCACGCAGTGTGGGTACCCGCCCATATCTTGGATAGACCATTGGACTCAACTCAGGCCATTGTTAAAATGATGTCTGGGAGTTCAGACAAGGGTTGGTACGCCTTTTGTGGTAGAACCGGGCATGTTCCTAGAGGGATGCCAATATGGTACGGAAAGGAACGTGATGGGGGAAAGATTGTCGAAGAAATAATGAACCATGAGAAGCCAGAGGGTCTCGAGATGTTTCCCATGTGGGAGGTGGGATTGGTAGAAGAGAGACTGGAGAAGCGATGGACAAAGGATCATTTCGAGGTAAGCTGTGATATTGCAGCCACCATCAATCTCGTTCATCGACTCTGGCAAAAGAAGGAAGATCCACGTGCGTTCCTCGCTACATTGCAGACACTGGTGTTTGAAAACGTCGCTAGCAAGAAAGCGATTTTCTTTGGGGCATCTAAAGAGGAGATAAAGAAGGGCATAGGGGAGAATCCAACACTCGCCGACGTAGTAAAGTATGTTTGCAGCAGGTGTGCTGTGGTTCCATGTCTTAATAGGCAGGCACCATTTCATAATCAGAAACTCTTCAAGACACTCATCAAGAGACCCGAGCTACTGAAATGATCCTTCAAAGGCATCCATAACAAGAAAGTCAAAAAGGCTTCGAATTTTACGACTGAATGACAGGGACCGTCTGGAGAGATGATACGCCAGTCATCCTCCTAGTTCTCGAGAACATTTGCACCGAAGCATGTGTGGTGATGGACACAGTCTTCGGTCGGGGTGCTCACAATGCATGAGAAATCTTGGTCAGAGGAAGAACAGTATCGGCTGCTCTTCGAGAATTTGTCAGATGGAGTGTACAGAACCGATAGAAACGGCATCATTACGATGTGTAGTGATATCGGAGCTGAGCTCTTCGGCTATACACGTGAGGAAATGGTAGGCCGGAACTTTGGAAACCTAGTGCACCCCGAGGACTTGCCGCTTATCCTCGAGGCCCATAGAGAGAGCCAAGAGAGCGGGAAAACTACTCCTGGCGGCATAGAGGCACGAGGAATCAGAAAAGACGGCACTGTATTCCACTTCCATGTCACCAATACGATTCTAATGGACGATGGAGAGCCTACAGGATATCAATCTCTGATTCGAAACGTATCCGAGAGAAAGGCGGCTGAGGAGGCGCTCAGGCAGAATGAGCAGAGATATAGGAATCTCTTCAATAACTCTCCAGTTTCAATGTGGGAAGAAGACTTCACCCAAGTGAAGGAGTGGATGGATAGTCTTCGCGAGGAAGGAATAACTGACTTGAAAGCATATCTCGATGAAAATCGAGAGGCAGCAAGGCATGCTCTCTCGCTGGTTAAGATTGTTGACGTGAATTCCAGATCCGTCGAAATGTATGAAGCTGATTCCAAAGAGCAGCTTCTCGCTAATTTCAGCGCAATCTTCGCCGATGAGACCTGTCCATGTTTCACCAATGAGCTTCTAGCAATCTGGAATGGAAGCCCGGATCGGCTCCAATTCGAGAGCACCGCGGTTACTCTAGAGGGAAAACATCTGCATACGGGGATAACATGGAAAGCACCAATCATTGAGGGAAAAATGGATCTATCCAGAGTAATGGTGGCGGTCTCGGATATCTCGCATCGGATGGCATTCGAAGACGCATTGAGATCTTCTGAGGAGAAATACAGGACTATTGTTGATGCAATGGAGGACATGGTCTTCGTTTATGACAGAAACGGAGATTACTCACAGTATTTTGCAGCTGACGACCGCCTCTTAGCAGTCCCACCTGAGGAATTTCTTGGAAAGAACGTAAAGGACGTGCTTTCACCAGAATTAGCAGAGTCATTTCTCGCATGCTTTGACAAAGTGAGATTGACAGGAGAAGCAGAAAGACTGGATTACATGCTTGTGATTCGGGGGGAAATCCTCTGGTTCTCTGCAAGCTTGACTCTTCATGAGGATGGAGAGAGCATTGTTGCAGTAGTTCGTGATATAACTGCACGCAAAGAAGTGGAAAACGAACTTCGTGATAGTGAGGAACGGTTTGCAGTCTTTGCAGACAACATCCCAGGACCTGTCTTCATCAAGGACAAAGAATCAAACATGCTCTACGCGAACAGATACATGAAAGAAACTTTCCGCGTGTCAGAGGTGGAGGGCCTTAACACATTAGAACTCTTTCCAAAGGCTCTAGCTGAACCAATGGTCGCGGACGACAGAAAGGCAATGGAAGAAGGTCCCGTGCAGGTCTTGCAAAGAGTCCCTGATGCGGAGGGAGCTATCCATTTCTATCAGACCTCCAAGTTCCCAATTATTAGAGAAGGTAAACCAACCCTGCTAGGTGGCATCGCCCTGGATGTCACTGATCGAATCCAGGCAGAGGAGGCGATATTAGAGTCGGAGAGAAAATACCGTAGACTCTATGAAACAATGGAAGATGGATTTGTCAGTGCAGATAGAGATGGAAGGTATCTAGAGTTTAATGCAGCCTATCAACAACTGTCAGGGTACTCAGCTGAGGAATTGAGGGAGAAGACATTCTGGGACTTGACGCCACCTGAATGGCACGAGATGGAGAGGAGAATATATCAAGATCAAACAATGATGCTGGGATATTCTGACATCTATGAGAAAGAACTCTTGAGAAAGGATGGCACAAGAATCCCGATTGAACTCAGGGTTACATTGATCAGAGATGAAAAGGGCAATCCAATTGGCACCTGGGCCATTGTTCGCGACATTTCACTTCGAAAGAAAGCGGAGGAAACTCTCCGTGAGGAGCGAGACACAGCTCAACGATATCTGGACATAGCTGGTGCGGCCATAGTTGTTGTGGGTGTTGATGGCAGAATTCACCTCGTCAATAGGAAGGGGCTTGAAATATTGGGCTATGAGGCAAGCGAGGTCGTTGGGAAATCATGGTTCGACTACTTCACTCCCAAAAACAAGTCTCAGGAAGAAAGAGATAGCTTCACGGGTGTTATCGAGGGCAGCAGTGGACTATCAGGCAAATTCTCGCGAGTTCTGGTAGACAAGTTTGGTGAAGAACGCATAGTAGCCTGGGAGTTTCAGCTTCTTACTAGTGATGCGGGGAATATCATTGGGATGATAGCCTCAGGCGAGGATATCACAGAGAGAGACCGTGCTGAACGCGCGCTACGGGAATCTGAAGAACAGTATAAGTCAACGCTTTGGGCTATCAGTGACGCAATTCATGTGGTAGATACAGATTTGAAAATTCTTCTGGCTAATCCCTATCTTGAGGGCTGGCTGGAGAGTCTGAATATTAGCCTGGACTTTCTAGGAAAAAGAATTGATGAGGCATTTCCATTCCTTCCCGAATCGATCCTAGACGAGTATAGGACGGTCTTTCAGACTGGAGAGATTTTCACTAGCGAAGAGAGGAATGTTCTTGGAGAGCGTGAGATTATCACTGAAACCACCAAGATACCCATAATTCGAGAAGGGAAAGTTGTCCAAGTAGTGACTATAATCAGGAATGTTACAGAAGCAAGACTTGCAAACCAAGCACTGAGAGACTCCGAGGCGAAATACAAGCAACTAGTGGAACAATACACACAGGGTATAGCGATAATTCAAGGAGAACCGCTTAAGATCGCATTCGTTAATGCGGCTCTAGCTAGAATTCTTGACGTAGAACCTGAAGAGATAGTGGCATACTCCCCAGATGAGATACAAAGAGTCATCCATCCAGACGACTTCAATGAGATAATGAAGCGATTCAGTGGTATGATGCAAGGCAATCCTGGTGGCGATGATCCATTCGGATTCAGACTCGTAAGACCTAGTGGTGAGATTCGAATGGTTGAATTACTGGGGCGCAGAGTCGAGTATGAAGGGGATTTTGCGATTCAGATTGCTGTGGTAGATGTTACTGACAGAGTTAAGACGGAAAAGGAACTCAGAGAGTCTGAGGAGCGTTACAGAAGGCTGGCTGAGGAATCACTCCAAGGACTCGCTATTATTCAGGATGGAAGATATGTCTATGCCAATCCCTCTTTTGCCAGAATCCTAGGACACAAGGTTGATGAAATTCTCAAGTTCACGGCTGACGAGGTTTGGGAGCTCGTCCATCCAGCTGATCGCGCAGAGTTGCGCCGCAGAAACGAGGATATCAGAGCTGGGCGCGCACCCGCGCCGCGTCATAGATTCCGCTATGTCAGAGAAGACGGCGAAATCCGATGGGTGGAGTCTTTCGTGGGGCAGATAGAGTATGAGGGACGGCTTGCGATTCAGGTATTGGACATTGATATAACTGGACGGATGATGTCTGAGAAGGCACTTCGAGACAGTGAGGCAAAATACCGCCAGCTTGTGGAGCAATCTGCTCTTGGAATCATGATTGTTGAAGGATTGCCGCTGCGTATTGCATTTGCCAACGACGCTCTGGCGAGGATATCTGGATTCACCGTTGAGGAGCTACAGTCGTTGTCTCAGGAACAGATTGAAGGGTTCATCCATCCAGAGGACTTTGAGTCAGTTCTTGAAATGATGTCTGCAGCATTGGGTGGAGCGCCTCTGCTAGACGCGCCATTGACAATCCGAGTCATTCGCAGCGATGGAAAGATGGTTTGGGTCGAAGTCCTTGGGGATAGAATCGAATTTCAGGATCGAATAGCCATTCAGGCAACTATAGTTGACATCACAGACCGTGTTATTGCGGGACTGGAGAAAGAAAAGGCTGAGCAAGAACTGAAGACTGCAGCAGAAACGTCTATGCTCTATCTGGACTTGTTAGGCCATGACATGCGAAACAGACTTCAAGCAATGCAGATGGCTGTTGAGCTCTTCCAGTTCGATGAAACGAGACCACATGCGATTTCTGTACTGGAGCGAGTGCTAGAGCTGATCGATTCATCTGAGGCTTTAATCGATAAGGCACATGCGACACGCGGGCTTCTGTCAGCACCAATGGAGATCATGTCCCTCTATGACGCAGTGAAAGAAACCACGAACGCTTTTCGAGCAAAGGAGGAAGATGCTATAATTGAGGTTGAATGTCGAGCCACAGAGGCTCATGTGGTAGCAGATGAGTATCTTGGACACCTCCTAACGAATGTGATTGAAAACGCCATCATTCACAATCCGGAAGAAGAGAAACACGTCTGGGTTACTTTGACAGAGGAACGTGGTGGCTTTGAGGTTTCAGTCGCTGACAATGGCGAAGGTGTACTCGATTCAATGAAGGATGTGCTCTTCGATCAGGAGAGGCGATATGGAGGCTTGGGTCTCCATCAAGCCAAACGGATCCTTACCAAGTATGGTGGCAAGATAGAAGTTTCCGATAGAGTCCCAGGAGTCCCCTCCAAGGGTGCACTCTTCAGACTCTGGTTCCCCAAGCGAGTTCTGTAGAGTTTCCGCTACGAGTCGGACTCGCATGCTGCAGGATCATCTGGCAATCGGCCATAGACTTTCCTGCCTAACCAAATGGCAACATAGACAAGTGCTATCAACACTGGAACCTCAATAAGTGGTCCGACCACCGCTGCAAGGGCTTGCCCAGAATCAATTCCGAATACGCCTATTGCCACAGCAATAGCTAGCTCAAAGTTATTGCTAGCCGCAGTGAAAGACACGGTCACGTTCTTGTCGTAGCCGAACTTCAAGAAATAAGAAATGCCAAATGAAAGAAAGAACATCAGCATAAAGTACGACAGCAGCGGCAAGGAGATTCTCAAGACGTCAAGGGGCAACGTAAGTATCTTCTCTCCCTGATAGAGGAACATCACTACGACGGTGAAAAGCAAACCAATGAGAGCTGTAGGTCCAAGTCGAGGAGCAAATTCATTGTCATACCATTCCTTGCTTCGGGTTCGAATCAATGTGAAACGGGTGATGATTCCTGCGAACAGTGGAATCCCGAGGAATATCAGGACGCTTTTCGCGATATCTATGATAGAGATCGGAACAACTGACCCTGATCCCGGCACTATGAACTCAGACAGAACCTCGATATAGAACCACGCCTCGACACTGTAGAGAAGGATTTGCATGATCGAGTTGATGGCGACAAGGACAGCACAGGACTCGCTGCAACCTCCTGCCATCATGTTCCAGATGAGTACCATGGCAATACATCTGGCTAGCCCCACAAGAATCAGGCCAACTCGATAGTCAGGCAGGTCTGGGAGGAATATCCATGCTAGAGTAAACATCAACATTGGTCCTATGAGCCAATTTAGTGCCAATGAGGTTCCAAACATTCTCTTCTCTGAGCGGAGCTTGCCTAGTTCCTCGTACTTGACCTTTGCAAGCACAGGATACATCATCCAAATTAGGCCGATAGCAATAGGGAACGAAACCGTGTCGATTCTCCAGAAATCCAAGGCGTCAGCAATTCCGGGGAAGATATAGCCCAGTAGGAGCCCAATGGCCATTGCCAGAATAATCCAGACAGGCAGAAGCTTGTCAAGTAGATTAAGTGATTTTCGGGGCTGCTGACTCAATCTTGACCACCTCAATCTGGATAGGTTTCGTCATCGGGAAATACTGGCTATCTGAAGATTTGGCATATGTAGCATATGACAGCTGTTACATTATATGGCATGCCAGCCGAACACATTCACATACTTCATCACTTATATTTGCCAAGATACTGAACCTTTGCGAATCTATGATTCTCTGGATGTGTTCGTGCTTCCTCCTTACTTATCTCACGAAGATCGATATTCAAGCTTCTTCTTGCGCCGTCTATCCATATCTCTCTAGCCGCGCGAGCTGCAATACTAGCTGCAGCTACAGCAATCTCATCCTCTGCTTGGTGACGCTGCACCAACTGGACTTGCTCAAGATTCATTACTCGATCAAGCCGTTCTCTGGTTTTTTCTCGTGCGAATTCATCAACCACGATCTGAATGCTTGTTCCAGAAGAGTGTCCGACCTCGTTGTAGACATTGGAAATGGCAATAGAATGCGCCCAGGCTAGCAAGTCATTGAGGTTCTTGCCCTCAGCATGAAGCTCAGCTAAACGTGTGTTGAATTTTTCTGGCGAGATTAAGACAATATATCGAAACATGCTATTCATCTTGATCAGTTGATCCAAATCCATGATTCTCTGAATAGACAGAGCCTTACTGTCCATGACTCCATGTGCCCTCAAGATGCTGGATTGATTGGAAGAAACAGCCACTGCTGAAACCACAAGGGGTCCTAGCCACTCACCTTTTCCAGCTTCGTCGGAACCAATTACGATATCGAATCCATCGCGATCCTCCATTTCAAGGACTGTATCTTTGAGAAGGGATTCAGCGAGCAATCCTGAGGCCACAACTTTTCCACTTGTATAGCCAATAATGGTTCCTCCAGCACACTTCAATCGAAAGGCCTCATATTGATTGGTAGGCTTTGCTTTGGTGACTTGGGAACTCTTGAATAACAACTCGTTGAGCTCTTGCAGTCGATTAGCATCAATTTTGACAACGTATGGGGGCAACGTCTATCCTCCGATTATTCGAGATGCACAACATCACCCAGAGCCACGGTCTCTGTGCCTGCTCCTGTATTCACAATCAATGACCCCGTTTCATTGATATCCTCAGCTACTCCTTCGATAGCGCCAGCATCCTGCTCAACTCGAACCCTTTTTCCAAGTGTGTCACAGAGACCAACATACTCAATGAGCATTGGAGTAAAGGATTGAGCTGCTCGGATTGCAATCAATCTTCTATCAATCTCACCAACGATGCGTGATGCGAGATGTTCGCGGGACGTATTCGAACAAATCTCATCGTAGATTGTTGTCATACTATTTCGTACGTCGGGAGGGAAGTCTTCACGTGTGACATTTTGATTTATCCCGACTCCCAGAACGACTCCCTTCACCTGTTCACCTTGTGTAACTAATTCGCTCAGAATTCCTCCAATCTTCCTTTGGCCTACTAGGATATCATTTGGCCATTTCAGACGCACTGGAATAACTCCCAGCTTCATTATAGCAGTTGCAGAAGCACATCCCATTAGAAGCCCAAGCAGTGGACTCAAGGACTCATTGATCCGCGGTTTCAACACAATTGATAGATATAGACTGCCTTTGGGAGAAACCCAAACCCGGTCGTGTCTGCCCCGACCCTGTGTCTGTTTATTCGCAACGACAACTAAGCCCTCACCCTCACCTTCCAACACGTGCTGCTTAGCGACTGCATTCGTAGAGCCCACTTCGTCCAAAACGATCAACCGTGGTGCCAAGATTTTGGTCTCCGCACACCTCAGAATCTCATCCTGGTCTAACATCTCTCTGCACCTGTTGATGAAGGTTCTCCGTGAGGTATTCTGAGCCCCAGCGCTTAAAAATGGGGCTTTTTTGGATGCTCTATCTAATACTCATCCAGCGTTGTTTGACTAATTGCAAGCTGGGGAAGCATTCGCTCAAGCTTACCTTTCTGAACTGGACGGATGCGGTTCATCAATTCTATCATCTGTAAGGCATTTACGGGTCCGAAACCAAAGAAATGATTGTTGAAGAAAGAATAGACAGTTTCGTTCTCATCAAGAAGACGAATAAATCGCTCCTTCCAGTCCAACAACTCATCATGGGAATATCGATAGTTGTACCAAGGATTACTCCCATGACCATGGAGACGAACGTAGACAAAGTCTGTTGTCACTCTCGTGTTTATTGGAAGGCGCGGCTCATCAACAATTACATGTGCAATTTGGTAGTCTTCAAGTAATCGCCAGATTCTCGGATGAATCCAGCTCTCATGACGAAACTCTATTGCATACCGAAAGTCAAGGTCTAGGGCAGAGAAGAATGTTTCAAGATCTCCAAAGGTGGAAATATCCCACGGAGGTAATTGAATGAGCAAGACGGCTAAGCGCGGACTCATGGGTCGCATCCTGTCAAAGAAGGCGGTCAATATTGCGCCCGCCTCTGACTGCAGGTTCAATCTGTTATCGTGAGTCACTCGATGTGGAATCTTTGCTGTGAAATGTTTGGTTTCGGATAGTGCAGCCATCAAATATTGGATTATCGACTCTTTAGGAGGCCCATAGAATGTGCTGTTTATCTCAGCGACATCAAAGTAAGTGAAATATTGCTGAAGCATGGTCTGATTCGAGCTATAGAATATCCCTTTCCACTCCGGATAAGACCATCCACACGTACCAATATGGAGTCCTCTTCTCAGTGGAACTCTGCTCCTCAATACGCTCATACAGAATTGTCTTCTCAGTCATTGAAAAGCACCCCCAAACTCAATCCTTTTACCTGTAGGCTGCAATGTTCACTGGATGTGCGGTCGTTTCAATTTCCTTAGTCACAAGACAGCAGTTGAAGAGAGGTTTGGGGTCACTGACATTGACTTCGATATTGTCCCGCGATACAATATCGCACCTGGACAGAAGATTGCAACAGTGATTCAAGACCCAGAGCTCCGCATGGTTGAGATGCGATGGGGTTACATACCCGTCTGGGCCAAGGAAGATAAGATTGGCTACAAGATGATAAACTCGCGTGCTGAGAAAGTGGCTGAAAGTCGGGTCTTCAAGAGTTCATTCCAGAAGAAGAGATGCCTCATCCCAGCGACCGGCTTCTATGAATGGCAGAGGGTTGGAAAGGTCAAGAAGCCTATGCATATTCGGTTGGAGTCGAGGGATATCTTCTCCTTTGCGGGAATATACAGCCGCTGGAAATCGCCTCAAGAGAAGACGGTCTTGAGCTGTTCAATCATCACAACCGCGCCCAACAGTCTAGTTGAGCCAATACATAATCGAATGCCAGTTATTCTACCGAGAGAGAAAGAATCCACTTGGCTTGACCCTGACCTGCAGGATGCTGGGATCTTGAAGGAGTTACTCTTGCCCTATGAACCCAATGGAATGGAGGCATACGAGGTTTCGACCTATGTTAACTCTCCCAGCAATACAGGACCAGTTTGTACTACACCGGTTCAGATGCAGCTGTGATTCTGACAGGAATCAGGTGATGTCTAATTCCTTTTCCAATCTGTCCGCGATCCACATACGAGCATCCTTCTTGAAGAGCCTACGCTTGCCCATGTATCCTAGCTTCGCAGCTTGGGTCAACAATATTCTCTCCTAAGAATCCAAGCAACTCTGATGGCTGGAAAACTGCCTTTGTTCATTATGCATAAAGCATGTACCGGAAGGCTAAAACTTCGCACATATCACATGCAGAACTATGAAACCCATTGACCTTCGCAGTGACACCGTCACAAAACCAACCGATGAGATGATTGAGGCCATCGTCAGAGCTCATAAAGAGGACAGATTCGGCGATGATGTAATTGGTGAGGACGAGGTCGTCCAAGAGTTGCAGGACAAAGCCGCCAAGATTCTTGGTAAAGAGGCGGCACTCCTTGTCACGTCAGGAACTCAAGGAAATGTTATCTCTCTACTTGCACAGACAAGAAGAGGAGACGAGATTGTTGTTGAGAGAAGTTCTCACACATTCCTCTTTGAGGGCGGGGCCATGTCATCACTGGGAGGTCTATACCCAAAGCCAGTGGATGGAATAAGGGGATACATTACCCCAGAGGCTCTTGAGTCGGTGATAAGCCAGGATGATGCTCACTATGCCAAAACATCAATGGTGGTCATTGAGAACACTCACAACTATGCTGGAGGGACGACAATTACACCTGAACAAGTGAGAGCACTGACAAAAAGGGCAAGAGAATATGGTCTGAAAGTGCACTGCGATGGAGCGCGTCTTTTCAATGCATCAGTAGCTCTCGGAGTCCCCGCACACAGACTTGTGGAAGACTGTGACTCTGTACAGATATGTTTGAGTAAAGGACTCTCCGCTCCCATCGGGTCCATTGTTGCTGGGACTGAGGATTTCATACATGAAGGTCATAGGATTAGAAAGAAGCTCGGAGGAGGGATGCGCCAGGCTGGCGTCATAGCGGCTCCGGGTATCATCGCGCTTGAAAAGATGGTCGATCGGTTGAAGGATGACCACGCAAATGCTCAACTGCTCTATGAGCGTCTGTCAAAAATACCCAATCTGGGTCTGGCGAAACCTGATACCAACATCCTCTTTCTTGAGTTGGACGACCTTGACATCGACACAATGGGCCTTTCACAGGAGCTAGCAAAGCACGACATCAAGGTGTACGGAAGATACGGAAATCGAACTAGGATCGTACTTCACAGGATGGTTTCCAGAGAGGACACCATAAGAGTGGCAGACGCTATTGAGCAAATACTTACGCGTTAATCCTGCTTCTGGCAGAGTTCCACAAGCACACCGCCTGTGGACTTGGGGTGCACGAATGCAATTCGCATATTGTGAGCTCCAAGACGGGGCTCACGGTCTATGAGGCGAGCGCCATTCTCCTCATGTTGTTGTAGGGCCATTTCAATATCATCAACTCTTACTGCTATGTGATGTATGCCTGGACCGCGTTTTTCAAGAAAGCGGGCTATGGGACTATCTTGGGCTATAGGCTCCAGTAGCTCGATGCTGCTCTCTCCAATCCCAAGGAAGGCGACGCGCACCTTCTGTTCTTCAATGACTTCTTCGCCTCCATACTCGAGACCTAGCCCATCTTTAAAGTAGGGTAACACGGTCTCAATGCTCTCGACTGCAATACCAATATGCTCAATCTTCTCAACTGCCATTTCTCATCACCTAAAGAATATCTGGCGCCTTGTACTCACCAAATACATCACGCATCACACTGCATATCTCGCCTAATGTGGCATACACCTTGACTGCATCGAGAATCAGGGGAACCAAATTGGTATCACCCTCAGCTCCTTCCCTCAATGCATCAAGTGAAGCCCGGACCTTTGATGGATCGCGCTTGCTTCGAACCTCATTCAATTGTCTGACCTGTTCCGCCTCGGCCGCTGGATTGACTCGGAGATAGTCAAATTGCTGTTCCTCCTCAACAGTGAACTCATTTACACCGACAACTATTCTCTCTCCTGAGTCAATGCTTCTTTGATACTTGTAGGCGCTATTGTGAATCTCCCGCTGAATGAATCCCTGCTCAATAGCCACTGGAGCACCGCCCATCTCATCTATCCTCTCGATGTACTCAATGGCACGTTCCTCAATCTCTCTTGTTAAAGCCTCTACAAAGTATGACCCTGCCATTGGATCAATCGTATCACCTACTGCAGTCTCGTGCGCAATGATTTGTTGGGTCCTGAGAGCAATTTGAACCGACTCCTCTGTTGGGAGTGATAGAGCCTCATCCCGGGAATTGGTGTGCAAGGACTGTGTGCCTCCAAGGACTGCTTGAAGTGCCTGAAGAGTAACGCGGACCACATTATTATCTGGCTGTTGTGCTGTGAGTGTATAGCCTGCGGTCTGAGTGTGAAATCTCATTCTTGATGACTTGTCGTCTTTCGCTCCGAATCGTTCCTTCATGATCTTAGCCCATAGTCTGCGGGCAGCCCTGAACTTAGCAACCTCCTCGAAAAATTCGCTTGCTGAACCGAAGAAGAATGAAAGCCGAGAGGCAAAGGAATCGACGTCTAGGCCTGCTTTTATCGCTGCATCCACGTATGCAATGCCATTTGCTAGAGTAAAGGCAACCTCTTGTACAGCAGTAGAGCCAGCCTCCCGAATGTGATAGCCTGAGATGCTGATAGTGTTGAAAAGAGGCATGTTCTCGGAACAGAACTTGAAGGTGTCAGTGATCAATCGCATCGAAGGTTTAGGAGGAAAGATATACGTCCCACGGGCCGCATATTCCTTCAGGACATCATTCTGTAGGGTCCCTCTGAGCTTGTCCATAGACACTCCTTGCTTCTCACCTACTGCAATATACATGGCAAGCAAGACAGCAGCTGGCGAGTTTATGGTCATTGATGTACTGACTTTCTCAAGAGGGATTCCATCAAAGAGCACCTCCATATCGGCTAGTGAGTTTATTGCGACTCCAACCTTCCCGACTTCTCCTCTGGCTAGCTCATGGTCAGAGTCATATCCGATTTGCGTAGGGAGGTCAAATGCAATCGAGAGACCGGTCTGACCTTGATCAAGGAGAAAGCGAAACCGTTCGTTGGTTTCTTTCGCAGTAGCAAATCCGCTATATTGACGCATGGTCCAGAACCGTCCGCGGTATGATGTTGGCTGAACCCCGCGAGTAAATGGATATTCACCAGGAAATCCCAATTCCTCTAGATAGTCGATAGATGCAGTGTCCAAGGGCGTATAGATTCTCTTCACAGGGATTCCAGAAACAGTCATGAATTCCTTCTTACGTTCAGGGAATCTGCTCACAGTCTTATCGACAACAGTCTCCTTCCATCGCTTTAGCGCATGGGGAAGCTCTTCCTTCTCTCCCATGATAGAACACCTACTCTTTACTACTCTTTACAAGGAATTCCGCAATAAGCCTCTCAGCCACGGTGTATGGATCTTCGTTCCTCTTAGCGATCCTATCTATGGCTTTAGTATACTCAGGCTCACCCCTAAGTCTGTCGAGAAGCTTGCGCGTCAGCCTGTATCTCATAAGATCCTCAAGCTCTTCTTGACTTCGTTTGAGGTCCTTTTTCTCCATGAGCCCTGACTTCTTCAAGAACTCAATATGCTCACCAATCTTCTCAACCAATTCGGTGATGCCCTCACCGGACCTAGCGTTTGTAAGAATGACTGGTGGGTTCCATGCTCTTTCTCGCTGATCCAAGTCCAGCATGGTTTCTATCTCTGACACCTTCTTTTCAGCACCGGGCAAATCCGACTTGTTCACGACAAAGATATCGGCTATCTCCATTATACCCGCTTTTATCGCCTGAATGTCATCTCCACTACCGGGAACATCGGTGACAATCACAGTATGAGCAATCTCAATGATCTCGACTTCTGATTGCCCTGCACCGACGGTTTCAACAATGATGACGTCCTTACCAAAAGCATCGACAGCTCTCACAGCATCCGAAGTGCTTCTTGCCAGTCCACCCAGATGACCACGAGTGCCCATGCTTCTTACATAGACATCGTCATCCACGGCGTGTTCCTGCATCCTAATACGGTCACCAAGTAGCGCACCGCCAGAGAATGGACTCGATGGGTCCACACAAATGACACCAACAGTCTTCTTGGCCTTTCTGAATTCAGCTATTAACCGGGTCACAATTGTGCTCTTTCCTGAACCAGGAGGACCAGTCATGCCAATGATATGCGCATCGCCGGTGTGTTTGTAGAGCTCTGCTAGAGCCTTTGTGGCGGCTGGGTCCTCATCTTCTATCATTGTGATAAGCTGTGCCAGTGCACGTCTCTTTCCCTTGAGGACTCCCTTGGCAACCTCAGATTTTGACAAACTGGCCGTCCTCACTTTTCAGACTATAGCTTCACATTGGTCTTGATGTACTCAGTAATCTCATCAAGTGGAGTTCCAGGACCAAAAATCTCCGCTATGCCTGCCTTCTTCAGCTCAGCCACATCATCCTCAGGGATTATGCCACCACCCACGACGAGGATGTCATCAGCTCCTTCCTGCTTGAGTAGCTCCAACACCTTTGGGAATAGAGCCATATGTGCTCCACTGAGAATACTCAATCCAATGCAGTTTGCGGCTTCATCAATAGCGGCACGAACTATCATTTCAGGGGTCTGTCGGAGTCCGGTGTAAATCACTTCCATCCCAGCGTCTCGAAGGGCCCGAGCAACCACTTTAGCGCCCCTGTCATGACCGTCAAGCCCGGGTTTTGCAACCAGAACACGAATCTTCTTCGCTGAACTCAAAAGCCCACCTCTTTCTTGAATGGACACGCTGAAACCCTTAGTGACGATATAAAGCCTTTCGATTCACAACAGGAATCTAGATACGAATCTATTAGGAGCACTTGAGAGTCCCGTTTTGAGGTGGAAGATGCTATGCCGGTTGCTCCAGATGAAATGACGCAGTACGATTGGTTTGGACAAGCCAGAATATATGAAACGACTGATGATTACGAATCAGCGCTTCAAGCGTTTGAAAAGGCAGTGGAGCTAAATCAGGATTTTGCCAAGGCCTGGTTCGATAAGGCAAATCTTCACCATCAGCTTGGACAGAACTCTGAAGCTCTAGAATGCGGCAGAAAAGTATTGGAGCTAAGACCGGATTGGAAGAAACATCTTAGGAAGTTTCTACCCAACATCTAAGAGAAATCACTACTTCAAGGCCTCAGACGAGTCTGGGTATAGGAGAACATAGACCGCTTGATTCAGAGTCAGTATATTGCTATTCACCCATTGAAAGACCATGTCTACGTTCTCTTTCGATGAAAGCCTTCCTAGAGCGTCCATTGTTGCAGCCTTGCAGTCAGGGGTTTCAAGAAGGTCTTCAATAGTCTTCACAAGAATCATCTGTCTGACATCTGGACTGGTTTCAGTCAACCAGTGAAGCACGCTGTCTTTGACTTCTGACTCGACACCAGAGTGAGCAGCAGCCTCATTCAGAGTATTTGAAATCTCCTTCACAACTTCTTTATCTTTGAGATCCTTCAGCTCATTTTCAATGATTGTGACGATAACTTGAGTTATATCAGGATCACTTCGAAGAATGCCAACAAGATCAGCCCGGGCTTTCATTGGGCCATTCTCTTCATCTCTAGTCAAGGGTGTCGAGACTCCTATCAAGTCTGACTTCTAGAACCTTCCATTCCGAATATAGATGTTGCTCGTCTTGTATCAGATATAGATCTCCAATTCCAACAATGAATCAACAATGAGGTCTGGAGCAGTTGACTGCCCATATTTCTCCAGCATCTCCTTAATAGACTGCTGTCGGTGGTTGACCCAGACTGTGTTGAGGCCTATGGACTTGGCGCCAACCATGTCATTGAAATACTCATCACCTATCATGACTGAGCTTTCTGGTTTGGCACCCAACTTATCAAGAGCATATTTGAAAGGCGCGCTCTCAGGCTTGAATGCACGTATATCACTCCCATCAACAACCACGTAGAAGAATCGGTCAAGTTCAAGCGCCTTCAAGATTTTTTCTGCATGACCCTCAAAGGAATTTGTGACGACTCCCATCTTAATGCCGCACGATTGAAGTGATCCAAGTAGAGATTCAACACCAGGCATCTTCCTTGAAAGGTCCATGTGCAAGCGTTTGAAGATCTGTGATGCTTCTTCCAGGAGATCTTCACTGAAATCAAGGTCCAGGTCGACTAATGTAGTACGAATGGCATCCTTGACAACTTGAACCGGCGTACGGTAATTTCCACTCTCTGCAACTTCCTTCAATTCTAAGCGATAGTTCCGTACCAGAGTCATAACATATGACGCCATTAATTCCTCAGGAGTGGCTGAGTATTTTGCCAGCAACCATTCGCTAGCCCTGAGCGGATATGACTGCGTATCAGTGAGTGTAGAATCAAGATCGAACAGGATTGCGTCGAATGATCTCAGACTGAACTCTTTCACAGATTAGCCGCCCTTTCCCAGGTAGATTCCGTTAGGGTCTAGCTTGTGCATAATATCAATCTGTTCTTGTGTCGGTTCGCTAGTCGTAGGAATGTCATCGGGTACAATCAGATCGAACATGATGTTGTCAAGAACATCTTGAACTGTATATCCAGGATGAACTGACATTAGTCGGATCTTCAGAGTATCTGGATCAAAGTCCATTTGACAAATGTCGGTGATGACCACATCGGGTCCGCCACCTACCATAGACCATTTCTCACGTGAGCCAGGACCTTCTATATGACCCGGGCTTGTGAAGTAATCGAGTTTCTTGACAAATTTACGCTTGTCATGCGTCATCATGACGATGAGACGCTTCGCTGAGGATGCGATGTCATTTCCTCCCCCACTACCAGGAAGCTTCACCAAAGGCTTCTCAAACGGACCGATATAGGTTGTATTCAGATTGCCGTACTCGTCAATCTGTGCAGCTCCCAAGAACCCAACATCAATGCGACCACCTTGAAGAATGAATCCCAAGGTTTCGATGAGACCAATGGCCGCTGAGCATCCGTAGTAATATCTAGTGTCAGCGACTGAGAGAGGCACCTCTCTTGGCCGAGCATCAATGAAACCAGCCTCGGAAATAAGGTTGGCATTTGGAGCATGAGTTTCCTTTGCTAGCAGGGCGGCCAATAAAGGCATTCCAGTACCACCAAAGACTGCCTCACCATCTCTTACGTGACTTGATGCACAAGCGACCAAGAACTCTATCTTGCTATATTCGACCATCAACCTCCCTCCTAGTAACCCCAAGGCTTCTTTGCCTTCAGCTTGTTCAAATTCTCCCATCCTATCTTCTCAAGATACTCAGCGTGGTTCTCAACACCTAGAATGTATGTGTCCAAGTATTCCTGCCACCCCTCTTCTGTCCTTGTCAGTTTGTGAAACATCTGCAAGTGTTCGAGGTCATAGTCATAGTAGTTGTGGCACATCATCGGGTGAGCAGTGTAAGGCAAAATAACAACATGGTCAACATACATAGCAGGGATCTTTGTCTGGTCAGGATTCGTACGTATCTCCTCTTCATCTATGAGTTCCTCGGCAAGAACAATCAGCTTCTTTCCGCATCTTGAACCCTCGATGTCTTCCCCTACAATGCCATCTATCTGCGCATTGCCCGTCATGTCCACCCTCTGCACGTGTACTATACTGAAATCGGGCTTTACTGAAGGAACCAGACATATCTTCTCTCCAGTAAAGGGGCAATCCATGATCTTCAGCTTCTTGTCGCCCTTGAATCGAGCCAGATTTGCCATATCCGTTCCCATCAAGCTTCTGATGGGCATGAATGGCACATTGAGTGAGCCACCCAGAAACCGCATGGCCATTGCCAGATTACTATAGTCCTCGACCTGCAATCTGCCTTCTGCAACTCGTCGCCTGGCATTGTTCGACAAGCCTAGGGCCTCAATGGCAGTGAATGCAATCTCGAACTTGTCTGCGACTCCTGCGCCACACATTATTTCGAGATCGACCTCTGACCCACAGGTCTGGATGTTGAGGTTTCGCTTCTTCTGTCTAGTCAACTCATGTGCAAAAGCAATAGGTGCTCTCTGAAAGCCAAAACCACCCCAGAAAATCTCCGACCCATTAGGGACCATTTTCGCTGCTTCTGCGAGGGTGATCCTCTTGTCTTCTACTTGTGCCTCAGTCAAGACTACTCACCTTGTGTAGAACATGGTGTTGCTCGAAGTCGGTCAAAGAAAGGTTCCTTTTATCTTTGACTGGATAAACCACTTCTAGGATGATTCCTGCTCGGTTTCATCATCTTCCTTATCTCTGGATTTCTTGGGTTTGACGCCTTTTAGCCTCCAGCAATCAATACAAAGCATGCGGCCTGAAGGAACTCGTTTCCCGTACCGTTCAATTGTACCGCATTTGTCGCAGGTCATAACGAAACTATGTTCGTGGAATAGTAGATTAATGCTATGATATGTAGAAGGAAAAAGACCTACTTTCGAAGTTCCAGATGAACCCAAAAAAGTAGAAGAGTGGTGTGCGGCAACACCACTCCCTCTCTGCAATAATTGTCAGATCACTTGAGCCTGCTCCAAGACGGTACCCCTTTGTACTCACTTGATGCTAGGATGCCTCGCTCCTCCATGTTTTGCAAGTGCCATCTAAACTCGTTTCTTCCGACAACGATGTCGCCTGAGAGCAGATGGAACTTATGATAGAGCGTAGCCTCGAACTCAATGATCGCTTTTCCAAAGGCCCACATAATCAACTCCTCAACTTGCGGAGGGACTGTATTGGGTGGTGCCAATGGGGGCTCAATAGACTCTGGTGGGCGTGCGCCTAACATTACCAATTGTATCACCATCATGCACTTCACTAGAGGATATATAATGACAATTTTGCAGACTATAAAAGCGAAGAAGAAATTGGAGCCCATAATGCTTGATTTTGTAAAATATGCTTCAAGATTGTTCAGAATACTTGAGTGGATTGTAATATCCCAGTTGTGCCAGTCATGTCTGCAAATTAGCGGAAAATTCACCGATTTATCGACAGTCTATGTGCTACAAATCCTCAAATTAACTTAGAGTCATGTGTAGACACCTGAAACGCCACATTTCGGGATACGCATCCATTGAATGCTATCTCGAATCAATCGCCCATCTATCTGACGTGATTTCGATGAATTCAAACCGAATACCGATCGGCCGCAGACCCACAGTGAAACAATGCACAGCGGGTCAAAGAGAGTTGTTACGGATAGGACTACCGCTTATTGCTGTAATCCTCCTTTTGGTACCTATATGTTCATCGGACGTTGCTATGCAACTATATACTGATACGAACAATCGGGTTGATGGTCGATATGAACCAGCGTCCAATCTAATCAGAGTCAATCTTCCCTATTTTGTACCGTCAGTCGCGACTGGGAACACAACTTACGGGCGAGGAGTGGCGTGGATCTACAATGACACCCTCCGCTTCAAAGACCCCGTGAATTTGATCGATGCCTCGGTCAACATTGGACTGGGAGACCCCATGTTCTACACACTTACTGGGGCAGATGTGGATTCGGATGGGTATACAGAGTTCTTGTTCATGAAGTTCAACATGACGAACATGAACCTGGTTGTTGTTGATTTTGATGGGGGAGGATCAGCAACGGAGTACAACTATGACGGCGTGCCGGATCCCCAAGGAATCGTTGTTGGGGACTTCAATGGCGACGCCTCAATCGACGTGGCGGTCTATGATAGAATCAGGGTCATGATGAAGGATCTGAATACCGATGCTTTCATGGGAGGGTTCACTGTCCCTAATACTGGTACGGATGAACTTGTAAAGACTGTAGTGGGCGACTTTGCACTCGATCCAGGGAGCGAGATTGCCGTTCTATATATCAGCGACGTTGGATCAGGAATGGAAAGGACGCATGTTCGAACCATAGCTGGAGATGGATCCGTGATAGATTTTGTCGATTCACTTCAAATGATTCGTGGTTTTGACATTGTTTCATTCCATCATGAGGGGAACTTCGATAATCTTGCAGTGACTATGTTTGAGCATCAACCTATGGAGAGTGTTCTGGTCGGATTCCATGGGAACCTGACACCAAGATTCGAGCTTAGAGATGACAAGTACTATGGAGATTCCTACGTGAAGGCGGGCTACTTCAACATGGACTCGCAAGAGGATCTGGTGGTCGTCCCTGCACAGTACTTCAGTATGCTCACAGTCAATGGTGCAGATGGAAAGCTCATGAGAACATCAGCGGAAGCATGCATCAGTATGTCTTCGAGAGCATTCGCGGTAGGCCTTCTCGATTCAGACTCACACTCTGACATCGCAATAGAGGGAGAGAGAGGGCAGTTTGCTTTGTATAGGGGCTCCAATGGTGAAACGGGCTATGAGGATCCAAGATTGCCTGCACCCTTTGAACAGATTCTTGCCTATGATATCAACGGAGATGGCAGAGATGACGTCGTGACCCTCTATGGACAAATCAATGTCCTTCTCAGTGATACAGACCCTCCACAGGTGACACTAGACCCACTTTATCCAACGCATCCAACTATCTATGACCCGTACTTGAAGGTGGAATTAACCGCTACAGACGAGATGTACGTGCAAGAAGCATTGGTCTACATTCGTCCCGTCGATCTCATGGTCCCAGGGTATCAAGTCAATGAGATGACAGAGGCTCAAAATGGGAAATACATCTTCTTCCAAACTGACCTGCAGCCAGGCACTTACGAATACTACATTGAAGTTGTGGACCCATATCTGAATACCTACTCATATGGCAATTCCACGAATCCGTATACAATGAATGTTGAAGGACATCTTGCATCCGGAGCACAATATAACGTTACATTTGATCAGGCACAGAGACATATCTTGGCTTTGGGGAATAGCTCTCTTGGTGAAGACCGCATCTACACTGTCGTTTCGGACTCCGAGCTGAGGAGCACGAGCCTGAGGGTCTTCGACACAGATTTCAATAAACTTGGAGAGTTCACATTGACCGCAACTACTGGGACAGATGAGGCATTCGAAGTATACACTGGAATGTTCGACGGTGACAATGTACTGGACCCAATTCTCATCAGTAGCAACTATACTCATACCAGAATATGGGCGTTTAACGGTGATACTTTCACGTCCTGGAGGAATGCGACCTTCAATCTCTATCCGGCATTATATGACCATGCGATGATCATTGTAGACGATGATGGAGATGCTATTGATGAACTGGCATTTATCGGTCAAAACAGTACTGGCTTCTTCCTCATTAGAGCAGATGGCGGTTTCACTTCGTGGTCCGAGGCGATTCTGAAAGAAACTTCCGCAGTCGTGGATTATGTTTCAATCAACATGTTCGATACGAACCCTCAGCTTGCCATATTGAAATACAACAGCGAATATAACAACGAACTCGACTTCTATCATCTCAACAATGTGACATACCTAGAGACACTCAACTACACATCCCCAGGCTCAACCTTTTACGACGAACCATTCAGTATTCAGGTTTACAAGAATTCTACACACTCAAGTGCGCAGCTGATGGTGGCCTATCGGAGTTGGCTTGTAGATGTGCCAACGAATTATGTCTGTCTAGTTGACGAGAATACCATCAGCGTAGGTGATTCACCAAGTTACACGTTTACAGGTCAACATATCAGAGTGACGCTTCCATACGACATTGATAATGACGGGGTCGATGAATTATCATATATTGATGACAGCGGAAACGCGACGCTCCATGAGCTTGCCTCCACAGCGGTCAAATTATGGTCGGTGTATGTTAGTGAGGCAGTACCAAGAAGTGGTATAGTGCTTGACTTCGATGGAGATGGCGAGATGGAGTTTGTCATCTCGACATCGGACGATTTCCTAACCGCAATCGGTTTTGATGGCAGAATTGACTACAGAGCAAATGTAGGCACTGCTTTCAATATGGCTACCATTGGGGATATTGATGTTGGAACGGGAGAAGACATACTAGCATTCCCAATTTTCAAGACTCGGAATAGTCTGGGAATAATTCGCAACATTGACTTACTCTATATGCTTGATGTCAGTTTCGAAATTGAAGCGAACATAACAATTCAGGGAAGCAGCCTATGGGCAAATGCCACAGTGCAGAATGTGTATGGCGAACCAGTGGATGATGCTTCAGCATCACTTGTGGCTTCATATCGATTTGGTGGTGGTAGTGCTGAGCAGACAATGGGAATGGTCTATGATGAGTCTACAGAACTGTACACCACAACCGTTGCTCCGAACTGGCCGATGGGGATGGTAAATCTGTCCCTCTCAGTCAGCCACGAGTACTACGTTGGTGTAGTCCAAGAGTTCGAGAATGCTTTGAGGGTCGAATCGCCCCTGAGCATATCACTCTTCACCGAGTCCGAAGTGATGCAGGGAGGAGATCTTGAGATTAACATAACTGTAACAGACAGCCTAGGTGCCAAGGTGACAGATGCAGATGTCAATGTCACGCTTGAGGGTGTAAACTATCCCGCATTTTATGTGGAAGGCTCTTATTTCACTTCGATTTCAGGGATTACACTGGCTCCAGGAAGTCACACCGTTTTTGCCTCAGCTGACCATGAATATGCAACCACTGGGACAAGTCATTCAAGACCCATATCGGTCTTGGCTGATACTCTGGAAATCCTTCGAAACTCCCCTGAACAAACACTGCAGGACCAGTTCTTCACGACATGGCTAAATATCACCGATTTATATGGAAACCCGATTGATGGTGCGACTGTTTCAGTAGACTTTGGGGTAATTGACTTCACGTTGGTAGAAATTCTACCGGGTAAATATCTGCTGGATAGCATTGCTGCAATGCCAGTTGGAAACTACACAGCAGACATCTTCATCCAGCATCCATTTGTTGAAGGAAGAGAGTTTGGCCAGTATCACATGGCGGTGACTGGGACCCTGGCGCCTGCTGTTGCTTATGAATCCGATGTCGAAGGAGGCCAGAACTTCACTGTTTCCATCTTTGTTTATGACTCGTACGGTGTTAAACCCGAAGGAGCATGGGTTGAAGTTGAGCTCAATGGAAACAATCATACTGCCACGAATATTGAAGGAGCAGAATTCAGAGTAGAATTGAATGCCTCATTAGGGATTGGTCAGCATAGCTTCATCGTGTATGTCGGAGCCACCTTTGGAGAGCCAAGGGCTGATGCTCACGATCTGTTTGTTTATTCAGCTGCATACAATGAGGTAGAATCATCGATGGGATGGGTATTGAGCCAAGGGGATTTGACATGGCTGACTGTCACCGTGATGGATTGGCGAGGAGTCCCAGTGGTTGATGCGACAGTAACGATGCTGAGTCCCAAGAGCGCCCTATTCACTCCAGGCGGCGATGGCACATATTGGGTCGATTTGGACACAACAGGCTATGCGCCTTCGAATTACTCATTGCTCATTCTAGTCGAGCATACCTACCTGTTCGCAAACGACATGTATCTTGATTTGACCGTTAACGGACAAGCTGTTGTTGATGTCTATGTTCCAGATTCAGTGTTCAACCATCAAAATGCAACCTTTGAGTTCGGAGTGGTTGACATCTATGGAAACCCGTTGTATGAATTTGACTACAACTTCGTCCTCGCTGGCGCCTATGCTAAATCAGGCACATCATATTACTATGAGGTTCTCTGGGACTTCCAGCCCGATATTTACCCGGGTTCCTATCCACTGAATATGACAATAACGGGTCCATTTCTATCATTGACTGAATATGTAGTCTGGGTAGATGTAATTGGAAACCCTCTATCGAGCGTACCCTCTCCCGTGAATCAGTCAATATACCTCCAAGGAGACCAGATAAACTTCACAGTCGTGCTGGACGATTTGGCAGGCTATTCCATCTCAGGGGCTTATGTGACCGCTACAATCCGCGGGAGCATATACACTTTGACGGAAGGAGCTGCGGGGATCTATTCTAGAGATATACCGACTGCAGGGCTTCCTCTAGGGCAATACAATGTGACAATCGGAATATCACAGGATTACCTATTGTCGCAGTCGCTCTCTATGGAATTGTACGTTAAGGGTTATGCCAGTGTAGACCTGTCTATCACACCTAGTCCAGTTTTGAACCAGTACAATGTGACATTTGATTTCACAATCACCGATACTTATGGAAACCCACTGACTGGCTTTGATTACTATCTTGACTTCGCTGGGGTCTATAACAAATCCGGGATTTCACTGACCCACAAGATTTCATGGGAAGTGGATCCAAGCTTCATACCAGGAAGCTATTGGCTCAACCTGACCGTCCAGAGTGCCCTGATTCTGAGGACTACTCACAATGTGAGCATAGGCGTGCAAGGAATTGTCGCAGCGCAGATAATAACACCATTGCCAAGTTCAACATTCGCCCAGGGAGACACCATCAACTTCAAGGTGGAGGTACGAGACAACGCGACTTCATACATTACGGGTGCCACGGTGACCCTCTACCTACATGGCACAACCTACCCACTAACTGAAACGAGTATAGGCACCTATGGGATAAATGTCACGACTTCTGCCCTTCCACTAGGTGAATACAGTGCACAGATAACGGTTTCCGGAGCATTCATGGAAACACAACAGCTAACTCGAAGTTTCGATATAATAGGAGACGCAATTGTTAGAGTGGACACTGACCCCTTAGTCATATTGAATTACGAGAATGCCACATTTACAATTGCAGTAGAAGATCAGTACGGCAATCCAATAGGCGATTATGACTATATTCTCGACTTTGGGGGACAATATGACAAATCAGGAACCTCCGACTACTTCAAGCTAATCTGGGACTTCATACCGCAATTGACTCCCAGTACCTATGTGCTCAATGTGACAATCTCTGGACCCCATATCCCCACGAGCTCGACTACTCTACTCATAGATGTGAAGAGTCATACAAATGCCACTGTGCTATCACCAATTGCGGATACGACATTCGTACAAGGAACCGATTCCATAGTGTTCAGGACGGACTTGAGAGACATGCTTGACAATGTGATGGATGGCGGTTCGGTTTCGGTTCTCATTCATGACTCATTCTTTGTTCTCACAGATCATGGCAACGGAACCTACTCTAGAGTAGTATCAACTGCAGGCTGGGCCGCTGCTGATTACAACTATACTTTGATGCTCAGCCATCCTTACTTAGCTGAGGAATCCACAGTTAGAGGAACGGTAGAGATTCTAGCTGAACTGGAGATCAGTGTTAAATTCTTCCCAGAAGTGCCTCAGCAGGGAGAGTTGCTTAACATCACAATTGATGTGGCTGATAAGTATGGCAATCCTGTTTCCGGCTTGGATATCACAGTTACATTCCAGAACATCCCAAAGCATCCTATAGAAGCAGAGCAGAGTGGCACCTACTTCGTAACCTATGTTGTGGCTTCACAAGGTTATGGTGACGAGCAGATTGTGATTGAAGCAGAGGGAGCCAAGTGCGTTTCATTTCTATCGCAGAGTCTCGCGACCGTCCCAGTCATTGTCGCAGTTCCTCAAATAGCACTGAGCGTTGAATCGTTTGGACCGCTATTTGCTATCTCGTTCTTAATCAGTTTCTTAGGACTGCTCATCTACTTTAGAATATCATCAGGCCTATCAATAACAAGAGGGTCTCAAGAGAACCTCCTTAGAGGCTTGCGGAAACTAGACTATCTATACGGAGGAGTCGTGGCTCTTGCTGGTCTGACAATTTTCCATTCTTATGTATTAGCAGGGGCAGGAGAGTATGGCCTGGCTGTCGCTGAGAGCATATTGGTACTAGGAATCTCACTGATACTATACGGGATATGGCTGTATCGAGATGCGTCCTCTTCGATTCTGGCTACTCAGAACATAAGCAGAAGAAGGATGATACTTGGGCTCTGGCATTTGATTTTCGTGCCAATCGTCATCGCACAGATATTCGACTGGGGGCGAAACATAGAGTGGCTGAAATTCTATGTATTGGATAATGTGTTTCACTTGGGCGAACTCCAGGTACCAACCATAATGATGACAATATTCGCGGCGTACATCTCCTCAATTGTCATTGTTGTGGTGAATCTATATAGAGAAATCAGCAAAGGACTCACGCGTTTGCACGAGATGGCTGTCCTGGGTACGCCGCCAATAGTCGTAGAGCAAGAATGTGTGGACCTCGTTGAGAATCTGAGTTCGTCAATCCGTATGAAATTCTTCATGTTCCTGGTCGTCTTAGCTGGAACCACGGTTCTCACCATGGACTTCCTCAGAAGCTATTCCCTGGGCGTCATTGTCCTTCTGCCCGTGGTGTTCCTTCTTGTTATCCCATATGCATCCTCAAAGGCGGCCAGA
The DNA here is from genome assembly GCA_048939765.1 of Promethearchaeota archaeon. GTDB lineage: Archaea > Asgardarchaeota > Thorarchaeia > Thorarchaeales > Thorarchaeaceae > SMTZ1-83. The sequence goes on from JBHLPF010000023.1 coordinate 53,078, forward strand.
GGTCTATCAAGAGCATCAGGAGCAATGCGAAGTAGGAGAGTAGAAAAATCCCTCTCCGAGATTGCAGACGAAAGGACTGATATTTCAGCTTCAATGGATGTTGAAGAATACGAAATCCCTGAAGTAGATGAAGACATCACTACTGAGGAGGAAATAGCTGACGAACCTTCAGTCAAGCCTAAGACGCGCCTGACTAAGGCGGAGATCATTGAGAAGCTTCCTGATGAGCTTAAAGAGATAATGGGAATGGAAGAGCTCGAGAAGCTTACCAAGGCCCAGCTTGAAGACCTGCTACCACCAGGAGAAGAGGATACAGAATCAACCGAATCGGGAGAGTAGTCACTCCAAGTCCTCAAGTGAAGGATTGCCTTCGATGAACTCGCAGGCCAGACCCAAATTCAAGAAATAATCGACCAGCGCGATACACGCGAATTTCTCGGTCGAGTAGTGGGTGGCTCCTATCACATTGATTTCGTTCTCTTTACAGACGTCATGGAATATAATCGATGGTTCATAGGACTCCACCATTCTTGTAATTCCTGTAACATACAAATTCAGTCCGGCCTCTGCGATTTCACTCGCAATGTCCGGTTCCCCCCCACCACCTGCGACTAGCGCAACTTGTGAATCCTTTATCTCCTCAGACCCATAACGCCATACCTTCACCCTGTGACCGACCGCGGTCTTGACTACTTCTGCAAGCTCTGAAACAGTGAGCCTATCTGTCTTGCCCATAACTCCAACTTCAGATCCGAAGTACTCGAAGAAATATCGTTCTGGATTAATCCCCAAGGCCTTGGCTAGTGAAACAGTTGTGCTATACGGACCATTCCTATCCAGAGGGACATGGATGGCATAATACGAGATTCTCTGTTCTTTGAGTTCACTTAGAAAATCATGTCGGATATTTCTCCAAGGACGCCCATCGACATTAATATCCCAAATCATTGGATGATGAGTGAATAGGAGAATATCCTCTTCACCCGAATCAAGTAGACGACGGACAATCTCGTCGCTTGGAAAGACTGCAGTATAGACCTTATTGATTGATTTCGCGTTATCCAAGGCCAAGCCCTTGTACGTCTTCTTGAAGCTCTCAGTGGCGTAGTCTCCAAGGTCAAAGCCCCAAGTACCTTCGTTGCACTTGTCCAGCTCAAAGTCCTCATTCAGTTTCTGATATAGACTGCGAGAATCCATAGACATCTCAACCCGCGGCAATAGCCTATTTCACACGTTTGGGAAACTTACTGAAATCACTATCGCCTCAACCGCTCTAACGCTCATCGGGCTATTTGAGTCGATGCCCAGTTATGAGAATGCTCTTGTGACGCTCTCAGAAATAATGGGCTCTAGGTGAATAGTATCTTCAGAAGAGGTAGTGTTGCCAGCACAATAACCACAATGCTGAACAGCAACTCCAACCATTTTGGTTTCGTTTTGATGGAGACTTTGCTTCCAAGTAGTGCGCCAATGCCAGAACCAACCATTACTGTGATGCCTTGGAGTAGAAGGAGATGTTCCTGGCTCCAGTATAGTAATATTCCTACTAACGATGTGAAGATTGCAGCGAATAATGCCGTGGCGATTGCCTTATGCATTTCAACATTGAAGGTCTTCAAGATTGGCACAAAGAGAGATCCTTCACTTCCTCCTCTCATGCCTGTCAATGTGTTGCTAAAGAACGAGCCGAACGATAAAACAGTGAATGACGGCCTGAGATGCTGGGATACATTTGGGGAAATATGATTCAAGTTCAACCCTATGATGGAAACGAGTGAAGCCAGAACGAAGACAGCTGCTAGTATGAGTTGTGAAGCAGCTATGGAGAACGCTATAAGAGTGCCTAGGACCGTACCAATTGACCCTCCAAGAATCATGTAGAACCCAAGCCTGAGGTCTATGTTTTGTTTTTGGGAATTGGCACCGACCAGACTTGAAACTGGGATTGACAACAGATTCATCCCGAATGCTGAAATCAAGGCAAACCCCATCATATTCAGTAGCGGTATTCTGATTGCTCCACCGCCTATTCCTAAAAGCCCACTTGCAACTCCTGCAACAAAACCAATGATTCCTACTGACTCCAGCAATAGTATGTCCAAATCTCGATTCCTCTATCACAACTTATGCATGAAAAATGAATTTCAAGTACGACCTGAACGTGTTGCTGTTTAAGCATTAGGATATGGCAAAGAGAATTCATGGAGATGGAAGGATTCCATGAGCTTGTCCAGTTACAACTCGGAGAGATTCCACAGACTGACAAGGATGACATCTATCTCACAAGAGCAGTCGATGCCTATTTATGAGGGTCTTTTCCAGCGAGGTATCGCTTTAGACAAATTACCCTTCAGTCATTCTGACTGATGATGGAGGATCATCGAGTGAGTAACTACAACAAGGTCACCGATGAAGTGGTCAAGAAGCTCGTAGCAATATGTGGCGATGAATACGTCACGACGAGCGAACCGCTTCGTCACAGCTATATGGCCAAGGGAATCATGGGTCTAGAAGCCGTGGTACCCGAGGTCGTTGTCCGACCTGCAAACCCGGAAGAGGTTTCAAAGGTACTCGTGGTGGCAAACGAGAACCTTAGTCCTGTTACGCCTGCTGCAGGAGGACTCAGTGGAGGATTTGCATTGCCTGCGATCGAGCCAGGCGGAATTCTAATGGACATGACTAGGATGGACAAGATGGAGGTTGACACCGAGAACCGAGTCATGATTGTGGAGCCAGGCGTCAAGTCGGGCGATGCGTGGAGGATTTTCAAGACCAATTATCCTGACTGGGCGCCACCCATTCCGGATGGTGCTCCACCAGCAGCAACTGTATTGGGAGATGCCATTGAGAGAGGTTTCTCGCTTGTGACCGGAGTATACGGTCCACAGGCAGACATGATCATGGGGATGGAGATTGTCCTGCCTACTGGTGAGATATTCCACACTGGCTCATGGGCGCTCCCTGGTGCGAAGCCATTCTATCGCTGGGGCGTAGGTCCAAACCCAGATGGACTTTTCCTGGGGTCTCAAGGATCGATGGGTATCATAACGAAGTGCGCAATTAAGATGGTGCCTCATCCTCATTACAAGACGGTCGTCGCCTACGGAGGAGAAACCTGGGACGACGTCGTCAGACCCGCGTGGGAGATATCCAAGCATGAAATGGGAGTTGGTGAGCGCACGGTTATGGTACAAGGCGGGAATTATGAATTGGTCATGACTCGTTGGCCGAAGACCAATGTGCCAACGGAATATGATTTCTACAAGAGCATTGGAATCGATAGGAAGTGGATGAACTATGAGTGCTGGGCATGGAGCAAGGAGGAACTCGATTTCACGCTGAAGAAGATTGATGAGGTCTATAAGGACTACGAGGTGAAGAACTCGAGAAAGACTCCTAAGCAGGACCTGCACCCAAAGCAGGTAGCTTCAAGGCTCAAGAAGCCCAACAAGATTGCCATTCCGTACTCGCTCTGGCAAGCCGGATTCCTGTTCATCACGTGGTACTGTCCATGGCTAGAGAGCAGCAAGATGATGGATGAATACTGCGCAGCTATGGAGAACTACGGCTTTCCACCGACTATGTGGGTTGCATCCATTGACCACGCTCGACAGGCAATTGTCATGCCTATCCTTTGCTTCGACATCACGGAGGACGGCATTATGGACAAGATTCGAGAGTTCAACCTAGAAACAACGAGGAGTTTCCTGAAGCAGGGATGGCTCAATTATCGTCCTGATCCATTCGTCCATGCTCCACAGACCTTCAGCAAAACGAAGCAATACTACAAGATGCTGGTGAGGTTTAGGAAAGTCCTGGACCCGAATCTAATCCTGCATCCAGGGCGGTTGGCAATCCCATGGGAATCTGTAACCGACTTGCCAAATCCCTTTGAGGAGTGAAATCTGGGGGGCGAAAAAAGTTACGCAACGTAACACCTTTAATGTAAGGAGAAACAGAGGAGGAAGATGGACATGGTAACGCTAGAAGAACTTCGCAAGATTAACGCAAGATGTATTCACTGTCGAGCCTGTCAGTATGCATACAGCGGCGAGCCTGACAAAGAGGGTGAAACCGAGGAATACACTGGAATGCTCCAAGGATGTCCTGCAGGGATCTACTTCGGATGGGAGGGCTACTTCAACTCCGGTAAGCAATGGATGGCCCGGGCGTTTTTGAACGGCGAATTGCCAGCCAGCAAGGAACTACTCGAGGTAGCTGAGGCGTGCACGACTTGCGGCATGTGCGAAACGCAATGCCCCAACTACATTGACACAGTCCACGTCACTGAAGCACTCAGGGCCGCGGTCATTGAGGCAGGCGTGGAACCACTGGACAAGCACAAGATCTTCGGTGAGAGGGTTGCTAATGAGGAGATGAAGAACCCCTACAAGGAACCATTCGAGGAGCGAACCAAGTGGTTTAGTGGAGAGGTGGATAGGAAGGATGCCAAGGTTGCTTATTTTGTTGGATGCACAGGAGCATACAGGCAGCAGCATGTGGCAGATCATACAGCTTCCATCTTGAAGAAACTGGGTGTTGATTTCACAGTCCTTTCAGATGAAGTCTGCTGCGGGTCCCCAATTCTTAGGACAGGTCAGAGAGACGTCTTTAGGGAGGTCATGGAAAGAAACTTGGAACTCTTCAAGGACTTTGACCTATTGGTGTTCTCTTGCGCGGGATGCTACAAAACCATTCGCAATGACTATCCGAATATGAGCGGAAAACCTCTGCCCTTCAAGGTGAAACATACTGTTGATCTGGTCTATGAGTTGCTTCAGGAAGGCAAGCTCAAGATAGACAAGGAGTATGCTGAGAAAGTCACCTGGCATGATCCATGTCACAGCATTCGGCATGTTGGTCTAGCAATCAAGAAGGAGATTCTCGCAAACTCGGACAACTGGCTCATGGACGAGAGAGGTGCCAAGAAGGCTGAAGCAGACTATCATGAGGTGCCACGCGAGGTTCTTCGAGCGATTCCCGGTCTCGAACTGCGAGAGATGTACCGTATTAAGGGAGATAGCTTCTGTTGCGGTGCTGGTGGGGGAGTCAAAGCTCAGTTCCCAGACATGGCTCTATCAACCGCAAAAGAGCGTTTGAAGGAGGCAGCCTCTACAGGAGCTGATGTGCTCATGACATCATGTCCTTTCTGCATAACCAACTTCAATGACGGAATTAAATCATTGAAGCAGGAAGAGGAAGAAACCGGCAATGATCTCTCTCATGTAGGATCAAAGCTCAAAGTCGTTGAGCTTCTTGAGGTTCTTGACCAGCTAATTGAGTAGTATAACTTGAGAGCCCCTCTTGGGGTTCTCTACTCAATGCATCCTCCATTAGCATATTTCCTATGCATTTCTAGGTCTAGTCTTCGCAACAACCAAGACAAGTACAACGCCAGCCACAGCAGTGACTCCAAGGATAAGAATTTGAGTCATATCAAGTGGAAGTCCAAAGGGACCATTTGGCAGCTCTACAGTGACATGAATTGTGTCAGAAACTTGATTCCCTGCTGTATCATTGGCCAAGATTGTGAAATTGTAGATACCTTCTGTGTGCAAGCTAGCAGTCAATGTAATGGGCAAATCAGAGCCCCAGGTACCCGATTCAATCACTACACCATCTCGGTAGACTTCGTACATATTGGGATGCATATCTTGTAAAGTCCATTGAATATTCGCTACTGCCGGCAGCTCATTCTCAGATACGCTCAGTAGGAGATCTCCAGGAGAAATGATACTCGGACCTGTGTCGTCAGTTGTTATCATTAGGGTAAGGTTACCAGAGTTCCTTGCATAGTCTTCTGCTCTGACCATCAAAATGTGTTCTATATCATTCGGTATCAAATTCAACTCATAAGGCCTTTGCAGAACCGAAAAGCCGCTTCCATCCCAACTATATTGAACCTGCATTACTTCACTGAGATCATCAATAGGCACAATCTCGATTCTCTGACCCGACTTGTAGACTGAATTATTCACTATGTTTTGAAAGTCGATTAGAGGCGCCTGTTCATCCAGCTGCCTATCAATCTTCAGAATGAATCCATCTCTGGAACCGAGCAGCTCATCTTGAAATGCTGATTTGGTGATGTAATCTGCGGATAATGTAGTACCTGCAGCGACACATCCATCATCATTGTCGATATGAATTCCACCTAGAATATCCGTTTCTTCAGCTATGA
>JBHLPF010000096.1:0-4067 GCA_048939765.1 Promethearchaeota archaeon
ATTCTTGAGAAGCTACATCATCGAAGACCCAGATATCGACCTTCTACTTAGTCATCTCTCAAAGAACTTCTCCAGCACATTCAAGAGAATCAGTCGATTTGAGTCGATTAGGTTCGGTGTCTTTATTCATCGAATGCCTGCGAAAGATTCGAATGTTGATTTCATCAGGTTGACAATTGTGGTGGAGTATAATCCGGTACGCAAAGAGGCCATTCTAACATTCGAGAGCTCACTACATGAAGATAGAGAGGCAAAACTGGCTAACGAAATCCTGGGTCCAGCAAATAACAATCAATGGAACTATAGACGCAATGACAGAACCATTCAGGACTGTCCTTATTGTGGAGCAACGTACGTTTACAGAATTGAGCTCAGCCAACAGGACGTGACAACTGTTGTATGTCACAATTGTGCTAAGGAATTCCAAGTGACTTCGGTTGTCCATTGATTTGCTCAGATTTATGTAGTGGTTGCGTAATCTCCTGGACGAGGGGATGATTTCGCATGCAGAATTTCATGCTGAAGAATCTCAACATCGAAATACTTCTTGAGTTTCTTGAGGAGTCCTATGCCAACTTATTCAAACGAGTAAAGAGGGCTGCCTCCATAGTGTTCGGAGTCCTTCTTCATGATCCATTCTTCCAGAGAAAGCCTGGGGAACTGACATTGGCAATCGTCTTGGACTATGAGGCAGCGACCAACTCGGCAACAATATGGTGCATCGCGACGGGCGGTGTTCGAATGGAGGATAGAGCCCTTCAAGCAGCCGAACGGGATTTCACATTATATGTAAGGAAGCTTGCAATCGATAACAATTGGAAAATCGACTATGGTTCAGAGAAGATGGTGCTAACATGTCCATACTGCAAAGCACGGTATACGTATCTTGCAGAAGAGGTGAAAGGCAGCTTTGCTGATTCAACAAAATGCCAGAACTGCGGTAGATTGTTTAGACCCGCGTAAAGCATTTCTTCTCTATACCTGACGAAGTCTTAAATGCCATCAGAACGCATGTCCCCCCAGAAAACTTCGAGGAGAGTGTACAATGAGTTCTGAAGCACAAGCAGTGGACGTATTCAAGTGTCCAGTCTGCAGCGGCAACGTCAAGACCGGCCCTGATGATGTCGTGATAACCTGCACTTACTGCGGTAGCACGACCACGATCGAAGGGAAGGCCATTGGCGACCATCTCATGGAGTCCGGTGTAGACCTTGATGAGCGTCTAAGTGGCTTCCGGGAATTCCTTGACAAGAACAAGGGCATGAACAAGTCCCTTGTTCAGAAGGTTCAGGTCGTCGAGAACAAGCTACTTTTCGTGCCTGTCTGGACGACTAAGGCCAAAGCCGACTCATGGTACAAAGGATACAAGACCGTACAGGTTCCAGTTCAGAAAACAAGAACTGTTCGCGACTCTGAGGGCAATACGAGAACTGAGACCTACACGGACTATGAAACCGGCTATGTCCCTGTGCAGGATGAGATTCATACTGACACAGATGAGCGATTACTGGCAAGGAAAGGAGCCAGGTTCTATGGACTTGAAGAGTACCTGGAAAAGGTGGATCTCAAGAAAACGGAGCCATACAATTTTGAGAAGATTAAGGATCTTAGGTCCTTTGCGAATAATGAGGAAACAGAACTGACCCTTCTGAATGCCGAGATAGGTGAGGAGGAGTTCGAAAAGACCATTCATGGTCGAGTTGCGGATCGTCATAGATCCCAGGCTGCGGGTAGTCTCACTGAGCTATTTGACTGCAGAACAAACACTGAAGTCCGTGGCACCACTTATCTTCAAGCACCCTTTGCTCTGGTACGCTACAAATTCGAAGGCGACCTGTACAAGGCTGCGCTAGATGGACATTCTGGAAAGGTCGTTCTAGGAGAGATTCCAATCACAAAAGCACAGCGCGCGATGTGGACTCTTGTGGGCCTTATCGGAATCGTGCTGGCGCTAATCGGCGGAGAGCTTGCATACACTCAAGCGATGCTGGCTGAACCGGAAACTGCCCTCCTACTTGGAGGAGGACTTGCTGCTGTGGTTGGATGGATTATGGCAATAGCTGGGTTCCGAGTGCTGATTATGACACAGCGGGAGAAAAAGGGGTGATCAAGATGGCAAGATGTGCATTTTGTGATGCCGATTTTGAAGCTGGTCCTGGAGATGTCCTCTTGGTTTGTCCGTATTGCGGTACGGCACAGACAACCGAGGGAGCGAAATTCACTGACCACTACATGATACGCGTCCATTTTGATCAAGGAGAGGCTCAGACTACATTATTGGATTGGGTCTCCAAACAGCTAGGCGCACCTGCTGATTTGCCAGCCAAAGCCAGATTCGTTCAGTATCAGCAGTACTGGTATCCCTTCTGGATTAGCAGAGTAGACTCTCACTCGACCTATCGAGGTCTCGGCAGAGATGCAAACTTCTATGACGAGTGGCCTCAGCGAAGAGGTGCCTACAAACGAATTGACTACTTCTGGAAGCCAGAGTCAGGGCAGTTCACAAGAAGACATGAGATTAGCATTCCTGGCGTGAAGGACCTTGATGAAGATGTCAAGAGGCATCCCATCCCAACTAGAGCGAAGGAGTTCTTTAGCCACGCACACGCTGAGGAGTACGATGGAAAGGTCCTCCACAGCAACATCGGTGAAGACGAGGCGAAAAACCTTGCAAAGCAGATGGCCTATGATAGGCAGACTGCTCTAATCATGTCCGAAGTAGACAAGATTGAGGAACGCGATGATACCAATACCGTAGGTGAAACCTTCCTCGTACATGTGCCGGTCTGGGAATTGGAGTATAAGTACGGCAACAGCAAGTACAAGGCATCTGTGGCTGCCTCAACTGGATATGTTATCGAGAGCAAATATCCCAGGTCTATGGCATTTCGTGCAGCAGGATTGGGTTTTGGTCTCTTGCTCCTTCTTGGAGGAGCCGCGCTTCTAGCAGTAGCATTCATGCTAGAGATGTTTGTAGGTGCTGGTCTTGCTGGCGGAAGCCTGATGGCTATTCTAGGACTGGTCTTAATGTACAAGGGCGCCTCTCGAAAAGAAGCCAAAGAACAAATTTAGGGGCTCAGCCCCTATCCTTCTCTTTTTTTTCACTTCTATGTCGCAGTGTGAACTAGGGGATGAGCTGCTTCCTCTAATTCGATTAGGTCGAGCAAAGGACTGTTCGAAGCCCATCTCCCTAGTTCTGGTCGGAGGACAGAATCAAGCACTGCCAGAGCATTACCCGTGTCTTCCATAGCTACAGGAGTGGATAGGAGTGCTTCCTTCACTCCAGCTCTTGTAATCCAAGGGCCGAGAGAATTGTTTCTGGCACTGCGAGAGAAATGGAATATGATATGGTGTGAGCCCTGCCTCTCAGTGGCCATTGTATGGTAAGTTGAAAACCGGGCATTGTCAGCATGAACAGATGTCTTGGAGTCGGCCGATGGACAACGAAGAACATCCAGACTGCTTGTGCATGTAAGTCCATCCTGCCTCTTTTCAGTTCTAAGATAGTCCACTCTTGGTTCCCCAGGCACGGATAGCACTGTGAAACTATCACCAAACAATGTCGACATATAGATCTTCGATTCATTCGCTCGAGAACAATCGGCTAGTTCAATGATGCAACGGCTGATGATTGAATCAATGGCTGCCTTGTAGGCGCTTCGTAGAGGCATCATTCTTCTATGACCAACGGAGCCCAAGAGGCCGACTGACATTAGACGGGCAATTTGGTCGAGAGAATAGTCAAAATTCAACAGGTTCCATATCGCTTCAGTGGTTGGTATGTCCATCTCAGTAACACGTTGAGCCACCTTGCTGATTTCAGGTTCGGATAGAATTTCGATATCACTGACTTTGATTGTCGGACCGCAAGGCAATAGACCCCCCACGGAATGGAGTTCAGGGTGAGATATCTCATCGACTTGCACATTGAGGGTGATGGGACTCGATGAGAGAGCCAGAATCCGAAGAACTTCAACTATCCTTGTTGGTTTGTTCTGAACGGAATCAACCGGAAGCACGAACCTTAGGAGTTTCCTCCTCATGTTGAAAATCGCATCTCTTTCAAG
>JBHLPF010000053.1:0-9582 GCA_048939765.1 Promethearchaeota archaeon
GAATTGATGACCTGAGAGACCACCATAGCCAAGCCCCTGACCGAGAGTATGGACCTTGCATGATAGTCTACTGCTTTGCTAAGTTCATTCTCCAATCCAATCATGCTCTGTCACGAACAATGATATTATGGGGAGGCTCCACCGAGACTATTCGTTTCTAATCTAGATCTATGCACACAGTCTATTGCGAAGGCTGTTCAAAATTCCCGAATACATCTCAAGAGGGGCACTTGTTTCAGAGAAGCCACCAGTATAGACATCGTGACTCCCTCCACCTCTTCCACCCATCTTTTCTACAATGGGAGCTATGTATTCTCTTGCTTCCAATGGCATTTCGTTTGTGCTAAAGGTCAAAGTCGGTTTTTCGCTTGGAATGAAGAGCAGAATTGCTGCGGGACCTGAAAGCTTGATCTTCTTTAGGATACTCTTAATCTCTTTCGAACCCAATCCGGGAATGTATTCGTGAATAAGGGTGATGCCCCCAATATCTTCAGATGTGATTCCTTCTGAGATTAGCTTGACAACTCTTTCCTTGAGTAGATTCTGATCTGCGGCTGCAGACTTCGCTTTATCAAGGACATCGCCAACTTGCTCCATCTCAAAGGGATAGCTATGTTTGCGACCAAGCACTTCATTGTATGTCGATACCATGGCCTCCTTGGCCTTTGGTCCAGAAACAAATGTCACTCTGGTAACGTTGTCCTTCTTCTTGAAATCAATGACCTTGAAGAATTCAATATCACGCGTATTGGTTGCATGTATTCCCGAACAAGCGGAGCTGTCATGTTCTCCTATGCTCACTATTCTCATCATTTCGTGCTTGTCTGTCAATCCCTCACGTGCCCTGACTTCTGATCTGACTTCTGATGCTTTGACCAGCTTGGTTTCCACAGGAACATTTCTCTCAATCAGTTGCTGCACATCGAGTTCAGCTTCAATCAGATCATCAAATCCAAGTTCTCCCCCCTCAAGATCAACGGTGCCTCGGTTTCCATCTATCCAAATATAGCCAAGCTCGATTTTCGGATGATTCTTCTTTATTGCCGCCACGAACAGATGTTCACCAGTATGATTCCTCATCATTGCTTTACGCCAAGTCATATCAATGTGGAGAGCAGCAGTCGTTCCTGGGTCAATGGGCGAATCAGCTATGAGCACCAATCTTCCATTGATTCTAGCAGTATCATTGAACTTCGAAACGCATTCACCAACTAGAATCTCTCCTCTATCGCCAGCCTGCCCGCCTCCCGCAGCCCTAACAACCTCATCGCCTATCGTTATCTGATAGTAGTCATCAGATTTTGTACAGGTCTCAATTTCAACATCGAACTGGTCTTTTTCGGGGTCGGTCCAATAATGAAATACATCAGTCAACGAAATTCACATCCGCCGAAATCGATAAAGCATGGACCAACAGGTTCTATACTAACCTACCGGATACATAGAGGCGATATATGATGTCAAGATTCCTCAGGAGAGATCCGCTGAAGAAAGCCAAGAAACATGTTGAGAACGCGCTGAAGGAGCTAGAGGATGATTACCCCGACTATGCCAGCACAGAGTATGAGAAAGCTGCATGCTTGTTCTTTGAGGAACGTGAAATCGATTTTGCCGTGAAATACTTCAGAGAAGCAGCTAATTGTGCCCTCATTGCCAATGATCATTCACGAGCCGCTGATATGAAGATGGAGGCTGCTAACGCACTTCTTTCAGATGGCCGATTTGATGAAGGGGGCGCACTTCTGTCTGAGGCCTCTGACCACCTCTTTAGGGTGAAGAAGAATAAAGGTTCGCTGAGAGCACTTGCAGTAGCGATCATATGCTATCTGGCGGCAAGAAACTTCAGCACCGCTATCAATCTCACGCGAAAAGCTGAGAAGCGATTTGCAGGGTCGCAAGTGAAGGAAGCCATGTTTAGTTTCGCTCAACTATCGACACAGGTTCTTTTTGAGGGCGCTTCGCCATCTGACAAACTATTGGGGAAAGCAATTAGCGCAGCTAAGCCAAGGCCAGCAGAAGAAGAACTGGTCAAGTTTGTTGCAGAATCTGTAAAGCTAGCTCAAAAGACAGAGGTTGTGATTGAATGGGCTGGAGCCACTCAGAATGAGATCAGTGTCAAGACTCCTCTTGAGTTCGAGCTGCGATACAAATGCCCTGTTCCGGTTACGGTGGTAGATAGCAGATATACGCTATCAAAGAGTTTGAAATTCACAAAGGAACCAAACATTGAGCCTCGGCCTAGTAAGGAAGACTCCTGGCTTCTCGAGGTTCTTCCTGTTCTGAGTGGCGATGGATCAGTGGGACCTTTCAATATGACACTCGAAGGACAAAGCGTATTGGTTCATAAATTCAGCAACACAATCGACTTCCGCATCGCACGGGCTCCATCGGATTTGAAGATGAATCTCACACCTGAGCGCCTGTCCTGTGCATTGGGTGATGAATCCATCTTTGATGTTGAGTTTGTGAATGAAGGTGATGGACCAGCAGACAACATAAAGGTCAGAGTCGAGTTGTCAGACGGCCTAGAGATATCGTTGGGTAGCAGTGAGAAAACAATTCAATTTATTGGCCCCCGCGAGAGAATGAGATTCCAGCTATTTGTCAGAGGGGTCTCTATAGGAGATGAAGTGGTAACCGTAAAAGCTGTTGATAGTAGAGTTGGCGAGGAAATAGTGAAGTCGTCAACGGTAAGAGTTGCCTAAATGGCTCACTTTCCTCCACGCTGTTTCTTCTGGTTCTCTTGGAGGATATCTAGGCAGGCACCCATGAGTTCCTGAATGGTCTCTTGACCTTTGAAGGCCTTGAGATGGTCATCAGCGTCATCAAGTTCATTTGCCGTTAGTGCTTCGACAAATGAAACAAGAGTTTCGAGCCATTCTCCTCTTGTCTTCTCGACTGCGCGACGCGCCTTCTCTATTCTATCTTTTGCTTCCGCAGGTTTCTCAATGGTTGCTAATCCCATAGCCGCCAATGAAAGATCTATGACCGCGCTCTGGGGCTTACCTTCCTTTACCGCTTTCTCCGCAGCCTTGTCGTACAGATTGCCCATGTTTTCAGCACACGTCAGGAAATATTCGCTGTTTCCAAGCTTATGACATGCAAACGCTGCCCAGAGGTATGCTTGAGCGGCAGTTTCAGTTAGTTCTTCCTTGAGGGCGTATTCCGCCGCGTTCTCGAAAAGCGTCAAGGCAGTATCAAATTCACTCACTTGCTTGTACTGTGTAGCAGCTTCGAAGTATCCGGTAGCCGCCGCTTTGTTGTCATCCGCAGAGACTTTCTCCTCTGCATACATGTGATAATACTCTGCTGCCTTGCGCGTCATATCAATAACTCTGTCGAGATAGCATCCTGCAGCTTGTTTGTACTGGTTGGCTGCTTGGTAGAAATTCTCGCTATCTGCGAACTCGCCAGCGAGGCGTTCCCACTGTGCACATTCTTCTTCCATTGCATTCCCGACCTCAGTCAAAGCTAAATGTACGGCGGACTCACTGAGTCTCCCGAGTTGGGTGCCTACGGTACCTCCTGTCAAGCACAAATATGTTACTCCGACAGAGTTGCCTCGAAAAATCGAGCGTTTCTTGAAAGGCGGACTATTCTCCTAGTGACTTTATATTGCCAAATGTGCGGCTCGATGCAAGAGGTGGAGGAAATGAAACGTGCACTACCGACATTTCTAGTTGCATTATTCTTGGCAAGTCTAATGATAACACCAGTGGCTCTCACTGCTGTGAGGTCCGATGTGATACCAATCGATTTCGCAATTCCATCGCAGGTTGGAGCGCACAGTGCGAGAGTAGCAATCTATGATGAGGATAACACCACGGCACCCATTGAGGCGGGCGCATCTCCTGCGCTCTCAGGCCTCTCAAACAATATCAGCGCGGTTCAGAACCTACTGGAGGGAGCCGGCCATGATGTTACATTAGTCACGACTCAAGACATTCTCGATCACGAGCTTGTCACAGCCAACTACGATGTCTTCCTCTTGGTCAATAATCTCCCGAGAGCAAGTGTCACGAAGCTGGTTAAGGAGTTCTGGCTCGGTGGAGGAGGTCTGCTCACTTTCCACAAAGCCTTTAGCTATTTGAACTATGAATCGATAATCTGGCCGGGACTAGAGGCAGATGCCTATGGACTGCTTTGGGGCAATCTGAGCTGTGATGTCCTCAATGTTGTTGCTCGACATCCCACTATGAAGGACTATCACATCAATGATACAGTTACCGAGAGGGCATATGCTTGGACAGTCATCTCAGAGTCTGCTTTGGACGGGTCAGATGTGTGGTCCTACATGACCCCACTCCTAAAGAATCTAACAAACACCGACTATATCTACGGTCTTGCAATGGACAGCAGATATGAAGGCGGCCGCCTTGTTCATCTTCCAGGTGATGGATTATCCATTGCAGCCGATTTTGAAAGCATCATAAAGGATTCTGTAGAATGGCTGGTGCCAAGACCCAAGGGACGCATTGTATACGACCTATCTCACCAACCACGTTTGTGTGTGGATCCATGGGATATCGAATTCGCCACAGTGTACAATGCTCTTAACAGCTTCACTCAAGTCAGATCCCTAGCGGTGAATCACACATTCACTTTTGACAAATTCTATCCTTCCCCCTCCGGAAACTTCACAGCCGAGCGACTATCAGACTACGATGTCCTCGTTATCGACTGGCCTGACTTCAACTTCACAACTGACGAAGTACTGGCTATAGAGCAATGGGTGAGTGAAGGAGGTAGCCTATTGATGCTCGGGGATAGGACAGGTCTGGGCGGAGATGGAAATGACTACATCAACTCGATGCTTCAGAATTTCGACATGAACCTTGGCACCTCGGACATTCTAGGAAATCTAGCGATGACGCCTGAAACTCATGTGACACTGGAGAATTGTGTAGATATTATCCTGGGGAACCGCAATTATCTGAATGTCATTGGTGCTGCTGTTGAGATTTGGAGTGACTCTGGAAATGCGGTTGTAGCAGCCCAAGAATTCGGAAACGGAAGAGCTATCCTTGCTTCAGATATGAACATCTTTGACAATTCGCTGCTGCCTCAAGCATCGAATGAGGTTTTTGCATTGAACGTTTTAGACTGGCTGACTGCCAATGACGCTACAACACTTGTCTTCACAACTTACGGAGGTTATCATGCTGATGTTGCAACAGCGATGAGGGACCTCGGTCGCCCATATCAGCTCGCATTGACAAATGACTATCTTGATGACTTCCTGGATTCCAAGTCTTGGGAACTCGTCATTGTTGATCAGTCCAACTCATATTTCGACACTCCCCATCTCGATGCGCTATATGCATATGTCGATGGTGGAGGGAAACTGCTAATGTCATATTTTGACATTGATGATGACTCAACACATCCGCTTTGGTCCAAATTGGGTGTGGAGTTCTCTTCGACACTATCTGGGGAACCATCCATGTACATATGGGATATGTCCCATGACATTTTCACGCAACCTAATGACCGCAATGCGGCTAACTTTACATCCAATGTGTTCTTTTCGGACGATGGCGATACACTGACAGTCTTGTCAGGTCACATGGCGCTGGCAGGGAGCACAGCTGATGTGCAAGATGGCAATGCGCTCATCATCGTGAGTAATGACAAACAGACTCTCTATAACGGCTATCTTATTGATACATGCACAGGCGATGAGGATGATTCGACATATCGGGACTCCGTTGAGCTCTGGCAGAACGAGATAGTGTTCATGACAACTCCTGGAGGAGGACTGCCCGCTGGTCTTGATTTGACAACGCTTCTTATCATCGGTGGAGCTGTTCTTGCTCTCATCCTAATTCTTGTCCTTGTATCACGCCGCCGTTCTGGTGGCTCCCCTCCCAAGAAGCAGCCCAAAAAGAAATCTACTAAGAAGAAATGAATTCCATAGAAGCCCTCGTCATGAGGGCTTCCTCTTCCTTTCTACACCTTTGCCCTGCCGCTAGGAGGATTGAAGTTCTTTCAGAATCTCCTTGGCACGTTCGACCTTGATCATCTTCTCCTTGATGAGTTGCTCAGCAATCTTGTCAACCAAGTCGCCTCTTGCACCAGCAGTGGCAGCGACGTTTCTTGCATGAAGCGACATGTGGCCTTTCTGAATGCCCTCAGATGCCAAAGCCCTCAATGCAGCAAGGTTTTGAGCAAGTCCAACACTTGCAATGACCCTCCCAAGTTCTGTGGCCGTTTCTACTCCGAGAATCTTGACACATGCTCTTGCTACTGGATGGATCTTGGTTGCGCCTCCAATAAGTCCGACTGCCATTGGAATCTCGATACTTCCAATAAGGTGACCATCCTTCGACTTCTCGTATTTGGTTAGAGAGCTGTATCCATCAACAGCGGCGTAACTGTGTGCTCCAGCTTCAATCGCTCTGAAGTCATTGCCTGTTGCAATGACGACTGCATCGATTCCGTTCATGATGCCCTTGTTATGAGTTGAACACCGGTAAGGATCTGCTTCTGCAAAAGCCCACGCTGCGATTATCCCGTCAACGACTTCCTCTCCACCGAGCAGCTCCTTGTCAAAGGTAGCAGAAGACCGGACTATTCTAAGGTCCGCTAGGTTTGAGAGAATGCGGAGTAGGACTTTACCGCCACTTATCGTTTCAATGCGTGGAGCTAGAGCCTCGGCCATTGAATTAACAGCGTTCGCTCCCATAGCATCTCTCGTATCAACGACGAGTTCTGTGATAACCATAGGTCCAACCTTGGTATCAATGACTTTCACTCTAAGGTCTCTTGCGCCTCCCCCAAACCGAACCAAGATGGGGTCTTGTTCATTTGCAAGGGCTATCAGTTCATCCCTTGCCTCAAGGATCTTGGCTTTTGCAGCAAGTGGATCTGGAACTTCAACAGCCTGAATCTGACCTATCATGACCGGACCTGTGTCTTCCGCCAGGAAGCCCCCGTGTGGTCTTGTCATTCGCGCTGCGTTACTTGCAGCGGCGACCACAGACGGTTCTTCAAGAGCCATTGGAATCAGGTAGTCTTTTTCGTTTATTCTGAAATTGGTGGCGATTCCGAGAGGCATCGTCATGGAACCTATGACATTCTCAATCATATGGTCAAGAACCTCCATGTCGACTTCACCTGGGTCAAATAGAGGCTTTAGCTCATCTTTAGAAATTCCAGTGATTTCCTGTATTCTCTTAGCTCTTTCTTCTCGGGTTAGCTTATAGAAACCGGGGATTCGTGAGTCCTCTACCAAAGGTTCTCCCTCGCCTCCAGCAACTCATATACACCATAAAAAGGATGCTCAACAGCATAGTCCTTATGACATACTTGTCCTGACCATAGGTTTAAGTCAGGTGCACTCAAGCGTGCGGGATGGTTGTACCAATGAGTTCCGAGAGAGACTTTGGCGAGATGGTTACTGGACTCTGTAAGAAGAGAGGGTTCTTCTGGGGGCCATCTCCTGAGATTTACGGAGGTAGCTCTGGATTCTACGATCTTGGTCCATTAGGTAAGCTCCTGAAGAACAGACTCGAGGATAGAATCAGGTCCTCCTTTGTAAGAGCTGACTTCTGGGAAGTCGAGTGTCCAACAGTATCACCTGCCATTGTCTGGAGGGCATCAGGTCACTTGGAGGGCTTTATTGATCCGATTGTTCAATGCACCAAGTGCCAGACTGCATATCGAGCCGACACGCTCATCGAGGAACATGTTCCGGAGGCAAACGTCAAGGGCCAGTCGCCCGAAGAACTCACTCAGTCGATCAGCGAATACGGATTGAAGTGTCCGTCATGCAAAGGCGAGCTAGGCGAAGTTACACAATACAATCTAATGCTCAAGACTCGCCTTGGTATCGATACAGAGGCTTACATGAGACCGGAGACAGCAACCTCCACATACCTCCTGTTCAAACGATTCCTCACATTCTTCCGTGACAAGCTTCCAGCATCCGTCTTTCAGATTGGGAAGGCATATCGCAATGAGATCTCACCGCGACAAGGTATGCTAAGGCTCCGGGAGTTCACTCAAGTTGAGGGTCAGATATTCCTGCTTGAGAAAGATGAGATGGAATGGCCACCTTTTGAGGAGGTCAAAGGCATCAAGCTCCCCCTTCTTCCCCATCAGACTCAGGAAAGGGGCGGCGAAGATGTGTCAATGAGTAAGATTTCAGCTGCCTTGAAGAAGGGCTACTTTCAGAAACCCGCCTACGCATGGTGTGTCTATCTCGCATACCAAATCTTCAGGGGAATGGGCTTTCGTGATGAGAACATTCGTCTCAGGCAGCACCTTCCTACAGAGAGAGCTCACTACGCAGCGGATGCATGGGATGTCGAGATCAATACACAGAGCTATGGCTGGGTAGAATGCTGTGGAGTTCATGATAGGGGCAATTATGACTTGAGTCGACATCAGGAGTATTCCAAAGAGAAGCTGAGTGTCAAGGTGGACAAGCAGCCTGTCATTCCTGAAGTCCTTGAGATTGCTTTCGGTGTCGAACGACCACTATTCAGCATAATTGACAATTCATATGCTGAAGATGATGAGCGTACATGGCTGAGATTCCCTCCTGAGATTGCACCAATTCAGGTCGCTGTGTTTCCACTCATGGGTAAGGAAGAGCTGCTTGAGCCAGCCAGAACCATATACGATGAGATGAGTGATAGTGGTCTAATCACATACTTTGATCAGAGTGGCTCCATCGGAAGACGCTATAGAAGACAGGACGAGATTGGTACTCCCTATTGTGTCACCATAGACTATCAGTCGCTAGAGGACCAAACGGTCACCGTGCGAGACCGTGATAGTATGGAACAGGTGCGAGTGAGAACCAGTGATCTTCTTGGAGTACTGAAACAACTCGTGATGGGGAAACTGCAATTTGCATCTCTAAAGTAGCCGGAGGCTTCCAATTTCTGGGGAAAGAGAGATAAGGTCGCCACGCACCATAGACCAAAGAGAGGGTGTCGATGAGCGAAACCACTGAACCAGTTCAAATCAAGACAATTCTCGTCGCAGTAGATGGCTCTGACTACTCGGATAAGGCTGTTCGATATGCATGTGCTATAGGTTCAAAGCTGAAAGCAGAGGTAGTCATTCTTCATGTCGTGCCGATGTTGGTTTCAGCCACCCCATACCATGATACTGTGTCGGATCAGCCGTTCCTGGCTCTTCAAAAGGTAGGAGAGGACATCCTCGCGAAAGCTAAGAAAATCGCAGTCGGTCTGGGATGTGAGGCAACTGAACTCATATCTCACGGTGATCCTGCGAACAAAATAGTCGATATCGCTTGTGAGCGTGAGGTAGAACTTATTATCATGGGCTCTCGAGGAGTAAGTGGCATCAAACGCTTGTTTGTGGGCTCAATCAGCGACAAAGTTGTCAATCATGCACCTTGTCCCGTCATGATTGTTAGGTAGAGCGCAAATACGCTGCGTCTTGGTGGGCGTTCTTAGTGGCGAAGAGTTCCAACTACGGTGTTTCAGTGGACCTTGGCACGTCACAAATCACTATGCACCTTGTTGACTTGAGTACTGGGGCCATTGCCAATACCAAATTAGTCCCCAATCCTCAGATGGAATATGGTTTGGATGTGATTTCAAGGAT
>JBHLPF010000053.1:9682-16524 GCA_048939765.1 Promethearchaeota archaeon
GAAATCGAACCAAGCGGACCTCGATTAGTATTAGCCAATGCATTTAGGTCAGAAACGAAGAAGTCCATTTTCCTATCTCAATCAGATGTTAGAATGCTCCAACAGTCAAAAGCTGCCATTGCTGGTGCTATGCGACTTCTATTACGAAAGGCTAAGTGCGCCCCGTCTGAGGTCAGCCAGTTCTTCTTAACTGGTGCATTTGGTACTGCGCTTAATCTTGAAGATGCTTTCCAAATTGGTCTCTTTCCGCGTTTTGAGAATGCTCAATTCCGACAATTCGAGGGAGGCGCCATCGCGGGTGCAGACATGATTCTAAAGGATCCCAAACTCCGTTCTGAGATTGAAAAAACACCTGAACGAATTAGCTACATCGAGTTGACAGAAAATCCAGAGTTTCAAGAATATTATCTAAAGTCGCAGCATTTCATCCCTATCTCTGATTAATAGACCAAATTCGCTGGCTCAAATTCCTCTCCATCTCTGATACGAGAGGAGGACAATGGTCTCCCATCGGGAGTCCTCACTCTAGGAATGACAATTATATGAAACCGCTTGAGGCCTCTCTTGATTCGCTTGTCGTTAATCACAAATGCATTCTCAACGACTTCAATCTCATCAGAAACAATTAGGGCCTCGAGATCCTCCATTTTATCAGCTCCTCCCTCCATGGTTTCAATAGGAAAGATAGAGCATCTATCTATGATATTCTCCTCTCTCAGGAATGCCTCCAGAACACCATGTCTTTGTGAATAGCTCTGGACTAGGTGTTTCTTGGACTTTGAATCAAGCATTCTGTCAGATGTTAGACCAATGGCTACTCTCTTCCCTAACTTGCTCGCAGTACGAAGCAAATGCTTGTGTCCCTCATGCAAATGGTCAAACGTACCGGCAAACACCACTTTCCCATAGAGGCCTGCTGTGTCCTGCATTTTCAGCACACTCCAGATTATAGCTGGTCTTACAAGGATATTACTTCTCTGTTGTGGCTCATGTCTGTGCACTCAAGCAGACTCAGTTTCTTTGGATTCTACAAGGCCAGCCTCGGTCAAATCATCAACGATTTCAACCAGCGTCTTGACTTCGAAGTTTCCAAATTGGAAACAGAGCGAGTCCCATATCTCATCCAAAGTGGTCCATTCTCGAGATAGGTTGACTATCTCATCGATGCGCTCGTACAAGCGATCCAGTGATTTGGATAACTCCATGTATTTGGGCATCTTGTGTATCATCTTATTGGCGAAATATCCAATATTGATTGGATACTTGACCTTGCGGCGAACCGCAACACCTAGCGATAATGTGTCAACAATCAGTTGATCATCCTTTCGGGCTTCAAGACCCACCTCAACGCAAGCACCCTCGTAGGCTTTTCTCGCCACGACCATTTCAGTCGTGTAGACCATTTTTAAACTGGTTTTTAGCGCTTCCAAGAATGATCTCTGTTCCGAAATCAAATGCCACTCCTGAGCCGCAACATCCAGTGTAGCTTGGCCGAGGTCATGTGCCCGGCCCAGCCATCTCAAGGCTTTGGGATATATCTCCTCAGGGTCTCCAAGGCATCGAGATAGATCCTTGACACTCTTGTGTGAGACCTTGCGCATCATCTCCACAGCCTCATCTCTTGCCCAAGTCAGGAGTATCTCTTTGCAGACATGTTTCGGAAGTATGTAGGTGAGAGATGACAGTATTGCTATTCTCGAAACATACGCCATCTGATTTGGATCGATTTTCTCTATCGTATCAGTGGACGTGTGATAGAATCTGTCAGGACTCTGGTTCAACATGACCGCAGGGATTCCAACAGTCTTGTCGGTGAACATGAAATGGTCGCTACCAGCAGCGTAGATGGAATACTCAAATGGAAGGGGTGTCATGGTGCCTCCTAATGATCTGTCAATCTTTCGCTTACCTTCTTTCTCAAGCCAGTATCTGACAACATTGTTGAAGGTTGTTGGCAAAGAAAAAGGAGTTCTGAACAGATGAAGTACTGAGCCTGATTTTGCTGGATCTGCACCAACCATGTCTAGATTGAGAACTGCGCGACATCTGCCCAAGATGGACTTCTCGTTCTGGATGAACTCAATGGTCCCCGACCACTCAGGAACCCAAAGGAATCGAAGTGAGCATTCAGGCCTTGGAATGATTTCTTCTCGGATCATTTCCGAAATCACTCTCAGTGTTTCCATGAGCGCACCACTACCAGATGCATTATCATTGGCTCCCTCATGAGGATGACAGACATGCGCGACTAGCCAGAATTCCTTGTTTGCATCTTTCCCTTCTATCAGGGCTGAGAGAACCGAAGTCTTCCCCGTTTTAAGGGCTGCATCAACTTTCGCCCGAACTTTGACAGTCTTCCCATTCTCGAGAAAGTCCCTTAATTCAAGGCCATCCTTTTGTCGTAGAGAGAATCCGAACGCACCACTTTTTCCTTCATCTGTGCCTGGCCAAAACGCGTCATATCTTCGAAGGCTGGCAATTTCATCCTGACCTGAGGGTGGAACATAAGTTAGAACGCCAGCAGCTCCTCCCATGACACACAGAGGCTTGAATGCGATTCGTGCTAGATTCTCTGTCAGCACTATCTTGCCCCTGATGTCTTTCTCTTTCAGGTCGTCAGGTGTCAATGCCTTGCCAACGTAGACAACTTCGGACTCCATCTCCGCACTGACTGAATGGGCAATGAGTGAGATCGGCTCCGCTTTGAAATCCGCCAGAAGCTTTCGCTCAGGTTCCAGGAGTTCTAGAGTTCCAGAAGATGGGAACCATCCAAATGGCGCGACGAAAGTTTCTATCTGTCGCTTGCCATCTGCAGGATATTCGAATAACTCAACTTTCGCGTTAGAAACCTTCCCTATCTCCCCTCTTAGATAATTGATGGCTTCAAGAATCCCAGGGCTAGCTTGAATCCTATGGTACCTCGAAATTGATGCCACATAATCCTTTGCTCGAATCCCGGAAACCGTTCTGTTGACAGCCTCTACCATCTCTTCTGGCAGCATATGGTGGGTTCACCGAAATATGCGAGGGAAAGGTGACATAAGTAGTATCCTACTAAAGAAAAAAAGGAGTCACACCGGTTCACCACTTATGCAGCGAACCGGGTAGTATCTTGCTTCGATGATTTAAGGTGCGAACGAAGCGACTGGCGGAGCCACAGCAGGTGGCCTGGCGCCAAGCTCTTGGTCAAGTTGGTACAGACCGGGGATATTGTTCCCAATGAACTTCATCTTATCGCGAATAGTCATGGTCTTCTCTTCTTCCTCCGTCTGTTCTGTATAGAACCAATGTAGCATGGTCAGTGCAGCACGATCGCCTTCCTTCTCAGCCAATTCTCCTATCTTGTAAATTCGTGAGGTGACGAGCTTTTCATGCTCATAGGCGGTCTCCCAGACTTCAAGGACGGATGCATAGTCCTTCTGGGGTTTCATGATCTCCCTCAAGTCAACTCTTCCGCCACGTTCAAAGATATGACGGTAGAACCGCATTGCGTGATTGAATTCCTCAAAGAATTGTATCTCCATCCAATGTGCCATTCCGCTGAGGTGGGTATCTGCAAAATACGCGGCCATTCCCAAATAGATGTAGGCGCTATACAGCTCAAAGTTGAGCTGGTCATTCATCATCTCTTCCAGTTCCGTACTGATTTCCACTGTGCATTCCTCAACACATTTGTTGATGCACGTCGGCATAATTAACTATAGTATATAAGTCTCATCATAAGGAGCAAGCGGCGGAGTCTGTCCAACGAAGCTTTTTGAGTTAGCTCCCATTTGCTTCAGTTCTACAGCTAGTCTGGGTGCTATGATATGGCCGACATAACGCCACTGACCCTGGTTTTTGAGTTCATGTCTCCTCTGGTTGTGACAGTTGTCTACTTGATTCTCTTCAATAAGAGGCGGAACAAGTTCATTGAAGCCTTCATCGCGCTCATGTATGCTCTGACTATCACTTTCAATCTCTTCTATATCTGGTTCCTTCCAGTAACAGCTGCTCCTACCTCTACTGAGGTTGGTGGAACCGGTCTGGCATGGATATTCATCATCGACTTAATCTTCCAGTTTGTGTACACACTCCAACAATACCTAATCTGGATAATGGTCGCATTCTTTGCCGTTCTCTTCGGGATGGGAGTCCTTGCTGTGAAGCTCACATTGCAGGCTCCCCTCAAGATGAGATTCAAGAATCTCATTCGGAGAATAGTTGGAAGTGAGCCTGAGAGCGACGGCTATTTGGGTCTTAGAGATCGATTGAACAATATTACTTTTCAAGGCGTTGAGCCGCAGCCTCTTAATCCTGAGGTCATTGGAAGGGCATGGCGCGATGCATGGAAAGACTATCTCATCATAGGGCTTGCTACTCTCCTGCCATCCATTGCAGCCTACGTAGGAGATGTCGTTTCCTATACAGCCTTCCATATTACTGCAGATGCATCATTTCTCGTCAATCCATATATCACTGGGGTTTTCATCTTTCTGACTTGGATCTATAGGTTTGGATATCCTGCTTCAAACAGAATTGCAAAGGGCGCGGGATTGCATCTCGGTGAGAGGGACCTTGGAAAAGAGATGATGAGGGGTGTTCTGGGATGGTTCTTTAGACTCAACATTCTTCTTTCCATATTCCTGATTGCAATTAGTGTGTTCAACGCATTCAATGCACCGTTGTTGGTTGGTACTGGTCCTGGCGACTTGGGGCTTTCCGAGGGTCAGGTTGTTGATTATATCTTCAGATACTTCAGAGATGGTCTGTTTTACGCATTGCCTCCAATACTGATTGCGATAATCGTGCTGCCTCTGGTAGAGGACTTTGCCGTTGTGCTCTACAAGAAGACCTTTGAAACCATGGCAGGACGAAAGCCTGATGAAGTCAGTGACGCTCCAACAAGGAGAGCAGCAAGCATCGGAAGTGGGCTTGGCATTGGAGCAATAGTAACTGGTGCCTTCTTGGGAGGAGTGATGGGAACTACGCTATACTTCTCATTCAACAATCCTCTCAATCCGAATCAGTTTCATTTCTATCCGGGTCAGGTTGACCCGGACGTTGTAAGCCTGCTGTTTTCGCCATCCACCAATAGTAGCCTCATCCTTCCGATTTCTTGGACGCTACTAATGCTAACCATCCCATTTGCTGCTATGCTTCTTCTGGGCATTCTGGGGCATGTGATTAGATCGAGAGCCATTGGTAGTGCAGAGCTCTATGCATTTGTTGCGGGAGTCTTTGTTTCAGTTGCAACATATTTTCTACTTCCAAACATGGATTATCTGCTGAATGTTCTTCCAACCCCTGCAGTTGTAGAAGGTGAGCTATTCTATCGACTTCGACCGATAATAGGTCCGCCAACAGGGAATATCTTCTTCAGGCTGGCCCTGCAATATATTGTCAATCTACCGACCTATGTCTTCACTGCGCTGTTCATCATGTACTATATGGATTACCGAGAGAGGTGGCGCGAACAGATTGGTGAGGAATCACATTCAATTCTAAACCTTCAATCCAGGGATGTATATCAGGCAGTGGGAATGTTCGTGGGGGGACTAGTTACTGCAATGGTAGCAGTCTTTGCCTTAGCAATGATGATAGATCCAAGTCTACTCATCAATACATTGGCTGGTCTCTTCTCAGAGATTGGAGATCCAAACGGACTGGAGGGAGTATTGGCATGGCTTGCTGAGGTGGACTATAACACTCCATTCATCATTATTGCCGAGCATAACATAATTCGTACCCTGATCATGCTTGTATTCGGACCCATGTTCTGGGCGGCTATACTGTGGTTGGTGGGCGTCAAAAAGACGGCAGAGGAGTCAAGCGTAGCAAGAATTGGACTTGTGGTAGCAGGAGTGGGCGTTGTCGCCACCTTCCTCTGGACTTTCTTTGACATGTCAAGAGGTATATTTACCCCGGCTCCTGTTTTGAATTGGATGATTCCTCTTCCTTCTCAGGATCCGTGGAGCCTAGCTGCTCAAATGGGACTCCGTGCTATTGTTGTCTTTGGAGCTCTAGCTCTGGTCTATGCGATTATAATTGGAACTCGAGTAAGTGGTGGCAAAGGCGCTGGTGCATGGTGGTTCCCCTTGTTCCTCTCCATCTTTGCTTTGGAGTATTTCATCTATGATGACCAATTCACTCTAATTGCATTGATAGTAATGCCGATGATTCTGGCGATGCTATACAAGGGAGCATACATGGGTCGTGAGGAAGTTCGGCGTGAAGATATACGGTTAACCTACATCAAGTTCAGCTTGATGGGGATTGCCATCGCAGAGGTTCTGTCCACAGCTCTAATCGTTGGAGGCATCAGCATTATCGATGCGACCTTTGCGGGATCTGCGCTATCATTCCTGTCCAGCATCGTGCCGCATGCCATAGTCGAGATCCCGACGTTTCTGATTACAGCGGCCATTTCACTCAGGATAGCGAAGAACCTCTCACCGAGTATCGAACATGAGAACTGGGAAGATGTGCCCACAAAGACTAGAGACCTGTTGACTGACGAACGCACTTGGAGAATCTACCTACTAATAGTATTCTTTCTCCTAATGTCTGCTGTTATTGAAGCGTTTGTTACTCCACTCATTATGAGATGGGTGTCAATAATTTCCCCATAGTAGGTGTGTAGCATTGGCTCGATGGCCAAATCCAAGTCCATAAGCAGAATCGCTGTCTTACGATATTAGAGTCGGCTTTAGCTTATTGTGGAAGAATCTGATTCCTGCGAGATGTGCTTCATATGTGGTGTTGAAGACATCATATGAGATGCCGGCCACTGGCATTGCATTTCTGATTATCAGGTAGTCTTTCTTGTCAATGCCGAATGTCATCTCTGCCAGCCTAGCATT
>JBHLPF010000097.1:0-4032 GCA_048939765.1 Promethearchaeota archaeon
CGAACACTTCCCTCAACTGAGGCTCTTGGAAAGGGAACGACCCAAGCAAAATGGCCGAGGCTGGCAAAATGTGAATAACCGTCACCAGGCATCCAACCCTCGACTTGAGCTTTGTAGGTCAACTCGAACATCAGGTCTTCATCTTCAAGAAATATCTCATAAACTGGAAGACCATCATCGGTGAATGTTGCTTTCATAGTATTATTACCGATCGTGACATGAGGAATCTCTGTAGATGCATAGAATTGTGATTTCTTGTACTTGATGACCTTCTGGGTTTTCGTGCCATCTGGTCTCAGGAGTGTTAATTCAACAGCAATCTTTCCCTGATCAAGACCAGGATTCGGATAGGCAGCATAGAAGAACGCCACTAGGGTGTAACCGCCTTCTAGATGTGCATCAAAGTACCACCATTCGTATTGGCTCTTTGCACCTACATCGATGTGCAGTGCATCGTCTTCTGGTTTCGGTGGAAGTATTGTCCCATCACGTCTTCCTGGACCGGTCCATCCTTCCTTTACACTAGGACTCACATAGTCTGTCATTTCTTCTTCTTTCCTCCTTTTACAGAGTGACTCGGGTCTTGGCTTCACATGTTTACTCAATTCATGTTTCTCTGCTGATTTTGATAGTTCCAGTTTGTTTTAGAGCAACCAAAACAATCGGAACTCCTACTATTATTCCACCTAGGATATAGAAGACCGGGTCCGTGGATTGCGGGTCATTTCCATGGACTCTCAGTGAAGATTCTATTCCATCACTATTTTCAACTACAATGTCAATAGTGGTCGCACTAGATGGAAGATTGTCGAGTGCAATCTCAAGATTTGTTGGTATCCATTGTGGTTGAAACTCAAACGTTTCAGAGTGAAGAATGACATCATCCACAACTACACGAAGTTCTCCTCCTGAAGTTGACATTTGCTTCACACAATTCCAGACTGAAATATTAGCTGTGAAGGATTGCGTGTCTGGATCATATACTGATTCATGGACTTCGACCAACGGTGCATCATAAAATCGCTCTACTCGGTGCGCCCAATAGTATGTTCCATTTCCGCCAAGAACCTGCAATTCCCAAGCAATATTCCCATCCCTTGTGACCTCCGCGAAAATGACTGGGTCTGGTTGCGCAAGCACTAACGCTTGATTTGCGTAGATCCCCAGAGTGTTCCCATTAGGCAATCGATCTGCATCACCGCCAGATTCAGAGAAGTAGTATGTAGAGTTGGTTGCATACCATGACCAGACCTCACGAAGTATCTGGTTTTCCTCATCAATCTCAAATTCGATGAAACCAGATATGCCTGTACCATTTCGAGTCATGGAGGTTGGAATATCTGGATTAAAGAGTCCATTATCAAACATTACATAGCGATTGCTACCTATCCATTCTAGACTGTGTGGATAGTTGAAGATTGTATCGACTTCAGTACCATTTACGTCAAGCACAGTGAAATTACCATTTAGGCCAGCTCTCCAAATAATCTCGCCACTATCTTTGTCAATCTTAAGGAGTGTGTCTTGATTTCTTACATTAAGCCATATTGTATTCTCAACCTTGTCCCAGACAAAGCTGTTAGCATGCATCCAGTCTGCGTAGCCTCTGAAGGTGTAATTGTGGCCTATAGTCGTATAAATTGTTGAATTGAATGGATAATGAACCCTAGCATCCCATTCCCAGAGAAGATCGCCCTCCCAATTGTATTCGCCAATAGTATCATAGATAACAGGCAAGCCGTCCCACATCTCACCGGAAGTCGCGGTTTCTAACACCATGAAGGTCTTGGTAATTGGGTTGTAATCCAGTTCATGATGCCCAGCGGGAACGGGAAGTGTAACTCGTTTATCAGAAACGAAATCCCAGATCTCCATCCATCCATCTGACCCACCCATCATGACAGCAGTTGAATTCATGAATTTGTGAACGCTATGCATTGAATCATCCAACTGATTCACAATATTCCCCTGGTCATCAAGAATGAGTACCTTACCTGTGCCCATTGCACCAGTTTCCATCGACTCATTTGTGATGATAATCTCAATGCATGGGAATAGAGTGTAGCCTGGAGTGTAAGATCCTTCTGAATTCTCAGTGATTTTAAACTCAATGATGCCAGAAGAGTAGTAGAGCTTCTCATCCATAATCGTGTACGAGAAAATCGTATTCAGTCGGTCTATCTTGAGCGCAATTCCAAGAGTTCCATCGTAATCAACTTCACCACGTTGAAATGCAGCAGCAGCGGTTGTCTTACAACTGAAGACTTCAACTATTGTATCAAAACTAAGTATAATGGTGACATCAGGGTCATCTGGCAGCTCAAGTTTGGCCTCTAGCGCTAGTGTGTCATCCTCAATTGTAAACCAAAGGTATCCCGTATCAATGATTTCGAGAACTGCGGTAATTCCCCAATCTCTTGTGATCTCCTGAGCTTCAGGATGATGAGCTGCAACGTAATTTGAGAAAATCGAGAAATTGTCCATGTCACTCCAAGCGAATGTATCTTTGGATAGCTTGTGCTTGAGATCAGCTTTGATGGCTCTAATCTCAGCTGGTGCTTCATCCAGATTAAGGGGTTCAGGAGGAGGCGGATTCAATATACCATTTAGAATGTACAGTACCGAAGGAATTGTAATTGCTACAACAACTAGTATAGCTAGCAATCCCTTAGTTCTACGCCGCATATCACAGGACTCCATGAGAATTCATGTGCAACGAATGGAAACATTGTTCCACAAATATAGGTAGATTTCTACTCAGTAGCATTCTACCTACTTATAAATCGCTCGAGTCACATGAACCGTTGCATCATCCACCCGGTTTAGGGTTTTAGAGAAAGACTGTATACTCTCTTCTGTTCTTGATCGAGTAACTCTTCGCTCTCATTCATCATTTCAAACTCTATGTGAATTTGGAATTTAGAGATGATGCTCTTCTTAATCCTATCCACATACTGCATCTGTTTCTTGATTGGTGAAACAATTTATATACGGGTTAAGCATTATAACGGCGTTATGGGAGGAGATTGGTCTATGCAATTTGAACTTCTAATGAATTGCGTATCATTAATGCCAGTGATTCCCATCTTGAGGTGAGTTGAACATGGGCAAAGACTCAACTAGTGATATTCTATACATTCTAGGACTCATTGGATGTATCATGGTCCTAGTAAACACAGTAATCGAACTTCAAGAGTGGACTCTCGCCGCAAGCTTTGTTGCGGCTGATCTACTAAATCGATTCCTAATGGGCGGCGGATTCGTGCTTGTTGGAGTTGGATTCATAGGAATATACCGTGACTCTGGTAGTTACGTACCACTTCTAGTAACGGTAATGTGGCCACTTGGGCAAGTCGTTAGCATACTTGCTAGTTCCCTCACAAGTGACCCGAATTATGTTTACCTCGGCATGCTACTGATTGTATTCTTGTTGATGGGATATTCTGTCTACTTATTTCGAGAACCGATTGGAAGTTTTGCTACACTAGCTAGCATCGTCTTCATAGGCTGGGCGTTTGGTCAGTTAATAATAAGATTCCTGGATCCGACAGGGACTGATCTATTCAATCTTCAGATATACTGGAGTGGGCAGGGTATAATCTTCTTCATTGCGTTGGTATACTTCATACTCGCGATACGAAGCGGTAAGTCTTGATGTGAGATCATTTCTCATATGAGACTTATTCCGAGTATTCCTTGTCACAATTTGAGTAGGCAATGGATGGACCAAGTAAGACTGAAACCTCCCTATCGTACAAATCGATTCAGCTTGAATTTTGAACAAGCTGATTTCCAATTTTGTAGCAATTATGGGATTGAAAAGCAAGGACTCGCAAAATGAGGGTTGGTGGAGATGAGTGTTAAAAGATCGTTCTTCTTCAACTCCCTCTTTCTTGCAATCCTACTTGTTTCTCCAATGTATTTGACTTCACAAGAAATCCAGAATCCAAATGTCATTATCCCAGCCGACTTCATTTTTCATAATGGTGATATCATTACTATGGAGCAATCGCCTTCGCAAGTTGATGCAAT
>JBHLPF010000098.1:0-4001 GCA_048939765.1 Promethearchaeota archaeon
CCTATCTTCAGAACCCGTCTAAAACCTGGAACAACATGTCCTTGGGTATCGGCTGCCAATGTGTATGTATCTGGATTCTGAGCCAGAAAACTGTTTAGCATTTCAGCCATTGGTCCAGCAGCATCCGTGTAGAGCCCCGCTTCTCTCAGGACTTCCAATTTTCGACTAGACAGCGTCTTGTCCTTCCAGAAGGGGATAATCTCGTTCTTCAACTCATTGATTTCTTGTTCTGGAAGAGGAACATAACGATCAAGTGCGTGAAATATCAGATCGCTTGCTGCATTTGCACTCTTGTTTACCTTTCCAGCAAGCCCAAGAAATCCCTTCGTAAGTCTTGTCTTTAACCTATCATCAAAGATGACATCAAGAAGATTCACGTGCATTCCACGTTCTATCTCGAATGGATCTGCTCTTACTTTACTGGATTTCACTCCTACCAGAAGCTCATCATCATCAATCCTAATTGGAATGCATCGTAAGAATTCCTCTAATGCCTTAGCATCTCGCATACAGGGCGGTGAATCTAACATCTGTTTCCAAATTCTTGTATAGCATCGTGCTCGCTCAATATCAAGTTCTCTAGGCATCGATAGCATTCTATCTCTAATCTTTAGAACTCGATCAGAAGGAATTCCCTGTAGAGGAACCACTCTATAATCCAGAATTGTCATGAAAGACATAGTGTAATTCGGTCATTTAAATATCTAATCTAATTCCAGAAAATCCGTAACGCTGGTCCCGGAAGATCTACCCAATTAAAACAGATACAGACATTTCGAATGTTCATATGTACGAATTTCTGAAGCAAGACTTTTCTGTTTGCTAGTGCCATGGAGATTTCAGAAGGTCGATTTCTGACACGTATTGAATTGAAAGGAAGTAGGTGAATTATATTGAATACAAGAGTGACTGCCGAATCAAGTGATCCGCTTTTCACTGAACCATATGTAGATATAGATGAGTGGAAGGACGAGCCCGTACGTCATCGTCATGTCCATGGTGGATTCAAAGGTACTGATGCCCGATTCTCAATCTATTTCCCCCCAAAGGAGCAATATGAAGGACGTTTCTTCCAGTATATTCAACCAATATCAGGAGATGAGCATACTGCAGAATCACCGGGGGCTCAGACATCAAGCTACTCGATAGGCTTTGCCATCGATAGCGGCGGCTATCTTGTGATATCAAACCTAGGTAGGATGGACATGTTCACTGGTGATGACCCCACTATTGTTGGGTATAGGACCAGTGCTGCAGTGGCAAAGTATTCACGCGTCTTGGCCTCTGAGATGTATGGTGACCACCGATCCTATGGTTATGCCTGGGGCGGCAGTGGTGGGGCATTCAAGACCATAAGTTGCATAGAGAACACAGATGGAGTCTGGGACGGCGTGGTTCCATTTATTCATGCCACACCAATAGCCATTCCGCACAACTTCTCGGTACAGGCTCATGCCATGCGTATACTGAAAGATAAGATGCCGTCCATAGTCGATGCTGTGGATCCTGGCGGAAGCGGCGATATGTATACTGGCTTGAATGACGAGGAGCATGCCGCTCTCGAAGAAGTGACCATGATGGGCTTTCCGCCACGCGCCTGGTTCCACTATAGGATGATTGCATTTGGGTACACAGGAGTATTGACCTCTTTATTTGACCAGATAATTAAACGCGATCCTACATACTTTGGTGATTTTTGGAAAGTGCCCGGCTACCTAGGTGCTGACAAACCCGAGTCTCTTGAACCCTATCGGATCCATCACGAAACCACCATCAACAAAACGTTGATGGCAAATGACTTGAGGGAGATGGGCATTCCAGTAGCATATTCTGCTGGGGCAAAAGGTGACATAGAAGTCCCTGCAGCATTGGAAATGGAGGATTTGCCAGAAGGCGACCTACAGGGGGCTTCAGTATTTGTCAGAAGCGGCGATGCCGAAGGTCGTGTTTGTTACATTGCAGGGGGATTCGACAACATGGTCATGATCGGCTTCGGTGAGGAAAACTTTCGGGGGCTGGCTGGTCTCAAGGCTGGAGACAAAGTGGAGATCGACAACTCGGTGTATCTCGCCTCCCAGACATATCATCGCCACCAGCTTCCATCACGTGAATACTATGTCTATGACTATTTCCGTGATGTAGACGGTAATCCCTTGTATCCACAACGAACAGAGGAGTTCAGAGCTGACACAGGTGCTGGTTCCATCCAATCAGGCAAGTTCAATGGCAAGATGATTGTGGTACAGATGATCACAGACGAGATCGCCTATGCCTGGCAGGCTGACTGGTATCGCTCAAAGGTGAAAGATGCACTGGGTGACCATTTTGAGGATAATTACCGACTCTGGTATATTGACAATGCATTACACACTCCCCCAGTAATCACACCACTTGACTCCCCTCCCGTTATCACTACACGGATTATCAACTATGGAGGAGTTCTCCAGCAAGCACTACGCGACGTGGCCGCCTGGGTTGAAAAGGGTGTATCACCTCCACTAAGCACTTCGTACAAAGTAGTAGATGGTCAAGTCCAAGTTCCACCTAAGGCTTTTGAACGCAAAGGTGTGCAACCTGTAATTACTGTCAAAGCAAATGGGGGTGTTCGAGCAGATGTCAAAGCTGGCAAGAAAGTCAAGTTCTCCGCAGTCATCGAAGCACCGCCAGATGTCGGCTCAATAGTTGGTGCAGAGTGGGACTTCGAAGGTAATGGAAACTATCCGGAAGTGCACAAGCTCAAGAATACAAAGAGCAGTCGTGTGAAGGTGGAAACTACCTATGCTTTCTCCGATGGCGGCACGTACTTCCCAGCTATTCGTGCAACTCTGCAGCGGCAAGGTGATCCTGATACGCCCTATGCACGAGTCCAGAACATCGGACGTGTGAGGGTTGTTGTGGAAGGCAAGAAGAAGGAGGAAAATGGTAAGGAATTAATTCTCGAACTGAGGGAGGCACCGTCCGATTTCAAAGAATTCATGGGTAAGTTCATTGAGAAGGTTGTGCAGCGAACTACTGTGGAGCGGGGGGTAGAAATCTCGACCGTTGAGATAGGACCCAGAACTGACCGATCCACGAAATTCCAACTTGTTCCCTCAACTCCTATCAATACTGTCTACACAATAAGCTTCGAAGATACAGCCCCAGGTATTGGAGTCTTTCTGGAACTCGAAGTCGAAGCCGGAGGAGCCTACAGACTAGCGAAGAAAACTATCCAAAAAGCACTATCGGCAAGGATTGCTGAAAATATAATAGAAGTAATCAAAGAGATTCTAGGCTAAACTGGCTGCAAAATGGGACTTAGGTTCTTGTCTGAGAGAAGCGTGAGGCCATCCCTTCAAGTGCTAAATCACTGAGTTTTAAGAGCTGAAGTCAATCCGGGATATGAAGTCATGGGTTTATTTGAGAAACTGTCTTTGACTATGGTGGGTTAGATCAATGGATCTCCTCCTTATTGGATTCGTTCTCGTTTTCTCAGTGGGCAGCATAATTGCAGCGAGATATATCCTGAAACTCAGAAGCTATGATCCTACTGTATGGGAGCGGTCAATCCGAAAATTCGAACGCTCTGACGCTATTCATGGTGCAATCGTTTTTGCAGGCAGTTCCAGTATCCGCTATTGGAAGACTCTTCAAAACGACATGAAACCACTGCTTACCATTAATCGAGGATTTGGGGGGTCCCGCATTCCCGATGTCACTTACTATGTGAACCGCATTGTGATGCCTCACAATCCTCGAGGAGTTGTATTCTATGCAGGTGAGAACGATATCGCGGGTCTACCTCTTGTACCGAAGAGGACTGCTGAACTTGTATTGAACTCATTCAAGGATTTTTGTGCAGAAGTCTTCAAGTCAGCGGCTGAAACACGAATCTTCTTCATTTCAATCAAAGCAGCCAAAAGACGGATTAAATCCTGGCCTGAAATGAAAAAAGCTAACAAACTGATCCAAGACTATTGCCAGTCTGATGAGAGATTGATGTACATTGATGTTGTTCCCGC
>JBHLPF010000099.1:0-3977 GCA_048939765.1 Promethearchaeota archaeon
GCGAACATGGCCATTCTCCGCTGCGATCACCCGGATATCATGGAGTTCATCTCAGCCAAGTCAGACAAGCAGTCCTTCAGGAACTTCAATATCTCTGTTGCAGTCACCGAGAGCTTCCTTGAGGCACTTCGGAATGAGGGAGAGGTCGATCTCATCGCACCACACACAAAGGAAGTAGTCCAGAGTGTCAGTGCCAGGGGGATGTTTGATACAATTGTCCATAATGCATGGAGCACTGGAGACCCAGGGCTCATCTTCATCGATCGCATCAATGAAGAGCATCCCCTGAAAGGAGACCTCATCGAAGCAACTAACCCCTGCGTATCTGGAAACACGATAGTCAGTACAGAAAAAGGTCTGCTGAATATCCAAGAGATTCCTGGTTTGATTAGAACACCAGGGAAGCTAATCTACAATCTTCGAACAAAGGAGGGCTATCAGGTAAAGGTGACGAAGGACCATCGCATTCTGACACCTGCTGGATGGAAACAAGCGGGGGATTTGGCTGAAGATGATGAGATATGTCTACAAAGCACTGAGGGCGGATTTGGAGAAACCGGTAATCTTCGAATTGGCCAGATTCTTGGATGGTATGTTGGAGATGGATGGACCACCGGCAAAGACGGTCGTGCTACTCTAGCCTTCTATGGCAGAGATAAAGGCAAGCTCGCTGAATACTATCGTGAGATTGTCAATGAGGAACTTGATTCAGATTTGGTTGTTATCAAAAGCAAAAGGAGGGAAGATGTTAGATCAAGAGGGATTCTGCGACTTATTCAGGAATGGGAGGTTGAATCAAAGCAGATCTCTGGTAGGCTCCTTTCATCATCCAGAGAATGTCAACGTGGATTCTTGCAGGGCTTGTTTGATGCGGATGGCTCCATTCAGGGGAAAACCGAAAAAGGCTTCTCAGTTCGTCTATCTCAGAGCAATCTGGATATTCTCTATCGTGTCCAAATCATGCTGCTCAACTTTGGGATTGCATCGAAAGTCTATGAGAATAGAAGACGTGCACAGAAGCGCCTGATGCCTGATGGAAAGGGCCAGATGAAATTGTATTGGACAAAAGCCAATCATGAATTGATTATTTCGAAGGAGAACATCATCAGGTTCAGGGATCAAATTGGTTTCCTATTAGATTACAAACAGAACCGATTAGTCAAAAGCATTGAATCTCTGAAGGTGCGCGGGCCGTACAAAGAGCACTTCCTCGCACGATTTGAATCATTAACCCCTCTCGAAGAGGAGGATGTCTTTGACATTGTAGGAACTCCTTCTAGAGGGTTCATTGCAAATGGAATCATCGTTCATAATTGTGGCGAGCAACCCTTGCTACCATACGAGTCATGCGTCCTAGGCAGCATCAACCTCTCAAGGATGGTCCAAGACGGTGAGATCGACTGGTCAAGACTCGAAGCGGTCATTCGGCTTGCTGTTCGTTTTCTAGACAACATCATCGATCTGAATGTCTATCCAGTAGGGGAGATCGAGAAGGTCACCAAGACGAACAGGAAGATTGGCCTCGGCATAATGGGTTTCGCAGAACTCCTGATCAAACTGGGAATCCCCTACGACTCTGCAAAGGGGCTTGAGAAAGCAGAGGAAGTCATGTCGTTCATTCGACAGAAGGCAGAGAGGGCATCTTCGGAGCTGGCGAGGATCAGAGGGAACTTCGAGAACTTCGCGCTACTGAAGAAACGCAACAAATGGAAACGAAATGCGAGTCTCATCACTGTAGCTCCGACCGGAAGCATCAGCCTCATCGCACAGACAAGCAGCGGTATTGAGCCTCTCTTCGCTATTGCCCATAGTCGAAGGCTTGCTGAGGGAGTGCATCTGAGCGAGGTCAACCCACTCTTTGAGAAGGTCGCTACAGCGAAGGGCTTTTGGAGCGATGACATTGAATATGAGGTCGCCAAGACAGGATCTGTGCAACACATCAAGGAGGTGCCTGATGATGTCAAGGCGATTTTCAAGGCGGCTCACGAGATAGACCCTGAATGGCATATCCGCATGCAGGCTGCATTTCAGAAACATGTTGATAACGCTGTGAGCAAGACGGTCAACCTTCCGAACACCGCCACAACTGAAGACGTCGAGAAGATATTCCTGCTTGCAGATGAACTCAAGCTCAAGGGGACAACAGTATTCCGAGATGGATGTCTGGGCGGAGAGCAAGTCCTCTATGCAGGTTGCCACGAGTGTGAAAAATAAGTCAATCTATGCTTTCAAATAGGGAAGGAAGAGGGAGTTTGAAGCTCCCTTGAATCCTTATTCAAAGATTGTCAAACGTAATGATGACATTGCCCTTCTTCCTGCCCGTTTCGACATACCTGTGAGCTTCGGCAATGTCTTCCAAGCGGTAGCGTCTGTCGATAATCGGCTTTAGCTTTCCTGCCTCGATGAGCTCCTTCAGGAATTCCAAGTCCTCAAGTTTCCCAGTTGCGGTGTCACCTAGCACTCGCTTGTTATTTCCCATGGTCGCCAATTTGCCCTGGATGCCTCGTCTCAGCATGCCTACGGCATCGAGAAAGATTCCGTCTTCTTTCAACGCTTTCATTGAATGAAGCAATGAGAGTTTGCCCACTGCATCGAAAATCAAATCGTAGGTTTCGCCACTTTCAGTGAAGTCCTCTTTCTTGTAGTCGATCATCTTGTCAGCTCCAAGGTCCTTCACCCAATCTTGGTTGGCGGTGCTGCATACCGCAGTGACTTCTGCTCCAAAGTACTTGGCCAACTGCACGGCATAACTGCCCACACTACTGGAAGCGCCGTAGATGAGCACCTTTTGTCCGCTCTGGATGTTTCCTTGAGTTCTAAGGAAGAACAGTGCAGTATCCGCCCCAACTGGAACAGTGGCACTTTCCTCAAGAGTCAAGTTGGATGGCTTTAGAGTGATTGAGGCGTCCTCTGGCAGGACAACATATTCTGCATATGCACCAAAGCCAAAGCCTGTGCTTCCAAATACCTGATCGCCTGGCTTGAACCTTGTCACTTCTTTGCCTACTTCCTCTACTTCTCCAGCCAGCTCAACACCGAGAATGTTGACCTTCTTGGGCCTTAGGAAACCATTCATCAATCGTGCCAAAAAGGGATCAGCCTTTCGAATACGCCAGTCTGCAGCCGTAACTGTTGTGGCATGCATCTTGATCAATACTTCATTCGCCTTTGGAATTGGTTTGTCAATCTCCTTGAGTTGAAGAACATCTGGCGGGCCATACTTTGCGTATACAATCGCTTTCACTTTCGAATCACTCCTACTGCTTTCCTACGACTATTTTGTCCACATCTCTGCACTTTGTGAGAACCTGCAACTTGGTCAGGGACTTGGGGATTATAACTGTCTTGGATTTTCTGATTTCATCAACGTATTTGTCAAATAATTCCCAGTCCACGTCTTCTGCAATGGTAAGAGTCTTGATTCCACTGAATCCAATGGGTCCTCCTACTGATTCCAGTTCATCCTTTGTCAAGGCTAGTTCATCTAGATTCTCCACTCTGAAGATCTTCTCACTTGTTTCCTCGAGAAAGATGCGCATGACCTGTGTCACTAGCTCTCCTATCGGAACGCTTCTCCTTCTCGCCTCGGCAGAGAATAGACTATAGACGTGGTCGTCTATACCTCGTATTGTCACATCAGTCACTCGATCACCCTCTTGTCAATAGAAGATTAGAGTTCACGAGTAACCAGTTTCGGGTTACTTCTGAGGAGAACCCCTATTGCCATGAAGAAAGTTCCAGCGAGGATCACTCCAGCAGAGATGACCATCTCTAGACTCAAAGGTATGATGCCCAGAAAGATTGCCATCATGAATGCTCCAATGAATGTAATCAGGAACCCAAAGTAGAGGACCATGACCCAGGCCGCACCTGCTTCATCTCTCTTCCTCTGCTGCTCATCAATCTCTTGGAATCTCTTCCGCATTCGATCTCGTACTTCACTATCATCGTTGTTTGTTTCATCCGATGTCATATTT
>JBHLPF010000024.1:0-13675 GCA_048939765.1 Promethearchaeota archaeon
TGTAGGTCGATGCAGGATTGACCAAAGATGAATGTCCATTATTCGCAGGTGCTACAAACAGTAAGACCAAGAATATAGCTAAGAAACTACCTTTCCTCAAAGGCATAGACCTCCATTGCCAATCCTCTCTCAAGACTCCGACATGGTCACTAGCGTGCAGCTGGCGGTGTCGTGCTGGTTGATGGATTGCACACGCATATAATAAACAATGGCGTGCCAATCTGGTTCTTCAGACAATCGCCCTTGACGCTTTTTCGACAACTCGACTCAAACCAACGAGTTTGCTACATAGAAATTCGCGGAGGGTTTTGCCTAATATGACTCTACTCGTTGAAGAGATAGGAAGCGTATCCTACAAATTGATAGTCCAGCCGGTCCTTCATGTCCGCTAGCAAATCAAAAACACTGTTCTCCCGATGGTCACGAGGGTGAACTCCTATTTGAACAGAGCCTCCCAATTCTACCTCCAGCAATTGATTGGTGAACGACGTCGATTTTGTGCCTTGACTGACAAGTAGGTCCGCAGTGGTCAAAACAGAGGAGTCAGAGAAACGATGGATGTTGTTGCCTATTGTACAATAGCTCATCCCCGCGTCTTGTGCAGCGCCAGCAACTCGCTGGGGCGCTTTCCATAAGGGGGGTACAAATCCTACCGGTTTCTTCCCGATATGGTCAGAGATCATTGCCTTCCCAGACTTTATCCTTGGCAAGACGCGATCTCTTTCCATTTTCTGGAACTCGTCCATTGAGCCAGACTTAGTGAAATGGCTATATCCGTGCAGGGATAGTTCCAGATCCAAAGAAGCTAGAAACTCGGAGAAGAGTGGATTGTGCTCAAGACTGTTGGATTTCTTGAGTGCATACATCGGGGTAACAAGCAAAGTGAAATTTGAGATACCGAGGTCGATCAACTTATCGTACGTGATGACGACATCATCCTCAAAGGCAGGACTCACATCATGTAGTGAAAGAAGGGCTAGTCCGTCCTCCACATAGCGCGGTCCTTTGCTCACTCAGTCGCCCCCATATAGTGGCGGTTTGTGCCTTGATGAACACCACTCTTCCCTGAACTCATCTCTCGTCCAGTTCCAACTAAGACCCACGTGTCCATTGCTTGTATGCGAGGTCCATGTCCTTCTCAGTGATAGTCTTGCGTCCAGCATGGTCTGTGAGTTCATATGCGCGTTTAGCCAGATTCTCACCGATTTCTTCAAGAATCTGTGCCAGTCGTTCTGCACCTTTGTCACTGACTCGCCCAGCACCAGCCTTTCTGATCAGTCTATCAACGGGTGCCACGGGAATGATTCTATCTTTTCTTGACCTTGGCAATACTATTCTCTCCGCACATTAGGCATGCACTGGGGCTGTTCGTAGCTAGATGATATTTAAAGCCTCTTACATCTCTGTATGACAGCTTTAGAGGCTTAAGAGCGCCCCCCTGAGGCTCTTGAGGTTTCTAGTAAGAGCATAGTGAAGCGCGCCTAACTCGGTCTCAGTCTGATTATGCGTGCCTGGGCAACCTGCTTCTTCAAAACATCCAAGTTCATGTTTTCTTCTGCCTTTTCAACCTCTTCAGATTCTCCTCTGGTCACTGGATATTTCGGTGCCAGTGTGCAGCACGAGAGACCTTCCTCCGCAAACTTGTAAGTCCCAATCCTCTGTGCCAAAGCCTCAATGTCTGATTTATCATCCCCAGCGCATGGACGGAGTATAGGGAAGTCGCAGACTGCAGTATTGATTGCTCTGAGATTCTTTGTAGTCTGTGAGGCCTGCTCCCCAATAATCTCGCCAGTAACGATCGCGTCAGCCTCCTCTATGATGGCAATCTCTCTTGCCATTCTTAGCATATTCCTTTTGCAGAATAAACAGGTCATTTTCGGAGGCCCATGGATTTCAGCCTCACCCAGATCTTCTCCATGCGGGATGATGTATAGCTTGACTTCAAAATTATGAATGTAGTTTGCCAGTAGCTGTGCTTGCTGGGTTACAGTGGCACTGCAGTCATCAGTTGCATAAGGCGTGTTGTCGAAATTGACAAACACGGGAATGCAACCTCGCTTCATCACCTTGTAAGCCGCAATAGGAGAATCCAGACCACTAGAAAGAGTACAGACCACCTTTCCCTGGGATCCAGTAGGCATCCCGCCCACCCCTGCAATGGTGTCTATAAAGAGATAGGCACTCTGATTTCGAACCTCAACATAGATTGACTGCTCAGGGGATGTAAGGTCGACCGTGAGTTCTAAATCTGGAAGGCCTGTTAAGATTGCAGCACCAAGCTTCTCCCTAATATCCTGACTGGAATAATCGTGCGTTCCTATCCTTCTAGAGCCAACAGCAAATGTCTTGCTCTTGACGAAGCTTTTTCGAGCCATCTCAAGACCAGTTTCAAGAATAACATCTAGTTTGGAATCAACCACAATAACAGGAGAAACAGAAACGACTCCGAATATTCCTGATGCGATGGTGCTGGCTTCTTGTGTCATTTCAGTTACAATGAAGATACGGCCGTATTCTCTGCGAACCTTGGCAAAATCAACTCCAGCTTCACGCAGTGCCGCTTTAATGTGCCTGATTAGCAGGTCTTCCATGTGCCTTCTCGTCTGTTTGGATTTGATTCCAATTTCGCCATATCTAACAAGAACTTCGGAGTAGTCTGGACTCATATCAAAGATCCTCAGGACGGACAATAAGATTTGATATTCGCGAATAAATCATTGCCAAGAGGAAGTGAACAAGGGGACAACCTTATCAGCTTGATGCAATATATCACAACACGCAGGTGGGGCGAAATCGGTGCGTATAGAATCCTCTTCAATGAGAGATGCTGATACTGCAGCATTGGCAAAAGTAACATTCCAAGCTAGACAGGCTTCGGTGAGAGGGAGTCCCGATTTTTCGGTTGCGAGGTTCAAGGAATCACTCGATGCAGCCGCTGATGACGATAATCTAAAGGTACTTCTCTGCATGTCCAATGGGTCAGAAGACTTGTTGGGTTGGCTCAGTCTCCATACGGGATTTGCGAGGATGGTCTTCATTGGAGAGTGGCATCCTGAGGTGTTGCCAAGCGATAGCTATGGAGTCGTGGCGAGGAAGCTAATTCGGGAGGCGAAGAAGGAAACCAGGAGAATGGGAAGGGAGAGACTAGAGGCTCAATTCAATAGAATCACGAGCAGGGTCAGACCACTACTTCACAGATATGAGGGCTGGTATAGGGAAGAGAGATTCAGATATGCAACGGAGGAAACCTATATGGAGGCCTCAATCAATGAAAACTTTCCTGAGTTTGAGGAATTTGATGAGCTCGATATACGGCATATCTCCGAGATTAGCAATGAGGATCTTTTTGAACCATTCTTTGACTCATTTTTAGACAGTAAGGATGGTCTCTTTCTTTCTCTATCAAAGGACCAGCAGATGGATGCCTTCAATTATTGGTTCAGCAGAACAAGACAGTTCGTTGACGATGCAACGCTGTGCACACTAGACAATGATAGAGTGACTGGATTCATAGTAGTGAGAGAGGAGGAGGGAAAGGCGCATGTTGGGCCAATTGGGGTCCATCCGAAGCATAGAGGCAAGGGTATAGCTCGCAACCTTCTCGCAAAAAGCATGGATTCCATTAGACGGCAAGGATTCAAGAAAGTCGCCTTGGAGATGGATATCTTG
Source organism: Promethearchaeota archaeon (assembly GCA_048939765.1). Taxonomy (GTDB): domain Archaea; phylum Asgardarchaeota; class Thorarchaeia; order Thorarchaeales; family Thorarchaeaceae; genus SMTZ1-83. Next base: position 3,670 of record JBHLPF010000024.1, read on the forward strand.
AACACTCCGGCTATGAAACTCTACCAGCAATTTGGATTCCAATCCATCCACAATTCTGTTTACTACTACTGGAATGCCACATAACAAGAGTTCCAAGCGTTCTCATCTCGCATCCAGCGTTTTGATATTCGGAAACAGACTGGCGGAGCAGACCTTGATTTCAAATGAGGGACCGCTGGTTTTTCACGCAAGAACAGCATAGTGTACGGTGGCCAAGTACATGAGATGTAAGCCAAGACCCCGGTGACCGCTCCTAAAGGAGCTATCATTTGAACTGAAACACCAGGTGGAGGAGGGGGAGATTTGAGGACTATACATCAAGAGATACAGCGCCATTGAGACCGTTGACTCGCATCGTCTGGGCTTTTTCGTCTGCTTTGACCTTCACATAATATACAGGAACATAGAACCCGTCAAGGCGTTTGAAAGCCAGAGTATGTTCAGTGACTCGCTTTGCATCAGATGGTCTGCTTCCCGCAAGCTTGGCTACTGTTTTGACAACTTTCTCAATCGAGTTGTACTTGCCTGAAGCTATCTTGTTACTACGAATCCATGCAGGCGTCGCCTTCTTCTTACCTGGCCCTTTCAGTAGTTTCTCGACCGCATCAGCTGGACCGCCTGTCTTCCCATCAACAGTCATCCCATCAGATCGCTTAAGCTCAAAGAGTTCAATCAACTCAAGATGGAGGGCTCTACCTGGAACTGTCTTGCCCTTTTTCGGCAGGATTACCTCTTTGCCAACAAGAGCACCTGACACCTGTTCGTTGACACCGAGTTCTTGATTTCTAAGACGGAGGAACTTCAATTCGAGAATTGCATCATAGATGCAATAGAATTCATACTTCAAAGAGGGCTTGGCAGCCTTTGCTGCTGTGGGGGATACTCCCAGAAAATCTGCTCCATCCTTGAGGGCATTCTTCATGGCTTTCCCTGGATCCACTTTCTCTTTGAAGTAGAATAGCTTCTTCTTCCTTTGATCAATCTTCATCTTGACGTGAGCACCTTTTATCTTGAACATTGATGCTGACACCTTGGGCTTCGCGGACTTCTTCTTGGCCAATATTGACACCATGCTAGGAAAGACCCCTCAGCTATAAGTCATCTTTGGCGGCTTGCTACAATTCATTTGTGTGAAAATGCAGCCTTGATTTTATCACCAGATTCGAATATTCGAGCAAAGCCCACACGCTCAAATTGGAGAAAAGTGCCTTCCACCATAGAACGCAGCCCTGGTTCACCTAGCCCGGCCGATATCTCTCCATCAATCATCGTCAATTCGACTGGCACTGAGTCAGTCTTTGGAATCCAATGAATGATTGAGCCTTTAACTTGCCGCACTTCATCAACATCTAAGCTGTGGAATGTGCCTATTGGCTTCTTGCCCTTTTTCAGAGTGAAATTTGCAAAATCCTTCAGTCTGAAGAGTTCTCCTCCAGATAGTTTCCTATAATCTACGTCAGATACGCCAACTCTCACAAGCGAGTCAGCCTTGTGACGTGAAAGCGGTATAATGCGAGTTCCGCGTTTCGGAAAATCTGGATGTACTGGAGCTTCTGCGGATTGCATATCTTCAGGAACTTGATGCAAATCTAGCCAAACAGGCGATGCTACAAAGAATGCCCGTGGAGCGTCGGCATCACGAAGCTTGCGATTCTCTGCGTATACAGCCTTCATTGACATTGAGATATCGGTGATACTGAGACCCAAATCTAGCAGTGCTTTTCTAATGGCATCGGGATGTATTCCCCGCTTCTGCAATGACTGCAGACTCCATGTTCGGGGGTCATCCCATCCCGTGTAGATACCCTCGAGCACTTCCTTTCGTGACTTACTCTTGCTGAGCTTGGCATCCTGGAATTTTAGCCGACCAAAATAGATGAGCTCGGGATGCTGCCATCCATAGATATTCCAGATGTGTTGCTCAATCTTGCCCTCTTTCACTAGGTCTTTGCCCCGAATAATATGCGTGACTCCCAACTCATGATCGTCAATGCCCCATGAATATTCCAGAAGGGGCCAAACGCGATATTTCGTGCCTACTCGGTGGTGTTCCGTTTCGGAGATTCGAAGAATCACATGGTCCCGCATTGCGGGGTCCGGATCAGTCATGCCTGTCCTGAGCCGTACAGCCGCGCTTCTCTCAGGATAAGTTCCATCCAACATCTTTTCCCATCGGGCAAGGTTCTCCTCCGTAGTGAGAAAGCTACAAGTGCATGCCTTTCCTTTGACCTTATGCTCGGTCCTCCAGACATCTGCATCACAGTCGCATACGTAGGCTTCGTTCCGATTAATGAGGTCAACTGCATATTTGTAGAAGATCTCTAGCCTGTCAGATTTGTAGATGGTGCGTTGCCAATTGACATTGAGATATTCGAGCCCTTCTGGAATAAGGTCAAAGGCTTCTGGCTCCACTGCTTTATCGGCTGAACCAATTGTATCATCGAAGACGAGAATCAATTCGCCATCATACCGCTTGACATAGTAATCATTGAGGATGACCATTCTTGCATTGCCTATATGCAATGGGCCTGAAGGGAACGGTGCCAGCCGCATTACAACTTTTGGCCACTGGTCAACATTGGGAAGATCTGGAAGCTCTCTATCTTCAGCAACCTCGGGAGTTATTTCCAACATCTCAGGGGCTATCTTCTTGAGCTCGGCTCGTTGCTCCTCCACTGACATCTTCTCAACTTCTGTCACTAGGCGTTGAGCAATCTCCTTAATCTCACGAGCACGAGAACGGAGGTCCGCTCTAGCACCCATTATCGCACTCATAACAGACTTCACTGTCGGTTTGCCGTCATACTTGACACCATTGTCTAATACGAATTTGCGAACCTCGTTCTCAAGAATGTCCAAATGCAACAACTCTGGAACAAATCCTTGTCCGACTCATTTAACGTTAACTGGATGACAAAACGGTATCACAGGGACACGCTTATTTGGCAAAAATGAGGGTTCGTATGTATTACTACGATTCCATGGTGCAGAAATGTGTCGGAACTGAAATGTTGCAAGATATGCGGTGCATTCTATACCTGTGATCACAAGGGGGAGTGTTGCCCAGAATGTGAGCATTACGACCCCATAGACAATCTGTGTATGGCTGGCCATCTCAAGAAGAAAGCAATGCGAGATGCCACACTGGAAGAGAGAAATGAAGATGTCGATCCTGACACATTCCTATTTGAGGATGACGACGAAGACGAGTTCGACGATGATAGCAATTTGCCTCCAGAACGCGAACTTGAAGAGGAGGATGAATTCTTCGACGACGACGATTGGGATTGATTCTAAGGCGCCAGCAATATAAGATTGTAGAAGTAAAGTCCCAGCAATCCTAATGCGATGAGCACAAGCAGGGTTGCGTTTCCCACTAGCCACATGCGGGCATTCTGTTTTGAGATTTTGATTGGACCCAATGGTTTCAGTCCAGTTGGAGCACTGCTGGTGACATCTACAGAACGCCAAACTATCTCCAATGGATTTGCGTCACTGGGGAATATATCCAAATAGAGATGTGAAGCGTATCCAATTAGGAAGAGGGCTGTGATGTAATATTCAGTATGAGCTCCGATGCTCAACGAGTATGAAGACACAATGCTTTGCGCAACATTGACAAGTGTCATCAAGACAATGAGCAGGGGGAGAACAATTGAATGGAAAATTATGTTTCTGTGTCTTGCTATTCCTAGAAATGGGATGTCCCAGTCAGGCATGAGCGCGCCTGACATCGTAATCACGGCGCCGATGAAGATCGAGATGTCCCCAATGAAAGGAATTCCCGAAGTCCATTGGTAGTAGACAGCTCCACATAAGGAACCTATGCAGAAAGTCATGAATGACATCGCTCCCACAGCGCCACGATTGCTACTTGTACGGTTGGCCATGTCCTTGTTGGGAGCTTTGAAGAACAAGATTGGGACGGCAACAATGGTGAGGACGATACCGCCTGCAACGTAGTAGAATAGCAGATCAAAGAGAAGGCCTGAGCCTGTTAACCAGACACTGAAGGCATAGATTAGTGTGTATAATCCTACAAAGAGAGAGAATGCGAAAATCATATGTGACAGACGGTTCATTGACAACTCCTCAATGCCGTTGATTGACTTACGAGTGTCTTATTTCTTTCCCCGAAGTCCGGGAAACCAATACTGTGTACTCTTTGAATAACTCCGCTGCATTTTGGCGACGCCCTCTTCGACCAACAAATCCAGAGCGTTCTTGACACGCTCTTCAGTCCAACCAAGCTTCACAATCGCCGCCTCAATCGTCAAACTTCCATCCCCGTCTGCTGCTAGACTCATGAGCTGCTGAGGATCATCAGTCAATGCGACTGGAATGAATTTTACAATCACTGCTCCGCTCTCGAGTGTGGAAAGCCCTTCGATGAGACCTTCCTTAGACATATCCTTGATGATGTCTTCCGCTTCATCTGAACTAGTGGCCCAGCCCATATTGTCAAGACGCAAAAGGAGTTCGGAGAAGAGCATCACTCCACCAGACTCCCTGGAATCTTCGGCAAGTCGTAGAATGTCTCGTCTCACGCCATCAATGCGATCGTCTCGTTTGAGGAGGCCTTTGACCATGCCTCGCTTCTTTCTTGCCTGAGCAATCCAGGCTTCCGGATCATATCCTAGCTCAGATAGCAATTCGACCAGCGCACTTCTGTATGCTGGAATCTTTAGAAGTGTAGTCCCTTGTTTCTCGAATGCTTCTCCGAGTCTTTCTCGAATTCGTTCAATTCTGTTTGCACGATCAAGAAGGACATCCAGCTCCTTATCCAATCTCTCTTCTTTTGAGAGTGGGCTAAGTACTACCGGAACGACGATATTTCCTGGTGTATTGAGTGTGAACTCCAAATGGCGTTCACGATAGCCTTTGGCACTAACTCGTCCCTCATAATTGCTCTTTGGAAGGGAGGCTTTTATCACTCCTTTGGAGTCTGAACTCGCGGTAAAAGCACCCAACTCGAGAAGAGCTTCAGGCACCGGATTTCCTGAATCGTCGTACACATGGAATCTAACCCTGCAAGCTGCATCTCCCGCCGGGAAGACCCTGGACTTTTTCACCCTCCTTGCTTTGACACTCTGCTCAGGAATCCCGTCGAGAATTGAGTCCAGCTCCTGCATCATTGATCTTTTGACCAAGCCATCTGCTATGAGAGCTTGAGTCCCTTCTCGAAGCAACTCGCGAGCATGTTTTGATGCTAGAAGACTCATCTCTGTTGAGAGTTCTCTGATGTGTTTCCTCAGGGTCACATCATTGTTTGCACGACTAGCGATTATGCTTGCTATGGCACATATTGCATCTGATGACGGTATGAAGACATCAGCAAATTCTCGCAACCGCCCAACTTTTTGCCGCTCATCCTTTAATCGAGAAGGCGGATATACCGTGATTTGTAAACGCCCTTTCTTGGAGAAACCAGCCATGATAAATGGAATTAGAAGAATTGATACTTTATCCTTTATTTCAATCCCTCTTAATGGTACAAGGTAATCATCTAGTAGCTCCTTTTGTTTTCGAATCGAGGAGCTCATTGTGTTAATCTCATTACGCAGAAGCTCTTCCTGCTCTAGCAGCTTCTTTGAAGTGTCACGAGCGCGTCCAAGCAATTCTTCGAGCCGTGCCTCATCCCTCTCTAGCGCATCAGCTCTTGCCTTTCTTTCACGTTTCAATTCTGCGGCATCGCGTCTTTGCTCCAAACGAGAATCGAGCATTTCAATCTCTCTCTTCAAAAAGTCTATTCGTTGCTCTAGCCTACTGGTTTTATGAGATGACTCGGATTTGCTCTCATCGACAATATGCTGGATTCTCTGATGAATCATATCTAGCAGTCTTGAGAGAAGGTCATTGGCCGAGTCAACGGTGCTGGAAGTTTCGTAAAGAGTGTCAAACAGACGAGATGCTTCTTTGCTACTAATGGCCTCGGGTAAAACAAGACCAAATGACTCCACAACGTCATTTATTGGCCAATCCATAAGGTCTGAAATCCCATCAGCTTGCTCTCCAGATAGCAATCCAAGAATGGTCATCTCAGTATTCCTCATCAGAGAGGCGACAAGGTCGTGTGTATCCTCAATGCACTTTTGGAGCCGTTTTGCGGTTTCAGCTGATTCAATGCATTTCTGAATGCCTGAGATATCAATCCCACTCATGGGTAACAAATTCCCAGAGCTAATTCCAAGCAGCTCAATCAAGAAGCAGAAATTGGGTATCGAAGACTGCACGACCATTACGGGATAGTATGTCTTGAGGACAAACTCCAGTTCTTGGCCATTCCGGGCTTCAAGAGCACGCATTACCATTGATGCAAGAACATAATCCTCAGGAACAGCCTGCTCCATTGGTGGACCTCCTGCCAACTGGATACTACGGGCTGCTGTTGTCGGGATGATGAGAGTGTCCTTCTCAATGTCCATTGGGGTCCACTCCTTTCGTTGACAAAGAAAGCCTTTTCATCCTTTCTAAAACCTCATCCGATAGTTTCCGGGAGCGCTTTCTCAGGATTTGGAGTACAAAAAAGCAATGAAGAGAAACAAACCAGTCCTTGATCCATATTGCATTCATTGCGGCAGTTACAAGGGTATAGGATTCTGCGAAAATGAGTCCTGTCCGGGCTACACTGCAGAGGATGGACGAAGACAGGTCAAAATGAAATCTACATGTGTCCTTTGTAGGAATGATGCAGCTCTTTCGTGTAATCGTTGCGGTAGCATGTACTGTGATGCGCATTCAGTGAATGGTGGTAATCGCCAGTTCGAAGGACTAGATCATCATATCGGATTATGTGCAATCTGTGGGGTTTCTGTATGCGAAAATTGCTGGATTTTGGATGAAAAGGGGAACATCCAATGCATTGAGCATTTCGAATAGGGCTGAGGGAGTACATAACGGTCATTCTTTTATGCAATGATTGCCTGTCCGAGATGGGAACGACAAATGCCAGAAGCCGCCTTCATCGTTCAATTGGATGACTTTCACGGGTTTCTTGTGAAAAAGCGTCATCCCTCTTCTCTTGCATTGACAGAGACCATGCTCAATCTCGTCTATTTTGAGCACCAGCAAGGAAAAGAAGAGGAAATCAGAGATTCTGAGATTGAAGGGATGAGAATTGCTTCCTTTGCCATGGAAGCCTTCCCAGGGTGGACAGTGTGCTATGTGCTAAACGAGGATGATGTTCTGGAGGAGATCTCTCAAGACCTCAAAGGAATGGGTAGATTCATGCTGGAACTCATGGATGCCGACCCAGAATCATTGGATATTGAAGAAGTCTTGGCTAAGAGAAGCTCCATGCCCGTTTTCGATGATGAGCAAAAAGCAGCTGCTATTTACATGACACCGTCCTCGGCCCTTCTTCTGGAAAGGCTCCACACGGAAGGTGTTGAGAGCACTGCCAAACTGTCTATGTGGCTGAAGAATCAGATTCAGAGTGACAATGTGGACTTGAGGGAGGCTATTGCGCCCTTGATGGATTCAGGCATCGTGGTTGTAGAGATTGTCGGTAAGTTGGAAACAGCTTTCCTGTTGAAAGATGTGTTTCCACACAGATCTCCACCAGCTAAGTCATTCGGGGCTACTGGTGTTGCTCATCCTAATTTGATGCTCCGGTATCAAGAGTACTTGAAGAACTTCTTTTCTCCAGACCCACCAGCAAAGGGCTACAATCCCACTTTGCCTGTTACCGATCCAAATTCGCCGATCCTAGAAGATAGAGAGAAGATTGCGAGAATTATAGCAAATAGCATCAACTACGCAGTTCTAGACTGCCTCAGAAATGGGCCGCTTCGATTGGGTCAAATTGCCAGTGAGATCTCATTCCCGGATGGTGTCGTGCAGAGGGCTCTATGGGCTATGGAAGCAGAAAGAATTGTTGCAAATTTCGAGGAAGAAGGAGTTTGGGCACTAATCACGAATCCAAAAATGGAAATCTTCATGCCGGAGTATATTCTTCCGATAGTCGCAGCAAGAATTGAAGAGAAGAAGATTAGTTCAGATACAGCAAGAAGATATTTGGAGCTTCTCGTGCAGACTTGGAGTGAGTAAGTTGATTCGAAGTGTCTATATTTTGGGTCAAGAAGGAGACGTTCTCTACTCCAAAGAATATGCCAAGAGTGACTCAAAGGCAAGTCTGGTCGAGTTTCTTGTGAATCTTGTCCAGTTCCTTCGGAATGTCGATCTTGAAGGAAAGACGGAGTTCATGAACGTTGCTATTTCCCGAATATTCTTCGCTCAAAGAGACCTCTTCACCTTCGTCTTCATTGCCGATAAGGCAGACGATGCGGTTCAGATTGAAGACAAGATGACTCAAATGGTTGAAACCTTCATGAAGGACTTTGCTAACCTAGCGGCTGCGAAGCAGCCCTTGGATGGATTCGATGCCAAGGTGGATGAAATTGCAGTAACCATGGTCAAAGTGGCAATCCTTGGTTTCGCGGGTGTGGGCAAGACAACGACTCTGCATTTGTTGAGAGGAGAAACACTACCGCTTGTTCATGATCCAACAATTGGCGTAAGCATCAAGCGGCTCCCTGAAGAAGTCCAGAATGCCAACATTGTCCTCTGGGACTTGGCTGGACAATCAAGGTTCAGCATCCTCTGGGCAAAGATGATTGCAAATGCCCAGGTGGTCGTTATCGTTACGGATAGCACGCTCGAGAACGTCCTGCGAAGCAAGAAACTTGTCACCCTAGTAAAGGATGAGGTTCCTGAAGCAAAGGTAATTGGAATCGCAAACAAGCAGGACTTACCAACAGCCTTGACCCCTGAGAGAGTAGGACAGATTCTCGGGATACCAACCTATGAATTGGTTGCGATTGATATTTCATACAGAGACCGACTTATTCAGATAATTCGCAAAGCGATTCTTGAGGGGAAGGCTGAAACCAAGGCTGCTTGAGGGAGTTTCAGGAATCTTCTCAACATGCTCAAAGCACGTGAATTCAAGTTTTATGTGGAATATCCACCACGGCAAAGGTTAAGAACCATACACAAGCAGTATCGTTATAGTAGGCTACACTAAGGTGACATTTCATGGCCTTTGACATAGGTGAATTAACAACAAAACTGAAAGAGATCGAAACCTACGCTATGAAGGTTGCAGAAACCAAGAAGCTTGCCGATCAGTTGGCTGAGAACCTCGCCAAGATGAAAACGGCAATAAACAAGACGATTAATGATAGCTTCACAGAAATTGCTAATCAGATTGATACCCTGAGAAAGAATATGGAGGAAATGGAGAGCGTGAAGGCGACTGCACCTGCTGTGGCCGCACCTGTTGCTGAACCCACTCCGGCTCCTGCACCAACAGCAGAACCAACGCCCACACCCGAACCAACTCCTGCAGCAGCTCCAACTCCCGCGCCAGCAGCTGCACCACCTGCAGAACCAGTTGCAGCTGAAGGCAGTGATCAACTAGATTTTCTGCTTCAACAGAAGGACCGGCTAAAGGCTTCACTCACGGATCTTCGATTTGACTACATGAGAGGCTATATTCCAGAGGATGATTACAAATCTAAAGAAGCAGAGCTCGATTCTCAGCTCGAAGAGATTGATCGTCAGATTGCCGGTCTGAAGTAGTGATGATACAAGGTGACCAATAGCCCGAAAGAGGGCTTTGGTCAGCCCGTAGCTTCTTTTTCCAATTTCACATTCATATGTATGTCAATTGCCAGCAATGTGGTGAGATTGAGTTTGGAGCGAGGATTGTACCATCCAAGGCACTAAAGGATGATTCTCACTTATTGGATTTCTTGGTCGTCTTCTTGGCCTTTGGCTTCTCTTCGGCCTTTTTCTTAGTCTTCTTTGTAGTGGTCTTTTTAGCTGCGGACTTGGCTTCAGCGTTCTTAGTTGACTTTTTGGCCGTGGTCTTCTTAGGTTTCTCCTCAGCCTTCTTCTTCGTGACCTTCTTCTTCGGCTTAGCCTCTTCCTCAGCCTTCTTCTTCGTGACCTTCTTCTTCGGCTTAGCCTCTTCCTCAGCCTTCTTCTTCGTGACCTTCTTCTT
>JBHLPF010000024.1:13775-57345 GCA_048939765.1 Promethearchaeota archaeon
CTTCTTCGTGACCTTCTTCTTCGGCTTAGCCTCTTCCTCAGCCTTCTTCTTCGTGACCTTCTTCTTCGGCTTGGCCTCTTCCTCAGCCTTCTTCTTCGTGACCTTCTTCTTCGGCTTGGCCTTTGGCTCGGGAGCTGATTCGGCCTCGGGCTGAGGCGGAATCTCAGCAGGCTCCGCTAGTGGCTCCACAATAACTTCAGGAAGCTTGGCTTTTGATTTCTCCTCCTTCTTCTCTCCTGCCTCTCTTCTCTGCCGTGCTAACCTGCTAGGTTTCATAACGCTGCCTGCTTCTGATGCTGCAATGAGTTCTGCATCCATCTCCTCAGTGATGACTGCAGCTTTTGGTACAGAAGAAGCAACTTCTTCCAGAGCATCTGCTATCATTATTGGCGCTTCAGACTCTCGCTTCTCCAATTCCGCAGGCGTAGTGTAGACCTCGAGGCCGCCCTCACGAATGTACGGAATAAGAACACCTTCCGATTCTTTCTGCCGGAGGATCTGTCGTGCGACACTCATTCTAACGCCAAATCGGTTGGCAAGGTCGTACTGGGTGACTGAGCGAGCCTTCTGAAGATACTCATCTATATTCGCCGCCACATCTGGCTTCAGAATAGCATCTCTGACAACTCTCTCTGTCTTTGCAGCTGTCTTGCCCCATTTTTTTCGACTGATAGGAATTACTCTCCTTTCAACTGTTGAGGAGTCACGCGAAGGTTTTGGGTTCGACTTTTAAAGGTGCTCATTGCTCCACCCCTGCAGAGCTCCATAAGTGCTCCTGATAGCTAAATCGCTGGGATTAAGGTGCCAGTACAATCGAATGACATTGGAGAGCTGGGGCGCAGACTCGTATTCCATGCATACCCCGAACTAGCAGGCAGGAACATTGAGGTAAGTACTGGCAATCTGAGATCCTACGGCCTGGTAAGATGGAGCGACGCTGGTAGAATTAGCATCACATGCCATCAAGATGCTTTGTATTGGCCTGAACCTGCGATAATCGGATTACTGGCTCATGAGATCAGCCATCCTGCAAAGGGAAAGGATTCCTCTGAAGAAACAACTGACTTGGATGTCATCGACCGGGGTCTAGGTCACTACCTTGCAACAGAACGCGCATATGTCAATATGTATGAGGATTATACAGTCAGGCGACGCAAGGACCGCTACTTAGGATTTCAAAGCATTAGGAAACTACTCAATGACCATGAAATAGTAATGCTAGAACAGATCCTAGAGGATTTTAGGATTATACCTTCGAAAAAGACGACGAGGTTCGGGCTCATTCACGATACGGCAATTCATGATGGTGTCGAACACTCGACCCTGATGATTGAAGGACAAGCAATTAGAGTAAAAGGAGTCCGGGCAGGCGCCGACTTGAAATTGCTCTTCCGTGACAGAGTTCTCTACGTATATGCAGATGACGAAGTCGTTGTCAAAGTTCCATGGCACTCGCGAGAGTAAGATGGCTTTCACTTCTTTTGCTTTATCGTGATTTTCTGTTCTACACTCACATCACTATTTGGCGGGATGTCTTGATCAATGACACATCCCGGAGCAATTGTGCTTGCGTCCCCAATGCGTTTGCCAGGCATAACTGATGCATTGACCCCTATGACGACATCGTCACCAATGATTGCACCAAGTTTCTTGATTGGGACCTCAACCTCTTCATCACCAAACTGTAACTTGATTGATTTGCCGCCTGGCCTCCAATTCCACATCTGAGCTCCTGCCTCGATGCACGAGTTTCTGCCAATAATAGAATCTGCCACAAAGGTGAGTCTTCCAACCATCACATTGTCGAAGACCATCGAGTTCCTCATTTCGACAGCATATCCAAGATGAACACCTTGACACAAACTGGAGTAATCCCGCACAAGCGAATTATTGCCCACGTAGACGTCCTTGCCTATGTATACCGGACCTCGAATTGTTGCCCCAGGTCTAATGATGCTACCCTCATCAATAAAGACGGGCCCCTCCAAAACGACGTTCTTGTGTATCTCAGCAGATTCTGCAATGAAACTGCCCTTACCTTTCAATTCTCTATCCATTACAATTCGGTTGGCATTGAGAATATCCCAAGGCCATGTGAATTCTGCCCATTCCTTTTCCCAAACAACTGCATTAACAGTCCTGCCATTCTCAATGAGCTTCTCAACGGTGTGTTCCATAGTCTTATGTTTCTCTAAGAGTGATATCACATCTGCCTTGAGGACAGAAACCCCAGCAACCGCATAGTTGCTCACATATCTATCCGGGCCACCTTTCTCAACTAGCTTCTCAACAGCTCCATGTTTTCCCATCCTCACTGTTCCAAATTGCTGAGGATTTGAAACGAGCGTCACAAGCATAGTGATGTCGGAACTCGCGGAACTATGATTAGATAGAGTGCGTTCAACCATCTCGGATTCAACAAGTACATCTCCATTCACTAGGAGAAATTCCTCTTCGCCTTCAATTTCATCTTTTGCTTGGAGAATTGCATGTTCCACACCTTTTTGCTCGTGCTGAATGACATATCGAATTCTGACTCCTTGATCGCCGCCCATCTGGAAGTGATCGATTAGCTGCTCGCGACCATGTCCTACGACAATCACAATATCGCGTATGTCATTATCCTTCAGGCTGTCGATGATGTATTGAAGAACAGGCCTTCCTGATATCATGAGCATTGCCTTGGACCTGCTCAAGGTGAGAGGTCGCAGTCTGAGCCCTTTGCCAGCTGTCAGAACGAGTGCTTTCATGTATACAACCACATCCCTTGATGATGCAACTTGGCATAAAACTGTTGGTTGGTAGCTATGCTTGTGGAGGTTCAAGGGAGAAGTATATCCTCTGTTTCCCCGCACCGATATTCTTGCTTTTTCCAATCTTGATGGTGCCTATCTCACGAGTATTTGCAATATGAGTTCCGGCACAGGAAGCAGCATCATAATCTCCGATGATGAGAACCCTGAAGTCAGTAACGTTCTCCGGAACCATTTCGAGATAGCGAGTCTGATATCCGCGCTCGTTGAGAAATGCGATGGCTTCGGCGCGGGGCATCATTTTGGTTTCAACATCCATTTCCCTGGCAAAAAGGGCATTGACTCCCGTTTCCACTTCACGCTTCATAGCATCATCAAAGGAATGCAGAGGTGTGAAGTCAGCTCTGCTCCGTCCAGGTTTTATCATGTTTCCGACCGTAGTGAGGTCATATTCCAGTTGCAGATATCGAGAGAGAAGATGTTGTGCAGTATGAAAACGCATACACTCGTATCTGAAGTCCCAATCTAGCTTGCCATGGACTTTGGTACCAACTTCCAATGGAATGGGATCTTTGATGTAATGGCGGATTTCGCCTTCAGCCTTCCTGACCTCGTATATTATCAGGGATGTGCCTTCAAAGGAAAGACTTCCACGATCACTGCTTTGCCCTCCTCCTAGATAATAGAACGCAGTCTGATCTAGCACAAGATAATCTTCTCCGACCTTCTGGATGGCCGCATCGAATTCCCGCAGATAGTTATCTCTCATGTATAATAGATCAGTCATTGGAATAGCCTCAAGTCCCACTTGACTTCCTAATCCTATTCCATTCTTCCACAGCAAGATCCTGCGCTTTCTTGATTTCTTCAGGGGTAAGATCAATGTCCGGAGTGCCTGCAGCGGCGTCTATAATATTCCGAACGTCCTCCTCGGTTTCCTCCTCCTTGAGTCCAGCAGAGATTGCCGAGGCAATGTCATTAGCAATGCCTCGTTCAGCTAGAAAGCGGGCAAGCGGAGTGTATGAAACAGGGATATATCCAGTTTCGGTGGAGGGCTGAAGTCCTACCAATCTCATTTCACTCTCGAATATCTCTGTGACTATAGTTTCTCGTGATTTCACCTCAGGAACTTTCACAGTGCGCTCTTTTTCTACGTCTCCAATCATCCTCTGGATTTTCCCTACAGCAGGAGACCTAGATGGACCGCCTCTTCGCCTTACAGCGAATATTACTACAGCTAGAATGATGAAAAACAGTACAAGCAACTGGAACATCGGGTCCATTACCAGTTCAATCAATTGGTTGAGAATTGCATCAATTTGCATGAATAGACGTCCCACCTAGGCAAGTGGCTATCTAAAGGGCTCCACTGCCAAAGGTTAACTTTAAGGTTTCTCCTATGCAAGATGACCAACATCAGGTCTTAGAAAAATGCCGTGCGATTTCTAAATAGACGTCAACAGACTGGGCTAATTGTTCAATGTCTATGAATTCATCAGGTTGATGTGCCTGTTCAATTGAACCGGGTCCACATATTACATTAGTGATACCTGTCTTAGGTTGAAGAACGGAGCAGTCTGTCCCAAATGTGGCAGCGGTAGGACTTGGCTCAATTCCAGTTATACGTCTGACTGCATCGATGCTGACTGAAGCAATTTCTGAATCAATAGGCGTGATAGTTGCAGATGCTCCATGGACAGTTTCTACTCTCACATGGTCTGATAGACCAGCCTTTACGAGTCGCTTGTTCATATCATCGAGGAGGCTTTCAGGAGTCTGACCTTTGACAATTCGCATATCTAAAAACGCTTCACAGGTATCGGGGACCACATTCACCTTAACGCCCCCCTGTATGAGGCCCACGCCTATCGTCTGAGTTCCCAGAAGAAAATCGGGTTCATAGTCGTACTCAGCCCCTGTAAGGACCTCGAGTGCTTGAATACATAGCTCAATAGCATTGATTCCTTCCTCCGGCCGCGAGCCATGGGCTGCCCTTCCTTCTGAGATAATGCGTGACCAAAAAATCCCCTTTTCTCCCACAAGAACATTGAGAGAAGTTGGTTCCGCACAAACGCCATATTGAACCCCATTCAAAAGGCCGCTCTTTGCAACATCTTCAGCACCTGTGAAGCCGCTCTCCTCACCTGAGGTTGCAAGCATCAGGAGAGGGGTCAAGTGCCTTTCGTTACTATATTGGATCATTGTTTCAGCAAGGGCTGCCACTGGTCCCTTCATGTCTGCAGCACCCCTTCCGAAGAGCAGACCATAAACTATCTCCCCTCCAAATGGGTCATGCGTCCAGGAGTTTCTGGGACCAACTGGAACCGTATCCATATGCCCATGAATCACGAGAGGACCGATTTCATCCTCTATAGTTGAGAACAGTAGATTGGGCCGCGCTCTAGGCCCGATGGAAACACAGGAGATGCCGTGGTCTTCCATATGCGTTTGAAGAATACTGGCAACTTCTGCTTCACTGCCAGGAGGATTTTCAGAGTTGATAGTGACTAGATCTTGTGCTAATGATACTAGCCTGCTTCTGTCAGTCATATAACGACCTGCATTGAGCAATACTGTCTAGGCTAAGAAGATTCCTAGCAATAGGAAAGTAGCTTCTCACGATTTCAAATGGGGCACTTCATCTTGTACTTTGTATAAACGACCTTTGGTTCTCCTGCTTCTTTTCCCACTTTTTGCGTTCTGAACGAAGTTGGAAAAGCTGTACATCCTTGTAGATTAGACCTTCCTTCCTCGGTGGTATACTTCTTTCGACACGTTCCTTTTCAGGAGTGTAAATGAGCGAAGCTCCGAACTCAGCAATATTCGCAAAGAAACAATAGGCGTAGATGGATCTTCGAGCATCAAAGTGGGCTGCCTTGAAGTCTGCTGTAACCGGGGTGAATGCTGGATTGAACACTAGATCCACTGGAGGCTCAAAGTTCTTTAGCTCCACCCTCAGGTCCATGTCCAGAAAGTCTCGACATATAACAATTACAATCCTTCCAAACTCTGTGTCGCAAACGAACGTTTTCCTCGGGAATGTTCCGGTTCCTATTTCCTCAGTGAACCTTTCGCCCTTATAGTGAATAGTAGCCGGAATATGCTTCTCCTGGTTCCAAAGGATTCCCCCTGGTCCAATGACCACACTTAGGTTCTGCTTTGCTTCATCATCATGGTACGAGCCCGGAATAATGTACATGCTATAGTCCTTGGCTAGGCGGGTTATGTCTTCTAGTAATTCGTTGTAGTTGAGGTCGATGGTCATTTCCGGGAAGAGTAGGATGTTAACACCTTCTCTGTGAGCGAATTCTATCATGCTTCTCACACTAGATTTTACTGCTTCGACTTTGTCATGCCGAAGACCTAGAAGGCCATTAGCCTTTATCTCATAGAATTCGTTTAGGATGTCCTTAGTGTTGGAAACTCCTATCTGGGCGATGCCAACCCTGTACTCCATTCTCTGAACACTTGTGTCATCTTTGAGTAGGTTCCTGTAGATGAGCTCGTATTTTCTTTGACTCGTTTCCTCTCTGACCATCGTTGCTCTTTCGGTGAATTGACGAACTTCACCTATTCTTGGAGAGAGGCTGGTTTCCACAGGACAGGAAGGGGCGACAATGCCCAATGTGCTTCTGGAGATTGATGGTTCTGTTATGGTGTCTGAGGCTGAAACTAGAATACGCTCTTCCTTTTCCACCATGTCTAGGTGTCCCAGAATCTCTTTCTCTTTTTCTTTGTGACCCGATTTGCTGAAGAGCTCAGCTGCTGATTTCAGATACTTAGTCGCGATTCTGAGGAGTTTCTTCCTTCTGTCAATATCCAACTCCTCGTCTGTTCTGATTAAGTGCCATGCCACATCGAAATAGGTAGATGTTGCTAGAGCCCAGTCAGCTCCGCTATTGTAACCGCCTTTCCGATAAGAAGAGGCTGCTTTTCTAAGCATCTTCTTGATCTTAGGGTAGAGTGGTGCTTTGACATCTGTTTCAGTTGACTCGTCAAATTTGCATCCGTGTTCTAAAGCCTTACAAAAGGCTGAGTTGCCTGTAGCTAGTAGTTTCAGCTTGGTATCAGTGAAGAGCTTGCTGGCTTTGGTAAACAAGCTTGCTGCTTCTGCGAACTTGTCTGCATCATCGTAGTTCTCTGCAAGCTCCATGCTTTCCCAGGCTCTACAGAGGTTGTATACAGCTTCTAATTCCATACGTTCCGCCTTGATTCTGAATTGAGTGAGAACTTCCTTGAACTCAGAAGCCGCTGAGGCAAATCTCTCTGCAGCTGCCAGGTGTTCACCTTGCTTTCCTAGAATTCTTGCTCTTTCAATATCTGCCCTACCAGAGCAGTAGTTCATTCTCACTTTGGCGACTTTCTTGAGTTTCTCGATTCTTTCTCTTTCCCATCTCTTTTCCAAAGAAGTGGAGGTTTCTTCTAGTGATATTATCGCGTTATCAAATCTCTTTCTGGTTGTTTCATAACTTTCTAAAGCCTGCTCATGATCTTCCTGTTTACTGAGTTGTTCAGCTTCTTCTTGGAGAGCCCAAGCAGAGAAGTATGATGCTTCGTAATCATAGCTTGGCAGTTCTTTCAGAATATCGCAAGCTTTCTCATAGTTTTCTTTGGCTTTTTGGTAATCTGACATCCTGTGATAGGCCTTAGCCTTCTCAATCATGTTCCATGCACAAGCGTAGTTTATTTTCTCTTCCACTCTCTCTCTCAAGGGTTTGAAGTCAATGGTTTTCAATGACTCTGAATGAGCCTCCTGAGCTCTTTCGTAGTGTTCAGCCGAGGCAAAATGGTTGCCGAGTCGATCTTCGATATGTGCAGTATATTCGTGACCAGCAGCTGCATAGAAATGGTATCCTCTCTCATTACTCTCCTTGATTACTCCTAGGAATGTTTCTTTTGCCTTTCTAAGCGGGTCGACCTTTGTCGTCAATTTGCCAAGCTCTTCATAGAGAAGTCCTAGCCGCACTTGGGCCGCTACGATGCCGGTACGGCTTTCCACAGCATGTTGATTGTACTTTCTGGAGGCATCTATAGCAGCTGATAGATGTTTGATTCTTTCTTGCTCGTTTTCTGCAAGGTCTGCGAGAGTCTTGTAGGCTCCGTAGGTAGAAGAATACCCTGCAGCTCGAGCCCATCCTCCATCGTATTCTTCCCCGATTTTTTCACCTTGTCGGGCATATTGAAGCATTTTCTGGACGTGTTGATTCCGCTCATCTTTTGTATTAGCAAGAGTAGCTAGCAGTGAATGTGCCCATGTTAACGCCTGAAATTGCCAGGCAGAAGCTGGTCTGAAGGTAAACTTCTTCAATCCCTCCAATACATATTCAATTGCCTTCTCAGCAAAAGATCTCCTTTGTGCAGTAGTGAAGAAACTCGCCCGAGTGGCCATGTTCGCATAGCAGAAAGCAGGCACAACTTTTCCAGCATGATACCAAATGCTGTTTGATTTCGCATATATTCTTACAATCTCTTCCATAAGCCGGATGTCTTCGAATGTTTGTTTCTGGAGGTACTCGTGTCTTCCTGTAGATAGGGCGTTCCAGTTCAACCACCATAACGAAGATAATATCAGAATTTTATTATTCGCTCTCTTTGCGAAGACTACAGCCTTTTTCCCTAACTGAAATCCTTTCTCGGTGTATTCTCTCTGCTCTCTTTCATCTTTAATGAAATGAAATCCAAAAAAGTAGTATACGGCGCCGGCCGCAAGGTGAACCATACTAATGAGTAGAGGATTATCACAATCCTCGATAGCCTTTATACTTTCATCACACCTCAATAGAAATTTCCTGTTGTATTCCTTCCAATTCTCATCCCATGTATAAGGTGCAAAGATCATATGAGTCCAACATAGCCATAATTCAGCATATAATGATTCAACAAGAGATTGTACATTACCAACCTCCTTTGAAAGACCCCAAGAATCTCCAGCTATGGTTATGCCATCCTGAGATAACTGCTCAATCTCTCGCTTGTCACTACATTGAGTAACTAGGTGGAATGAAACCAGTGCAGCACGACTCAGAGTCCGCGCTTGACCCTCTTGATCATTCTCCTTGAAAAAGAACTCACTTGATTTAATGAAGTGGTCATGAGATTTGCTAAGCGCCTTCCTGCTTTCCACATTGGACTCAGCTACAAACCCTTTGAAGAAGAAGACTTCTCCAAGGCATTCCAATTCCTCCTGCTTATTACCTGTCTGGCTATAGAGAGTGGCAGCTTTTCTATAGGCATGAATAGCATTTCTGGTATGGTGTATGTTTTCCGCTGCAGTTTCAACTGTATCTGCCAACTGTGCATGAACATATCCAAGCTTCATGTATGCCCCCGCGGCGCCCTTCACATCTTTCTTGTCTAAATAGGACTCTGCCGCCTGCTTGTAAACCTCCACCATTTGTATCCATTTGTAACCTGTCTTCTCAACGCTCTCCCCTGCAGATAGATCCTCGCTTTCTTCCTTCTTCATCATCTTTCGAACCTTACATACTCGTCTGGAAGAATGTAAGAAATGCGGTAGGTCTGCGTTATTCTATCTCCATTCCTACCTGTGGAATCGTTAATAGTCTAATAATATGAAATGAGGTTTTAAGACTTGGCTTCTTTTTTGCGATAGTTGTGAGGTAGGATGGACTTTTACCCTACTATTATGATGACTATTCGGATACTGTCTATTTTTGAGATTCTTATGCTTTGGATGCATTCGGTGTTTCCTGAGCAAGACATATCAGCATAGGAGCGGTTAAACCTGGAGTGAGCAGGTCAATGAGGCGGTTACCCCTGTCTGAGCTATCGCGATGACGACCCAAGAGCATGCTGAGATCTGCCACTCACTCTGAGAGAAGAAGTGTGGGCTGAGACCGAGTATCGGCTGGTTTTAATTCCCCGTCACAGGACTGATCAGAAGCTTATTTCGCTGAAGTGAAACTCCGTAAGATTGTCCCTCTACATCTTCAACCGATACTGATTCCCCTTGTAAGAACACACGGACCCTTTTTCGCAATTTCCGTCCTGGCAAATCGCGGATGTTTATTACGCAGGTCTCAGCCATTTTTGGAACTCCGACGGATGGATGTGGTGGTCGCGGCAGCCTGATAGGGATGCAAGACTTACTCCTATCCTAGGAAATCAAGTATATAACCGAGATTCGCATCTTCAATCCCGCAGAACCCTATAGAACTTAAGCTAGAAGCCGTTTCCTGAAGGTACGATGTATTGAATCTTCGATATTTGGAGAAGGCTCTATAGAAGTAATAGCCCAAACTATACAGACTTAACATTCGGCCAATCTGTCTATCGCGATTCCTTTAGGCTCTTGTTGGATGATAGAAGCTTCGTGAAGAGATTCCCATTTCGTCGAGAAATAGCTATGAACCTTGATCCGACCTCAACAACAATCTCTTCATTCTCATTAATCAGTGTGTATAGGTTTGGACTGTCCAGGTCACGCAGGATTCTCTGCAGGTCTTCGGAGTAATCCTTTTCCATTTGTATTCCGCCATTGTTTCATTGTGTGGTGAATTCTAGGGATGGAACGGTGCAGCCTAATAGGGATAACCCATTATTAACTCCTTTGCTGAAACATATCCATAGTTTTCATGGATTATATGCAAATGGATGGCGCGCTGATTCCTTTCGCTGAATAATCTCGTCAACGGTTTGCCGACCCTCAATTGCTCTTCGAATTGCAAAGCGAACAGCTCGGAAGTTGTTGATGTGCACTCTTTTTGGATTGACAGCATTTGGATGGACAAAGGTGTTAACTGCGATGACAAGGTCCGGAAGGAGTTCCTCAGGGATTACTCCATCTGTAACTGTGCGTCTAACAGCATCGGCTACCGCTCTCTGAGCGACTTCCATGACCATCTTCTTCTGCTTCTCACTTGTCACGGTCACAGTGGGTGCAAACACAGTAAGGGGTTCTAGGTCCTTGATGATGCTTGATGAATGAACGCCTTCGACAATCTTTCCAGCATTCTTCAATGCAGTATTAAGCGGTCCATCTCTGACCCCCATAACTAGGTCAACATGCGCCACCTCTTGACCTTCGCCTGCCAATGCTTCGCCATGTAGCAATGTCAAATCTTCAACATTATCAGGTACCAAACCTGCTGCCTTTGGATAGCTTTCAGCAAAGAGTTCACGGTCACCCATCTTGAAGGTCACTGGCCCGCGTGGAATCAGCTGGAGGTCCTCAAGGCAGGTCCTGAGTTCATCTATGTCTTCATAACTCAGCGAGTCGCTCTCCTGTAGAGGGCGACGAGCCTGCCCCACAGGAATGCCCATCATGTTCAGTGCCGCTTTGATAGCCAAGCCTCCACCTCGATTCACAAAAATCCGTACAGTCTTCTGTATACTTCTCTGGATTATCAGAGCTGCTTTGAGATCACCAGTTGCCAGGGCAGCCTGCATCTTTAGATATCGGTCTGGAAAGATATTCGCACTAGCTAGGATTGCGCCATCACATCCAGAAGCAAGTGCTGGTAGAGCCACCTCATCATGTCCAACCATGACCTGGAACTCCTCTGGCTTCCGAACAAGAATAGTAGTCAAGTGTACGAGATTCCCGCTTGAGTCTTTGAGACCGATGATGTTGTCAATCTCCCTCAATCCATCAATTACCCACCAATCCAACATAACTCCAGTTGCTTGAGGAATATTATATGCGATAATTGGAATCTCTGAAGAATTCGCAATCTTCTCGAAGTGCTCGTATATCTCCTTAGTGGAAGGCTTCAGGAAATAGGGTGTAACAACCAATGCTGCAGAAGCTCCAAACTCAGCGGCTCTTCGTGTCAGCTTGATCACGTCATTTGTGTAGGCGGCTCCAGTCCCGGCGATAACTGGCACTTGACCACCAGCGGCTTCACAGGCAATTCGAATGGCTTCTGTCTTCTCTTCCATTCTCATACTAGTGAATTCGCCAGTAGTACCACAAGGAACGATACCAGTGGCACCTTTTCTAATCGTATAGTCAATCAAGGCACGATACTGTGCTTCATTGACGCCCTTCTCATCGAATGGAGTGACTAGAGCCGGATAGACACCTTTGAATCTGTAGCTGGGACTTGTCATAATCATCAACTCCATAATTGACCTAAGGCTGCTTTCACGGCTTCCTCGGTCGCAGCTCTTATCTCCCTTCGTTCTCGCGTATTCATGTCGATATCCAGTGCCATTAGCATTACATTGTTAGCTAGTGCCTCTCTTGGGATGAGGTTCTTCTCAAGATAATCAGCAACTGCACGCGCGGCTCCAGCTTGAACTGGACCATAAAAGAGAGAGGCCTGTCTCATCGATTCGATCTTGCCGATTGGAAACATCAGACTGGATGGCTTGACCGGGAGGTTTGGTTCCAGAATTACTGTAAGGGCTTCTCGGCCAATTTGAGGCGTTGTCAATAACTTCACAAATGCCTTCCCAACAGACCCCCTCTTAGAGCCCGATAGAATACTGGCAGTGGCTTTATCATTTGATCCAGAACCGAATGTAATCCCTTCACCTTCAATTGGGATATCCATTTCACCAAGGATATCTCTGATTGCCATCATCTTCACTGATGGATGTTCAAGAGATTCAATGATTCCCAGCTTCTCAAGTTCCAGACGAATCTCCTCTTTGAGTTCTAATGTCAATGTCCCACCGGAGTCAAGAGGCATCCTACTTCGTCCTGCCTTAATCCCCATCATCTTGAGCGCAGCTTTTACCGGTGGTCCACCTCCGTTCCTCGTAACTATCCTTGCAAGCGTCTGCACATCCTGTTGCAGTTCAGCAGCATTCGCATAATCACCTGATTTCACAGACTCCATGATTTCCAGCCAGATGTGTGGGATTATGTTTGCAGAAGCCATAATCGCAGCACTTGCACCAGCTGCAATGGCAGAAAGGAAGCATTCATCATGTCCAATCAGTACTGGCATCTTCCCCTTCAATTTCTGGATCAGCTCAACCGTATGTCCGATATTTCCGCCACTATCCTTGATTCCAACTATATTATCAAGCTCGGCCAAATCCTCAACGACATTTGAGTTGAGAATACCCAGTGTACATTGGGGAATGTTGTACAGTATTATGGGCAAATCTGCTTTTCTGGCAACTTCGGCATAGTGATCATAATATCCCTTGTCAGCAGGCCGTAGGTAATAGGGAGATATAATCAGTGCGGCATCACAGCCAATATCCGCCGCATATTGGGTGAGCGCTAATGTGGCTCTGGTGCTATTCTGGCCTGTGCCAGCGATAACGGGCACTCTTCCATCAACATACTCTATAGCAAGCTTGAGAAGCTTCTTCCGCTCCTCTGTCCTCAGATATGAGAACTCACCAGTTGTTCCAGCTGGCACGACTCCGGTGACTCCTTTTCCTATTGTGAAATCAATTACCTGTTTGAATCCTTCTTCGAGGATATCTCCGTCCTTTGTAAACGGCGTGACAAGCGCAGGCATTACTCCTTTTGGAACGAATCTCTTGCCCAACAGTTTCACCCTTGAGTGATGCGGGGCTGGTATCTCGCATATAAACTAGGGGTTACAAAGTGAAGCAAGATCTTGAATATGTCATGAAGAGGACCTTGCTTCCCAAGAAGAAGATGGTGCTCTGATTATGACTGGTGTCAAAGATAACGCCAATATGGCGACTAATGGTATGGGAGTGATTAAGATAGGGGGGCCGCTGGCAGTGAGGTAGCCTATGAGAATGAAATATGCGAGTTGCATTAGCAATAGAATGAGAATCACAATAGCGTATCCCAGCTTGGTCAGATCCTCTCTAGTTATTGAGAGGAAAGTAATACCAGACACTATGAGCCCCATTCCCCAGAAGGGGAGGTAGTCTAGGGTGAGTCCTAGGGGAAACTCGAAGACAAACGACGCGCCGGAGTATGATACGAATGACCACAGCGGAGCTACAATCCTGAAGATTGTTCCACCAAGCAGATTCTGCTCAATAATGAAATATGGTGCTAGCAGGGTTGTAGCAAGTAAAAGTGATACAATTCTTCGGGAGAGTCCCAAACTCATTTTACAGACCGTCTGTAACTGGGATTTTCAAGATAATAACATTCGTTTCTAGCTCGAGCAGATATTGCATATGATTTATGGCTTGGTGTTGCTAAGGAAAAGCTATGACAGAGTACATTTTGGCGATCACTACTTGTCCTAATAGCGACGCTACAGCTCTGGCAAAACGACTCGTGGAGGCGAGAGTGTGTGCTTGTGTGAACATCGTCCCTTCAATAAGGAGCATCTACAGGTGGAAGGGCAAAGTCGTGGATGATGAGGAAAGCATCCTGTTTATCAAGACCGAACGTACTTTTCAGGAAAGCCTCTGGAATGAGCTGAGAGCCCATCACTCCTATGATGTACCGGAGTTCATTAGCATCCCAATACAAGGAGGCTCTCAGGACTATTTGAAATGGATAACAGAAAACATCACGGGATATCTCTAGGCCAGATTCACACTTCTAGCCGCATAATGCAATGATTCATTGAAGTATCTTCCAATGACTCTAGCAATAGCAGGACCTACTACATAGTTAATGTCGCCTGGCATAAGCTGCTTCAGATTTGTCTTTCCTGTTATCTTGCCGTTTCGACGCAGAGTCCTAATCTCCCGGTCTACTATCGACCTTGCTTCTGTGAGCGTCATTGGTTTGGCTGTCGAACCTATGAGACCTTGTTTTATGTCTGTGATAGCCCGCATCACAAATATAGCCAAGTTCTCTGTATCGTTGCTCGGAATCATATTAGTTGCCTTGTGTGTGGGACACTTATTATCAGGGGGTGTTTCACCACAAACTGAACATAGCTTTCGACCTCTGCTTGTGCGGATATAGAATGACAAGAGATTAGTGCATTTTGAATCATCGTTTGTATTCCACTCAAGACCCTTGACACCTACTCTCCCAATTGCTCTAAACACCGTCTGACTCTTTGTGTATATCCAAGTCAAGACATCAAGTGAGGCCTTCTTGCTCTCGGCTACTTTCTGTTCCTCGAGCTTGGCTTCGAGTGCCAGTTCCTCCTTGGCAAGCTTTTTCCTGCGCTCAGTTCTAAGGAACCGATGCATGATATCATACGCAATCGCATAGTTGTCAAAGTCTAGCTGATCTGTCACGAGTTCAGTATCGATTACCCCTTCAAAGACAGGACTTGGCGTGCTATCAATCTCTGCCTTTGCAGCAGTCATGTCCTTGTTGGAAAGCCGAGCATGCATCCATGAAGTGATGTCTGGTGCCTGTAGGTCAGGATAGACCGTCTTCAGTTCATAGATTCTCTTAGAGGCCAAATCAATGAGGATTTCTTCCCGAAGCGCCTGCAGGTCAGTTTCAGGACTCTCATAGATGCTTTTGAGAAGAGCCTTGACGCGCAGGAGGTCCTGTTTGGAACGGATATATGTTTCAACCACACGTGAGAGATTTGTAAGGACACCTGAGGTGAGGTGCCATACCAGGTCATATTTGAGAGCGGAGATGGTTTCACCATGGCGACGATGTCGAACTATATCTGATGATGAGGACACGCCAATAGAACTTAGTGCGCCTTGCTTCACTTTTTCACGCGCCTCGAGTAGTCTCTTCACATCTTCTGGCGACGGAACTCTTGTCTTCTGCTTAAGAGCCTCCAGAACTGTGACCTCAAAACCAATAAGTGAATCCCGGTCCTTTGCTAAAGTTTCAATTGTGAACTTATCAAGCTCTGATGCCCTGAGACCCTGAGCCTTCAACGCGCCTTTTACCGGTCGCTCCAAGATGTTCTCGAGCTTGTCTATTGCCTTGAGCGATCGTTCCAAGTAATCCATTTCTACCTCGCTGATGCCAGGACCCTCCGCTTCAGTTTCCTCAGACTTTGCTTCCTCCGCAATTCTGAATCCCTTCACCAGATCTGATGGATCAGACAGGCCCTTGCGCCTTAATGCTGCAGCGATGTCCGTGGACGGTATTCCTAAGAGAGAGGAGAGCAGATCGAAAGCTTGTGCAGGATTGGCTTCAATTGCTGATGCGACATCCTCAGTTACCGTATCCATAAGCTGCGTTTCGTATTCACCAAGTGTGGTAGGGCTTATGAATTGCGTCTCAACTGCTGTCAGAAAGTTTAGACGGATTTCATGGGCGCGCCTAATGGCGGCAAGTTCATCAGCTGGTCTGCAGTATCTTTTTGCCAAATCCTTTGCGATACCGCCCATAGAAGCTGGATATGTCATAGACTCACCAATATGCGCGCTGGCATAGCGTGACTCACCCCATATTCGCTTCAGGCCTTCCTTCAGAACTGTAATCTCAATAACTTCTGAATCATGTTCTCGGAGAACCTCCTCTCGTAGAGACATAGCGGTTTCTTTGAGACCTGATGCTTTGGCATATAGCTCTTCTCTCATATTTGAATCGTATTTCGTCAACTGATTGAGGAAGTCAACATCATGATTCTGTGAGAATTCAGTCGGGATCATTCCTAGATATTCCTTGATGAGATCTCCAGTTTTCGTGATGGTCTCATCATCGGCAGGGTTTCTACTACCAAGCTCATCGCAAAAGCGTAAAACGAATTGGCAGAGTATCTTTCCCACTGCAACTTCTTCGCGTTGTTTCGTTCCAAGGAGTCTGCGAACTTCATCTTCTAGCCGGACTCTTGTTTCTGCACCAATCTTCTCCTGTTCCTCAATGCTAAGATTCTGAGCATCTTCAATAGTGTGCAAGCGCACGCCTTGATAGCTCTGCAAATAGAACGATGCAAAGGCTGCCAAGACTCTATCCAGAGGCTGGGGCTCAGGAATCATTTCATTGAATATCTGTCGAGCTCTTGTGCTTCGTAAATGAGTTGCTAGAGCCTCACGAAGGATAAGTTCTTTCCCTGCCTCACTCATCTGACGTGTCTTAATGATCCAAGAACTTGACATATTAGGCACCTCCTATGTGGCGAAAGTGAGTGTCCCCAACGGTTACAGTGAGTTCATTGCCTCTTTGTTCATATGTCACTAGATAGATAATTTCTGGATTCTTGGGGTCTCTTAGATACGCTCTGGTGGCACGCGGGAACAATTTGCCTAGACTCCGAATCTCTGTATTGCGCAAGTACTCCAAGAAGTCTTCTCCAATCCCAACGGTCAATTCGGCTGACACTGCTGATGCCTCCGTGAGCATTTGTTTCAGACTCTCTGCGAAGACTTGCTCCATTTTCTCTTGAGCAATATCCATACTATCCAGTTTCTGAGTTAGTAGGTCTCGGAGATCAAGATAATGCTGCATTTCAGGGGGTGGCGGAGGCTTTTCAGGAACTGGAATCTCTTCCATTTCAGGAAATTGATTGTTCACCTCTACGATTCTCACATCGAGTGATTGTGGACGCTTCGGCTCTGTAGGTAATGGAAGAGGCTCAATGACAGCCGGGGAAGGCTCGCCGAGCGCTAGAGAAGGCACTTCCTCGGCCAATGCCTTTGCAGCTTCCAAGGCTCTGCGATGTTTCTCCATCTCAATCTCATATTGGGCCTTCTCCTCATTGTACTGAGATTCAGCTAGAGCAATAGCCTCTGCACGTTTCTTGTTATTCTCGCGGATGGGTTGATTTTCTGACTCAATGCGTTCGCAAGTCCCTTCCCAATCTTCTACAATCAGCTGGTATGCTTTCTCCTGCTGGTTGGCTTCGAAGGTGACCTTGTCTACAATGGCCTGCGCTGATGACCCCAAACCAACTTTGTTATGCACATATCTAAGCAATGCCAAGAATCTCTCAGGGGTTTTCGTCTGCGGCGTGATGGTTTCCAGATAGCCTCTAATCCATACCCGAGCCTCGTTTCTCCATTCATCGGGCTTTTGGGTCATGCTTTCAATGAACTCGCCAATTTCCTTAGTCAAGTCTGCGCCTTCATCAAGGGCTTTGTCAATGACCTTTCTTATCAGGGTCTTTGAAAGCAGAGTATCTGCAACATTGGGAATGATATTCAGCACAAGGTCCTCGAAGGTTTCCAATATGGCCAAGATGGCCCGCTCATCCTGAGAGATCTCCGCAGCTTCTGACTCGTCCGTGTATTTGGTGGCAATCTCCGATTTCGCGATTTCAGCTACATCGCTGAATCCGACAAGATCCCATATTTCAATGCGATCAAATGCCTCGAGCATGTCCTTGTTTATTATTGCCAGAATCTCATCCAAGTTTCTGTAAACTGAGCCTTCATAAGACACTCTGTCGAAAATGGCATTCATTTGAGAATGCAGTTCGACATAGAACTTGTCGAATAGCATCTTATCAATAGCTTCAGTTGTGGACGATTTCATATCTTCTTGGAATCTGTTTAGGGCAGTCATGAAAGCTTGACGGGCGGCGGTAACGACCAGAAACTGATTCATTGCATCTGGGAAGTATCGCATTGCACGTTTCGCATAGAGGTTATAGTATGATACAGTACTACTAAGCCTCCATGCTCGTACCTCTGGAATATCATAGAAGCTGCGCTGTGCAGATTTCACCAGCTCTTCTGCAAGTGCCTGTGCAATTTCCTTTCTGAATCCAACGAATAAGTCATTATGCATGTCGATTTGATTCAATATCTCCGTTTTATGGTCAGGCAGAGAGAGGGTCTTTCCTGATGTGACATGCTGCTCTGTTACCTTCTCAAAAGATTCAACAGATTCGGTGGCTAATGAAACAAACTCATCCAACTCCCTCTTGAATGAATGCAAATCACGGAGTGACACCTCACTCTTGCCAAGAAATTCCGTGAACTTCGTAGTCATGGTATTCGCGATATCGACTTCCTCTTTACTATAGGCGTACGTGTTCAGCTCACTAAGGATTGCGCGTCCAGCTTCTGGCACCTTAACAGCAATTGCATCGAGACCACGGGGGGTGAGTAATCTATGTTTGAAATGCCTTAGAACTGCCTCTTCACTCTCCCTGGGAAGGAAGAATTCGAGAAGAGTCCGATCCATAACTTTTATCCCAGGCGGAAGAAGTGTGAAATCTTCTCGGATGTTCATGGTCACTTCAATCTCCTTATCCACATGCTCAGATTTGAGCTGAAGAGAGTCCCAAGATGCTTGAAAGCGTCTGTCCAACATCTCGACGAATATGACGCGATTTAGACGGTCATTGAACCTTCGGAGTACAGGTAGGCCATACGTCTCGTAACTCATTCCATTGCTGATGATTGCACTCTCTATATCGGACATCTTCTTGGAGAGAGTCTGCATATGTTCGTCAATCTTGAATGGATCAACCGCTCCCTTTTCCCAGCTTAGAATGACAACATGGGATCCAATACCTCCGGAAGTACCTCCGGCCACCACAAGTTGTTCAGGAAGAACTCCAGGACCTGGTTTTCGTTCCAAGTCCCATTCGAGTGATAGGAGTTCGAGGCCCTCAGCGTCTAGGAGAGCATCACGTATCGTGAAAACGAGAGGGGCGATATTCATCGCTACCGCATCCGAGTTCT
Organism: Promethearchaeota archaeon; assembly: GCA_048939765.1. GTDB lineage: Archaea > Asgardarchaeota > Thorarchaeia > Thorarchaeales > Thorarchaeaceae > SMTZ1-83. The sequence continues at coordinate 32,951 of JBHLPF010000024.1, forward strand.
CCTCCATCATGCTCCCTGAACCCACAGCACTTCCCAAAGGATAGCCAAGATTCGTGGTAGTGCCAAGAACTGAAGCAGATGCCATTCTAATGGCCTCCACTGTACTTGGAGTGTCGACTTTCTTTTCCGCCCGACTCATCTTGAAACCGCCTAGTGGTGAATCGAAATATCTAGGATAGAATGAGAAGATACTGCAAGGCTAATTATTGAATGTAGCTCGAATGGCCTCAAGTCTAAATCCGAGTCCAAACTCCTCTGTCATCGGCTCTTACCAATCCAGCCCCTTGGAGCCCCTGCAATACAACCGTTATCGTTGTAACTAGCAGGAATTCGTAGGTCTGCGGGATGGGTATGCTACGCGACTCTCTAATGTCGAAGACAAGTTGCTCCACATCTGCTTCATCTCGGGCTTCGAGATGATGCAAGATGCTGTCTTGGAAATGGATGATACCGTCTCCAACTTGCTCAAGCAACAATCGGACATCCTCAAAGAGATGAGGAATATCATGTCCAGGAAGTAAATAGTCAGCGCCAAGCGCCTTCATGGAAGAAATGGCGCTACTTCGTGCAGCTATACTTCCACTCAGGTCAATGTAGAACTTTCTCGGGTCATTTGGGAAGTTGCTAGCCTCATCCCCTGTGAAAAGAATCCTATTTGCTCTATCATGAAACACGCAATGACCTGCACTATGACCACCTGTATGAATTACATGTAGGATGATATCTCCAACATTTACTGTGTCACCATCGCGAAGTCTTCTGAAAGGTTCGACACCTTTGTAGTTCACACGAAGAGGTCCTCTGTCAACCTTCATTGTCATGCGCTCTGCAACATCAAGAGACATTCGCTCCTTTAGAAATAGTTGAGGTTCCTCAAGAATAGGAGCATCATCCTCTCCAATTAGTACAGGAGCACCAGTCTTCTTCTTCAATCTATATGCACCTCCCACATGGTCCGGATGCCCATGTGTACAGAGAATTCCCACAACATCACCTGAGCCAAGACCAAGACTGCGTATCAATTCAATAGTTCTATCTCCAGGGTCTCCAGCAGTGCCAGGATCGATGACTAGTACGCTTTCCCCACTCACAACTATGTAGGATGAGATAAAGCCAAACTCATCCGCGAACTTACCTCTAATCATGTAGACTCCTGGGATTATCTCTGAGGCCGCCATCGCTATGCTTTTGGTAAATGACCATTCCTTATGATGATATCGTAAGTCAGTGATGCTTATCAACTGCCGAGCTAAAACTCTTGTCAACGAAACAAACCAATTGAGGCCGATATTGAATGAAAGGAGTCTATGCACTCATCATCTCCATTTCAGATGAGATAGAGGTCCCAATCGGTGCGATTGGACCACAGAAGTTTGAATCTGGCAAGTGGGTCTATATTGGCTCAGCATTTGGGAGCGCGTCGACCAGCCTTGAACATCGTATACAAAGGCACTTTTCCAGTGAGAAGAAGTTTCACTGGCACATTGACCTGCTACTGGGGGTCACAGGCCCACCCAAGCAGGTGATTTGGTCAGAATCTGAGAGGAAGAGGGAATGCGAGATTGCCAGCTTCCTAAAACAGCATGAGAAGTTCATTGCAGGGCCGAAAGGATTCGGTTCGTCTGACTGTGGGGCGAAATGTGGTACTCATCTGTTCAGGCATAGTGGGAGTGGGACGGAGGAAACCATAAAGAAACTGTTTCGGGGGATTGGTCTTGAGCCTCGTTCATTAGAGGCCTTGCAATGAAATATGGCACAGGTGGCAAGTGTTAAATGGCTGACATGATGAACTGCATCCACTGGAGAAATTGCCATGCCAAACTGGAAGGAGATATTCACGAATCTCAATGAAACTCAGCAGACCTTCACCGTGTATCTGCGATATACACAGAAAGACACACTGGCGAAGATCTTGAATGTTAGAGTCTTTGAGGTGCATGATGACTATGTCAAACTTGAGAATCCAAGTGGGTTTGGAATACTTGCCTACGAAGATGTGCTCTACATAGTGATACCTAAAACTTAGTCAGTTCTGGCGGCGCATAAATCCTTATACGGTGAACCTTTTTAACATCGCATAGATGTTTCGTCTGATAGGTGATTGTCCCTATGTCCGCTCCGGTCTATATTCCAATTGAAGGAGAGCGTGTTGTATGCCAGGCTGCAGAGTCAGTAGTTAGTAACTATAGACTGGCTCAATTTGATAGAGGCTCCAACACCACGGTCAGTGTCCCACTTCACATTATCAAGGAGTATAAACTCACACCGAGATCCGCCATGTTCAAGGTTGTGAATGGAATAATCAACGTTATGGGAGCAATGTGTCGCAGAGAAGAAGTGCGTGGTGCATTGGGGCTAAGAGAGTTTGAGGAGCTGAATGCAGGTGATCAGAGGAAGCTCTGTGAGGTCTGTGGTGTTCCATTCGTTCACCCTGATCATCCGTATAATCGATGGACCACTATTGGCTATCACCGAAGGTTCTCAAGACATTTCTACTCAACATTTGCATGGCTAAGAGGAGAGGCGGTATTCACCTATTGGCCAGATGCATTCATTCTTACTAACTACCGCCTCTACATCTTTGATGATAGGAAAAAGAAGATGTACATGTTTCCTCTCCATATGGTTGAAACCTTCGAGGCTCGGAAGAACAGGTTAAGGATTAAGGCAACGTCTGGCGATTTTGATATCAGAGGAAGGGTCCCAAGACAGGACCATCTTCTCCAGATGTGGCAGCTACGAGAATGGGACAATCTTGCCAAGGATCATCTTGACTGGCTGATTAGACCATTCAGCTACATCAATCCGAGACATCCGCTATCACAGTACACCTATAGCGACTCTGCGTCAGTAGCAACACAGGTTGCTCAAGAAACAAGAGAAGAAGCTCAAGTCAGCTCGGCGGAGGCTGGTGCAGGGACTGTATTTGTCAAGCCTGTCATTAAGAATCGCTGCGACCATTGCAATGCTCCCATGTCATGGGAATCAATAGATTGGGTCGGCCCAGATCAATATGCGTGTCCAAGCTGCGGTAATAGTCACAGGGTGGACTACGTTCGCATGTAATGACTATGGATACTTGGCAGTCCATTCCAGTGATAGCCTTCGAATTGTTTCCTTAGTGGGTAGTCCTGTTTCCAAATCCCACCCTCTAAGCCTGTAGTAGTCATTAAGCATCGATTCAAGATCCACCACTTGACCTTTGCCGGGGCCTTCAGGCATCGGCTCATCAGTGAAGCGAGCCGGGAGTTTATCGTCCTTACGCGAAATACCTTCGCGTGCATTGAATAGTCGCTTCAGGTTTACCTGTCTTTCAGCTATCTCTGTGAGTGTGTCTACGCTACCAAACTCCTTGACACCGGTTGCCAAAGGCAACATATCTGCGAAATCCTGCATCCAGAATATTGGCGGCCACGAAACCGAGTACCAACAGACGATCAACGTATCGCGGATGCAATAGCTATTTTCAGACTCGAATACTGCAGTTGCCTTATACTTCTCTGTGTACGGATCCACGATCTCTGGGAGCTTGTCGGCGCCCCAGCGCTCAGCAGCTATATCTTCATACCCCAGTTGATCAACGACAACGAGGCTTCTAAGATGGTCGGCTCCTCGAGCGCCAGTCGCATGCCCTAGACCAATACTCCGATGAGTTCTTCCATCTTGTCCGGAGATCTCCATTCCCTTCACATGAAGCGCATATTGCTCTGCGCCTTTGCCTATCTTCTGTGCGGCTTTAGCACTCCCTTCTGCGAGAATATCACCAAATCCCTCGCGCCTGCCCATCATCTCTAAAAGACGAATGGTCATTTCGCGATCGCCCCATTGCAGACGAAGGCCACCAGTGTCCTTCTCATCTATTATGCCGTTCTCAAATGCCTCCATGGCAAAACCAATTGTCGCTCCAGCCGAGATGATGTCCATCCCATATCTATTGCATACCTGATTTGCCTTGAGCGTGGTTGGATAATCATCTATGCCAAGAGAGCTACCAAATGCCATGAGGCCTTCGTACTCAGGACCTTCTTCAAGTGTCCCGGCGAAGAGGCCCTCACGTACATAGTTGACCTTCTTGCAGCCAAGGCTACAACCGAAGCATGCTCGGTCAGAGATTGTATATCGAGGACGAATATAGTCAGCTGCCAGCTTCTCCCATCCTGAGAATACACCAGTTCTATGGTTGTAGGTGGGCAGCTCTCCAATCTCTTGTTTCACTGCAGTTAGGATCCAGGTTCCCCAGCGACCCATCTCCTGCGCTTGGGGATTATCTCTGACTCTTTGATGAGCCTTCTTTGCCAGCTGAGTAAAACCTTCATGGTCAAATACTTCCACAGAACCATGACCACGAATTGCAATAGCCTTCACGTTCTTTGAGCCAAGGACTGCGCCCATCCCGGTCCGTCCCGCGGCTCTGGCATTATCGACTATCACAGCGGAGAAGCGGACTTTGTTCTCCCCGGCCGGACCAATCGCAGCAACTTGTATTTCAGGGTCTTTATGCCTGTTCTTTATTGCCGCTGTGACATCATTTGTTGTCATTCCCCAGAGGTCACTTGCATCAACAATCTGGAGATCATCGTCTTCAATGAGAATATAGACAGGCTTCTCGGCTGCGCCTTCAACAACTAACATATCATATCCGGCGTACTTCAGCTCTGGCCCAAGAAAACCACCCACATGAGACTCACCCCATATGCCAGTCAGAGCAGCCTTTGATACGAATACTGTTCTACCGCTCATTGGCCATAGTGTACCAGTTATGGGACCAGTCGCAATCATCAACTTGTTCTCAAGACCAAGTGGGTCTATGCGTCCAGGCACTTCTTCATAGAGGAGTTTGGCTGCAAAGCCATCACCACCTATGTAGTCATGAATCCATGCCATGGGAAGGGGTTCAGATTTGAAATCACCATCATTTAGAAGCACACGGAGAATCCTGCCCTTGTATCCGCCATACTTCAAATCAGCTCTCTCCGCTAGAACTAAATACATCAGCAGTGCGTTGTATCTCTTTGAGGTAGCTCAGAATCTTGGAGTGACGATCAACTGTTCGTACTGTAGATGTAGGCCCATAGACAATAGCTCCAGTCGGGCAGACTTTGGCACACTCAGGATCTCCACCACAATGGTCACACTTGATAATCCTCATTCGTTCGTTGTCTAGAAGAATAACGCCATTAACACATGCGCCAACACAGGACTTACATAGAATGCATTTCTCCTCGACAAGGAATGTCATTTTCGATATTGGATCTCGTCGTATGGCATAGACTGGGCAAATGTCAACACAAGGTGCTGTTTCGCAAGGTCCGCAGACATTTGGGATATCTACACCAAGATCATCATACTTGATGATTTTCAGGCGCGCCAAGCTTGGCTGAAATTTGCCCTCATGTTTTGCGGAGCAGGCCAATTCACATATTCGACAACCAGTACATTTGGCGAAATCAACAGACAATTGTGATGTCAGATGGACCACCTCAGGATTCAACACGACTGCATAGCTGTGGAAAAAGCTTCCTGAACGACAGTTTGCAGCTATTCTACTTCCACGACCCATCCATAAGGGTCTTCTCGTTCTCCTGATTGGATACCGACTATCTCATCATATAGTCTCTGAGTTATTGGGCCAATTCCCCCATCACCAACAGGATGAGGGGTATCCTTATAGTGAAGAGTGCCGACAGGAGCAATTATTGCTGCAGTACCACATCCGAAGATTTCTTTGACTTTCCCATCTTTGATGCCGCTCATGACTTCATCAATTGATATCTTTCGTTCTATGACATTTAAGCCCCAGTCAGCCGCAAGCTGCAGAACCGAGTCCCTTGTGATGCCAGGAAGAATTGTGCCCGCTAGTGGAGGTGTCGCCAATTCATCATCAAACACCACAAAGATGTTCATTGTCCCGACTTCCTCGAGATACTTTCTCTCATGCGCATCAAGCCATAAGACCTGTGAGTAGCCAGCCCGAACAGCCTGCGAACCTGCCAAGAGCCCCGCTGCATAGTTCCCCATAGTCTTGGCCGATCCTATACCACCATCTGCGGCTCTTACATGCTTGTCCGCAATCATGATGCCAACAGGATTGAAGCCTTCTTTGAAATAGGGCCCAACTGGACTCAGAATAACATAATACATGTACTCTGTGGAGGGTCTGACACCAAGCTTTGGTTCAGTACCAATCAATGTAGGACGTATATATAACGAGCTTCCAGGAACTTGTGGAACCCAGTCACGCTCAATATGAATCAGTTTCTTCAGGGACTCCAATGCAAATTCCTTGTCAAGAGTAGGCATCACCATCCTCTCTGCCGAAGAGTTCAATCGCTCTATGTTCTTATCAGGTCTGAATAGAAACACTCGCTCTCCGCGCCGATAAGCTTTCAGTCCTTCAAAAATGCCTTGACCGTAATGTAGCACAAGAGCTGCAGGATTCAACGATAGGTTCTGGAAAGGTCCTATGAGAGGATCGTTCCACTTCCCATCCGAGTAAGTCATTGAGAGCATATGGTCAGTGAACACTGTACCAAAGGCAACACTCAAGACATCTTTTGGCTTGGGTTTTTGATTCTCCTTCGGAACAAGATCAATCCTCAAATCCATCGTTGTTCCCTCAAGCAATGGTCTATTCTACCTCCTCATAAAGTCTAGGTATTATCCAGATGTGTGAATCATTTATTAGCAGAAATCGGAATGAGCCAACTAGGTGCATCCAATGGGTGAGGATGAGGAAAATATCAAGAAATCCAAGAAGAAACCGGCAGATTACACCGAGCTTGAATTTGAGCTTGGAGAACTAGAATTCGAAGCTAAGGGCAAATCGAAGGTCGTAGAGCGCATGTTCTACACACTTCTCGAGAAGCTCGAAACAGGAAAGCTGAAGGCTATCACAACAGCTGTCAAGGAACTTGAGGATGCTGTGGATATGGAGGAAGAAGAAGAAGAGGAGGAGGAGGAAGAAGAAGAGGAGGAGGAGGAAGAGGGAGAAGAGGAAACAGAAGAGGAAGAAGAACCCGAATCAGAAAGCGAGCCACCTCCAAAATGGGAGTCCCTTGATACAGAAACACCTCCTGAGTCAGAGCCTGAGAAGGAAGCTCGCGAATCAGAATTCGAATGATGCTGGCACGACGCATAGGCACCCAAGAAAACCCTTAAGCCTGGATGAATGATACGTGTAATGCGATTATACGGAGAGCTGTTCATGAGTCACCACGAGGGAGGATCAAGGGATGACTATTACCTTGACCCAAAAGATGTCCTAGCTCAGTATAGTGTTGAATGGGTTTCTCTCCGGAAGTCCTACGATGAACTCAAGGCCAAACTGGACCAAGTGAAAGCTGAACTCTCTGATCTTGACAAGAAGCTGGAGAAGGGAGAGATATCTGAAATAGAACACATACAAGAATATAGAGAGAAATGGCGTGTTTCGACACAAATGGTTCAGGTCAAACGAGAAGTAGAAGGCCGCCTCTACGAGATTCAGAAAGAGATTCGGGCGGCGAATCGACAGTTGAAACAGCTGGAGGAAGAAAAACATCGAAGAGAACGTCTTGAACAAGAAAAGAGCAATGCCATGATTGAATGGATGTCGCTAAAACAAGGGTTCGAGTTAGTAGAGCAGAAAAGACGTGAAATAACCACAGAGATGGACAAGTTAGAGGTTCAGAGAAGGCAGGGTTCAATTTCAGAAGAAAACTATAGAGGCCAGCGCATTGAGCAAATTAAAGAGCTGGCTCAACTGTCAACTGTTGAATCAGATGTAAAGAGAAGACTGGCTGAGCTTCTTGAGATAATTAGAAAGTAGCAGCTCAATTCCTCCAATCAGCTATAGCCTGCAGCAATTCATGAATAATTAGAGAATAGATGAATTGTCCAAAGAAGGGACTAAACTTAAGTAGTGGTGCAAAATCGCTTCGCTTCCTAGAACCTTGAATAATCAGGGTGAGGTGAATATTAATGACAACAGTAGGAATTCCTAATTCTGGCACAACAAATAAACGGGGTTCGTCAGGAACAAGAACACGCCAATCTGATGTTAATCCTCATTCAGGAATGTGCGCGGCTTGTATAAGATCATGCACTGTTCTTTGCGAGATTAGCAAATCAGCCTTCCGAGGCAAGGAGGTATTGTATCCTGAACCCGAGGAGTTTGGTGCCAGCACTGCTTCAGGAAACAAATACTATGGTCTTGGATGGGAAGATTTCCAAATAATGGTGCAGGTGCAAAGCGCCCATGGAATCGAGGCAGACTCTGACAAGGCGATTTTCCCCAATGTTGATGTGACCACACAGATTGGAGGAGTCCCAATGAAAATCCCTGTGTTCACAGCAGGGCTAGGATCGACCGCGGTGGCTAAGCGGAATTGGGAGCACATTGCTGGAGGCGCAGCGCTTTCAGGTGTCGTTCAGGTTGTTGGTGAGAATGTTTGCGGAATGGATCCTGATTCCAAGTTCAAAGAGGTGAATGGGCAGAAGAAGATTGAGCATTCTCCTGATATGGACTTCAGAATCAAGTCATACCGTGACTGGTGGGATGGCAAATACGGAGACATAGTTGTCCAGACCAATGTGGAAGATCAGCGGCTTGGTGTTGATCTCTACGCCATAAATAAGCTTGAGGTCAATGTAATTGAGAGAAAGTGGGGACAGGGAGCAAAGGCTATTGGTGGGGAGGTTAGACTTTACAGTCTAGAGAGAGCTAAGCAGCTTAAGAGCCGTGGATATATAGTCCTCCCCGACCCGGATGATCCTGTTGTTTGTGAAGCATTCAATGATGGTGTTTTCAAGACTTTCGAGCGACATAGCAGGGTAGGCATGCCCGAGTTTAAGGGAATGCAGGAGGACATTGCGTGGCTTCGAGAAAACGGTGCCAAGAAGGTCTTCATGAAGACTGGTGCATATCGACCAATAGATGTGGCATTCACGTTCAAAGTGGCGTCTGAAGCCAAGATTGAGCACCTGACCTTTGATGGAGCAGGCGGAGGCACAGGCATGTCACCAGTCCCAATGATGAATGAAGCAAGCACACCCACGCTATACTTGTATGAACAGGTACTCAGATGTGCTCAGATTCTCAAGGAGAAAGGAAGACATGTTCCAACGCTAGCAATTGCAGGAGGGATAATCGAGGAAACTGCGATCTTCAAGGCTATTGCTATGTCCAACTTGGATGGCAAGGGACCTCTTATCAAAGCAGTGGCGATGGCGAGATCACCGATTACCGCATCTTTCAAGGGAGCATACTTTGCGGAGCTGGCTAAGGAAGGCAAGTTACCCAAACCCTTCGTGAAGATGTATGGTGACGATCCTGAGAAGTACATGGTATCTACACCCATACTCAAGGACAAGTGGGGTGACAAGTACAAAGACATGCCCAAGGGCGCTATTGGTGTCTTCTCCTACTATCATGAGCGCCTAGGAACAGGACTCAAGCAGCTTCTTGCAGGTAACAGGAAATGGAAGCTTGAACTCCTAGACAGAGATGATGTCTGTTCACTTACTCCTCTTGCTGAGGAGGTCACCGGGATACCGATGCCTCATCGTTACCAGAGAGCCAAGATGGAAAAGATATTGCTGGACTAATAGTAGTCCCATTCTTAAAAGGGGACCTTGGTCCCCTCTCTTCCCTTTTTGGAACTAGTCCTTACATTTACTCAGAAACGACATGATTTGAAATGTAGAGAGAAAAAGAGGCCGCCTGAGAAGCAGCCTCAGTAGTATTATGGGAAGAGTCCTCTGAGTCTGTGAGCTGCAGCGATACGACCGACAGCAAGCACATAAGCGGCTGTGCGCATATGGACCTTCTTCTCTTGAGATATCTTGTAGACATCGTTAAAGGCACTGACAATGCGCTTCTCAAGCTTCTCATTGACTTCTTCTTCCGTCCAAGACTCTCGCGTCAAGTTTTGTAGCCACTCATAATAAGAAACAGTGACTCCTCCCGCATTCGCAAGGATATCAGGTACCAGAAATACGCCCTTCTTGAAGAGTATCTCGTCAGCTTCAGGTGTCGTAGGACCATTGGCACCTTCAACAATTATCTTTGCCTTGACCTTGTCAGCATTCTCGGCAGTAATCTCATTCTCCAGAGCTGATGGAATAATGACGTCAACATCAAGTTCGTAAACTTCCTCTTGCTTTATGTTCTTGGCTCCAGGATAGTCCTTGACACTACTTGTCTTCTGTTTGTGTTCATTTACCTTTCTGGCATCTAGACCATCAGGGTTGTAGATTGCTCCTCTTGAGTCACTTGCTGCAACCACATTTGCACCCAGCTCCTCCATTAGCCATGCTGCATTGTAGCCGACATTGCCGTATCCAGTGATTGCCACTGTGGCACCATTTAGATCCAGGCCTATCAACTTGGCGGCTTCTCTTACGCAAAAGACTGCACCTCTTGAAGTTGCTTCATTTCTTCCGAGAGAGCCACCGACTTCAATAGGCTTTCCAGTAACGACCTCAGGGATAGCATAGCCATGATTCATGCTATACGTATCCATAATCCAAGCCATAGTCTGTGAATTTGTGTTGACATCTGGTGCCGGTACATCTCGATAGGGACCGATTATTAGAGAAATCTCTGAAGTGAATCTACGTGTCAGATGCTCAATTTCATGTTCTGACATCTCTTTGGGGTTGCATATGATGCCACCCTTTGCACCGCCATATGGAATATCAACCACTGCAGTCTTCATAGACATCCAGGTGGCTAATGCTTTCACTTCATCAAGATCTACTTGGGGATGATACCTAATTCCCCCTTTGAATGGCCCTCGTGCCTCATTGTGTTGAACTCTGTACCCTGTAAACACCTTAATCTTGCCGTTGTCCATTCTAACTGGAACCGAAACTTCTAGAACTCTCTTTGGATGCTTCAAGACCTCAAGAAGGTCATCATCAAGCTCCATATGTTTCGCAACAATGTCAATCTGTTGTTTGGCAATCTCAAACGGATTCAGCGTTTTATCTTCTCCAGACATAATATCACCTCAAGAGACACCTGAACAAAGTGCTCTTGATAGTCCCGCGCGTGATGAGCCTTCCTTTTGAATTCATCGATGTGTAGGCAAGCCTGCCGCAAATATGAGGGTGTTCTCCCCTTTCCTTGTGCTGGTTGATGATTTTCTGTAACAAGAACAGTCATTAGACAACGCTCAAATTCGAAGCAGGGATAGAGTAATGGTTGAATTCGAGCAGGAATGGATATCACCAATTCTTGAGGTATATAGGAAAGATGCTCGATCTGAGGAAGTGAGCATAATACTAGGCTTGAACCCGATCGGGCAGTCGATTTGCCGTCGGCTTTATGAGCACAACACGTTTGAGACTGTTCTTGTCTTCAATTCTCCCTCCTTCTCAACATGGACAAGATATCCAACAGAAATGAAACCTCCTGTGGTCCCAGTCCATGCCATGGTTTCCAGCGACCTAATGCTAATCTTCGGTGACATCATGATCCGCGAATATGAATGGGTCACGGACATGCTATTCTACCTGCGAGGAAAGGTTCCAACAAGATTCGTCATTGCCTTTATGACTCACGATGGGGCAACATGTGGTCAAGTGATGTCATCAAAAGGCAATCGCCTTCTAGAGAGAATAGAAGTGCCCCTTGGTAAGTCTGATTACTACGATGGCTTGGCAGCACCGCTCCTCAGCATTGGACCCGTTGCTGGTTTGGACCCAGTTGTGTTGTTTCTTGAGAGAGCGACCGAAACAGAGCTCATCCTCCAAGTGGATGATATAACAGTTCATCAGGGTGACGTTGAAAAAGGGCTCACTCTCATCAATAAAGGACTTGGTCTAAATATGCCGGGGGTTCCGGGGTATGGTTCTGGCTCTTACTAATTCAGCTCCTCCGACTTCCTTGTCTGGCCAAAACCTGTTCGATCTCGTGTATCCCTTGAGGAGCCACCTAGATTGACTGTATCATCACCCATCCTAGTGTCACATTCCTCGCACATCAATGCTCTTGTACTCTTCACATCTACGATTCTTCCACACGAAATGCACGCCCACAGTCCCGATTGGAGCATCATTGTCTTGCGAAAGACAAGACGGGCTAGCTCCTTCAAGTCGGATGGACAGTCCTTTGCCACGCCAATTACTCCCTCATGAGACCACTCGCAGATAACTGACACAAGTGTGGTGGTAAGTTCGATTATCTGGGTTGCAAGATCTTCAATCTCGGTGGATGTTTCTTCTTTGGCGTCCTTTGGTGCTTGAGGAACAGAAGAGAGAACTTCGAGGAAGGCAAAGAAGGCCGGAGCTGGAAAACGATCCTTTCCTTTCGCTTCGACCATTTGACCGAGAACAGCTGATATCATTAGAGTTTGTGTGTAATCTTCCTTCAAGATCCGCTCTATTTCTTTGACAGTCTTGAGGGCGTCGATGCGGTATTTCTTGGAGTCGAGACCATGTTTCCTTGCCAGCACTTGAACCGCTTCAAGTAGTCCCTTTCCACCATTCATGGCCTCATTGATATTCCTAGCCACATGCTTGTAGGACAACCCCGTGTCGCGGGCGATCTTCTGGAGGAGGTCTCTGGCTGTCAGACTCAATAAACGCACTTACCTATTGATGACAAAGAAGAGCGAGCGTACAATCTTTTAGTGACTTTGTAAGACATTACTGCGGCGGGTGACATATAGATGATGTTATCGGATGTCGATATTGAGAAGGCGATAAAGGAAGGATCTATCCTCATAGATCCCTTCTCCCTTGATTCACTTGGTCCATGCAGTATTGACCTCAAGCTGGATAGTGTATTTCGAATCTACAACCCAGGCACACCAATAGATGTCGAGAATCGGGATGAGCTCGATAAGGACACGAGGCTTGTCGATACAGAAGGTAAGCCCTTCATGATTCTCCCAGGACAATTCATTCTTGGCCAGACAATTGAGCGAATCAGAATCAGCTCGAAGTATGCAGCACTCTTGGAAGGAAAGTCCAGCATAGCTCGATTGGGGATCATTGTACATGCCGCTGGTTTGGTGAACCCTGGAACAGGAATGAAGAAGCCCGGCAGGCTGACATTGGAAATCTACTGCGAGAATCTCAGTCCAGTTCTGCTCCGACCAGGAATGTCAATAGTTCAGATGATGTTTGTACCTCTGAGTAGTCCAGCCAAACGCGGGTATGATGACCGATCCGAGAGCCATTACGTCGGACAGGACAGCCCAGATGTGGCGTATAAAGGCAAAGTATCTTAAAGGGACGAAGACCGCCACAAAATCGGCTGTGGTTCAAGATGAAGGATTACGACGTGGTGCTTGCAAGCGGTGCGGAGCATCTAAGGGAGCGATTTGAAGAACACGGCTTTCGTGTGTATACATCAAACCTCAATTATGATAGCAGACGTCTTTTCCCAAACACTGACATATATGCTAGACTGGGTAGAGTTTCAGAGTTGACTAACCGCAAAGTGGTTGTAATCCAAAGCTGCACTGGGGCCGGCCCAGCAGAATTTGAGCGCTACACAACCTCGGACAGAGTTCTTGAGCTACTCCTTCTTCTTGACATCTTGGCACATCCAGTGACAGTAGAGAAAATTGGCCACAAGCAGTTCTTGGAAGCTCCTATCGAACCTCCCTCTAGTATTGAGGTGGTTCTAACTTTTCAACCATTTGCACTTCAAGACAAGTCATTCTTAACTGGTGAGGCGTCGGCTGCAAGATGGGCCACATGTCAAATCGCCAATGCATGCGACAAGATATGGGTCGTGAACCCGCATGCACCTCATGATCTACCTTGGGTTGAAGATCTCATCAAGAGAGGAGTATACCAGGAAATCGACATCATCCCAGACCTCATTGCTTTCGGTCGCGAGAAATTTGGTTTTTCAGATTGCTTGGTAGTCACTCCAGATGAAGGTGCCAGGCAACGATATGATATTGAAGGATTTGGAAAGAGCCGAACGAATTCATATTGTGTTGAACTGCATGGAGACCTTGATGTAAAAGGACGGCAGGTCATAGTCATTGATGACCTCACCAAGAGTGGCAGCACCCTGTTGAAAGCTGCTGAGAAGCTATATTCGCTCGGTGCATCTGATGTAGGCATGGCTGTGGCACATGTCCTACCGGTTAGAGACCGCGGAGAGAAGCTCTTGGACGCATTGATTGAGAAGAGCAAGGAGAGAATCGTAACGACTAACACGATTCGAACTCATGCATTTTGTGAGGATGAGCCTGACCTCACCTACAATATAGTAGACACACTTGTGAAAGAACTATGATGTGCCCTCAGGAAGCAGCTCTAGTCAAGATAATCTTGTGCTTTGGATTTCGCGGCCCAGGCTTTTTCCGTGACTCGCTCAACCAAATCGCGTTTCTCTAGATCATTGAGGGCCATGACGACTTCATTTTGATTGCACTCTACGTGTCGTTGTTGAAGAGTTCTCGAAATAGATCCTGCTCTGCGGTTGTCCTCCAGAATGAGTGTAAGTATTTCTCTCTGCAGCTGAGTAATCTCTTCGCTCATATTCAACACTTGACCACGCCCTCTTCTGGGCGCTTTTAAGGCTATCTCCAAACAAATCCGAATAACCATTCCATCGAAACGCTTTTCTTGTGTTCAGACTCGGCGCCCGTGGGTTGGCCACTGAATGCGGAGTGATAAGGAATACCATATTGATATTGCACCAGGAGAGATACCTGAACTCATATTGCTTCCTGGAGACCCTGATAGAGCTCGACTCATTGCTGAGCAGTTTTTTGACGAGCCAATAGAGGTTGCAAAGAAACGTGAATATTGGAGCTTCAAAGGAACTTACAAAGGAGTACCAGTTGGCGTGTGCTCGACTGGAATTGGCTGCCCATCAGCAGCTATCGCAATTGAGGAACTCGTAAAGGTGGGCTGCAGAGTCTTCGTCCGAGTTGGAACAGCTGGCGCAATTCATCCAGACTTGGTCGCAGGGAATCTGATTATATTCACAGGCGCGGTTAGAGATGACGGAACCTCTAGACAGTATGTTCCACTTGAGTTTCCAGCGGTAGCCGACCCGGAAGTGGTTGCGGCGCTGACCAATGCTGCAGAAAAGCAGGGAGCAACATACTACGTAGGAATTGGCCACAGCAAGGACTCGTTCTACAGTGAGTATCCAGACCTGGTGGCGAATACCCAAGCAATGAGAGATCATTGGGAGTCCTTGAAGAGAGCGAATGTGCTTGCCACAGAGATGGAATCAGCCGCACTGTTTGTTATTGGTCACCTTCGCGGAGTCAAAGTCGGAACAATATGCATAATCGTGGGTGAAAATATCGAGAAGGAATCAAAGATTGTAGGGAAACCGCCTCTTGATGATCTAGTGACAGTTGCACTTGATGCCATGATCGGGCTAAGGTAGAAGATTGAACTGGAATCTTCCGCCTCAGATTCCGCCGAACCATACTTTCTTCTGCACTGCCATATGAAGATTCTCAGCCGTGGCTTTGTCTAACCCTGTCGTGAGGGCGAGCTGCTCAGCGCTGGTTGCTACTATATCAGTCACACTAGCATAGCCGGCATTGAATATCGCGGTAATGGTAGGATCGGGGATTCCCAGCTCCATGAGAAGGCTACGAAGTTCCACCTTACTGGTTTCATCTGCAGTGGGGGGTTTCACTCCAGGCATATCTTGCTCCAGTGGATCCTCCGTGACAGGTGCGGCTGGAGCTCCGGGAGGACCGCCGGGTGCAGGTTCAGCGAGAGGCTTGGAAGGCTTCTTGACTGGGGCACCTCCATGCTCCGCAATAAATGAAGGTCGCAGCATCACGAGGCCGGTAATCACCATTGCAATTAGCAGCGGAACCATGAAGATGTTACTTATGTCTATTCCAATCAATTCGCCGCCTGGACCAGGTGCCAGTAATCCATTCTCGATTCCATTGAAAATGATATCAGTCCAAGAGTCTCCAGACAAATCAGTCGCAAGGAAAAGCCAGAAGGGAGAGAAGAGGGCAAATCCTCCGGCCTCGAAAATGATGAATTCGCGGAACATTCCCCTTCGGTTAGCATATACGATAATGACTGGAAAAACCGCAATGCAGAGAGAGATGAAGAACCAGAGTATATACAATAACCAAATGGATTCTAGGACTTGTGGGTCAGTCACTCCCTGGCCCGCGATTTTAGGGAATATACTGCCAATGAATATTACTCCCGGAAGAAGTGCGCCGATTAAGATACCTAGGCCATATCGCATGCTCCAAACTCACCTCAGAGACGCTGGAACGAATGAGAATAATGCCCACGTTCTTTTAGGTGTTTTCAGAATGTATGTCCTTGAGTAAATGGTTATAGAGCATCATCCTTATGAGCCTCAAACAATGGTATTTGGCTGGATGATATGATTGAAACCCTTCATCATGGTTGGGACACGACCAGAGATTGTAAAGATGGCCCCTATCATCTATGAATGTGAGAAGAGAGGCATCGACTACTATTTCCTCCATACCGGGCAGCACTACTCAGATTTCATGAGTAGCTCGATTTTCGAAGACATGGGATTGCGAACGCCAGACAAGAATCTGAGTGTTGGATCCGGAACGCAGTCCGAGCAAACTGCTAATGCTCTGGTAGGTGTAGAGAAGGAACTCATAAGAGAAAGTCCCGATGTAGTCTTGGTTCAGGGTGACACTAACGCAGTTCTCTCAGCAGCTCTCGCGACTGCAAAGCTTCACATACCATTAGCTCACATCGAAGCCGGGCTCAGAAGCTATGACCAGCGAATGCCTGAGGAGTACAACAGACGCCTAACTGACCATGCATCTGACTTTCTGTTTGCACCCACAGAGAATTCTGCTGAGATACTCAGAAAGGAGAATGTATGGGGCAAGATCTTTGTTACCGGAAACACCGTGATTGATGCAGTCGAGGATCGGCTCCCAATAGCTCTACAGCGAATGGACCAGGCCATTGGCGCTGGATATGACTCCTTCGCACTACTTACACTCCATCGAGCAGAAAACGTAGACGATGAGGCAGTACTAAAAGGACTGGTGGAGGGACTTATCGAACTTGAAATCGCGATAGTGTTCCCTGCGCATCCAAGAACAATTAAACAACTATCCAAGTTTGGCCTCATGTCCAGAATCAAAGACGCCGACTGGATTCGTGTGATAGAACCCGTCGCATATCTAGACTTTCTTTCACTCATGAAGAATTGCTCCTTCATTTTGACTGACTCTGGAGGAATCCAGGAAGAGGCAACAGCACCCTCAATCAACAAGAGAGTCTTTGTTCTAAGGACCTCGACAGAGAGACCCGAAGCGGTGATATCAGGCCATGCCGAAGTCGTAGGTGTGAATCCCCAAGAGTTCCCCAGGTTAATCGGTCGAAGTATTCAAGATGGGTTGGATAAGGACAGACAATGCCCATATGGACAGGGCGATGCCTCAAGAAAGATCATAGACATCCTTGGCAAGGAGCTTGAGTAGCTAGAACAGGTATGTTCCGTCATTCTTATCTTCAAACAGAGGAACGGAAGCCGGACATCGTAGGAGAGAAATGGATTGCACAGAGTCTGCCTAACAAATGATGATGGCCCATTAAGTAGTGGTCTGCTGGAGCTTGCTGAAACTCTGGCTTCACATGTCGACATCGCTATCGTAGTCCCAGATGGCGAACGCAGTGCCTCTGGCAAGGCGCTGACTCTGAATAGGCCTCTACGCATTAAGAAAGTGAAGAGTGCTAATGGGTTTGAAATGATCATCCACGATGGTTCACCAGCAGACTCCGTTGTGGTTGCTAGTTGTCTTATCAACGACATTGACCTCTTTGTGTCTGGTATAAATGCGGGAGGCAACCTGGGCTATCAAAGCATGTACACAAGTGGAACCGTAGGCGCTGCGATAGAGGCAGCTCTGATGGGATTTCCAGCTATTGCGGCATCACTTGTTGTTGAGCCCAATGAATGGTTCAACAATGCTGACAAGGAAAGGGACTATGCCATAATCTGTGATGTGATTCGTGATATTGCTCTGAAGGTGCTGAACAAGGGGCTTCCAGAAGGAATCGATGCCATCAACCTCAATTTTCCTTCGAACCTATCAGAAGAGAGCAAGGTCGTTGTCGTTAAGCCTGCAAGAGTCCGCATAGGCAATGAATTGGATGAGAGAATTGATCCCAATCAGAGCCCGTACTATTGGCTGAAAGGTGTCCATCATGATCCTACAAAAGGGTCAGATGCAGATATTGTGTTGAACAGCGGTGGTATCTCACTATCACCTATAATCATTGAAGCGGCTACCGAGAAGCATATCAATTCGCTCAAAGATTTCATGTCTGATTGAGTTTCTTGAGAGCCTGCCAAATAGCATCATTCTTCGGGTGATGCATTTGAATAGGCTCCCCGTTTCTAGAACCCATTCTCATTGAAGCATCTGAGGAAACAGTTCCTAGGACAGTTGCCTGTAACCCCTTGGCCTCCAAAGCTGCAATCACTGATTCAGCACCTTCAGACGCACAGGTCATCAACATGCTGCCACTACTAATCAGTTCAAGCACATTCACGGATAGAAAGTCGCAGATGGACTTCGTGGCATCATGTAGTGGGATAGAATCCAAGTCGATCTCAAATCCAACTTTACTTGCATCACATATTTCATGCAATCCCCCTATGAGACCTCCCTCCGTTGGGTCATGCATTGCTGTGATTTGCCCCGTTTCAAATGCAACAATTCCATCCTCTACAACACTAATCTGGGCACGCAGACTCAAAGCGTCATTGACTGTCTTTTCGCCTAGCGTCTTGAAGAGATAAGGTGCTCCTTCGGCGGCAAGGATTGCTGTACCTTCGATTGCAGCCGTCTTTGTCATTATTATGGCATCGCCGGGTCTCGCGCCTGCAGACGTCACGTATCGATTCTCAGTTGTCACTCCGATCATAAAACCAGCAATGATTGGCCTGCCAATTCCCTCAGTTATTTCGGTATGGCCACCAGCCACAGTAATGTCAAGTGATAAGGCAGCCTCATTAATCTGAGTCGTTATGCGCTCCAAATCAACCTCCTGGAATTCATTTGGAAGCAAAATGGAGGCCAAGAACCAACGTGGCCGAACACCGAATGTTGCAATATCATTTGCATTGATGTGAACCGCAAGCCATCCTATGTCTTCCACCGATCCTGTGATTGGGTCAGTCGATGCGACAATGACTGAATTGCCTATACGGATCAATGAGGCATCCTCGCCGACGGCAGGACCAAGGAGGAGGTCCTTGTCCTTCTTGCCAAGATGAGAAAAGACAATCCGACTCAATACTTCCGGCGGAATCTTCCCTGGTATCAATATGAAATACTCCTCTGCAATCAAGGTGCGCATCAGTCTTGTGCCTATTGCATGAAAAGGAAATTCATCGAAACCCCATTCGGGGTTCTCCTAACTCACTATGACAACAGACCTTTCTCAGACTAGATGCGCAACACAGGAAGAGAGCAGTAATGGTATAAACTAATCGAGAGATACTAGTCTGGAAGTCAAGCCTCCACTGGTTGGAGATCCTCTGACCTCATACGCGATCTGGTTGTGCTTCCATGCAGAAAGTCCCCAATAACAAACCGCTTTCGCAGAGTTTCTTCATAGAGAAATACCCTGCCACCTCCCGCACGAGCCATCAAGAATGCACCAAATACCTTTCTGACCTCTGGGCCTTCAAGAACCGTTTCTAGGGAATCTAAAAGCTAGCTTGAGCTTCTCAAGCCCTAGAATTGATGGAAATGGCAACACGGATCTTCTCAATGGTCCCAAGTTCACTTCATCCCACACAGGAAAAGTAACACACTCAAATAAGGGTGCGCGTCTATGTAAGTGTGGGAGTAATTATGATATCTCATCTACTTCATCTAGAATGTCCACAATGCGGCAGAAGTCACTCTGCTGAAACCCAGACTACTTTCTGTGTTTGCGGCTCCCCCCTCTTTGCAGTCTATGACATGTTTAGTGTGATAGAGGATATTCAGAGGGAACAGTTTCCGACCAAAGTCAACTCAATGTGGAGATATTCACAATTGCTTCCAGTAAAGTCACCTTCCTTCATCTACAGCTTGGGAGAGGGATGGACTCCACTAATCAACACAAGACGACTCGGGAAGCATCTTGGTCTGAGATTCCTCAGTGTCAAGGATGAGGCTCAGAATCCCACGGGTTCTTTCAAAGACCGTGGACTCTGTGTTGCCGTGTCGAAACATCTCGAACTGGGTTCTACATCATTCGCGTTGCCTTCTGCAGGAAACGCCGCAGTTTCAACTGCCGCATATAGTGCGGCTGGAGGCGCGGAGTGTCATATCTTCATGCCAGCAGATACACCTGAACCATTCTTTCTCGACTGCGTTGCCTATGGAGCTGAAACCGTTCGAGTCGAAGGAAACATCTCTGATTGCGGGAAGGCCATGAAGAATGCGGAGGGGGATTGGACAGACCTCTCAACGACAAAGGAACCATATAGGGTAGAGGGCAAGAAGACCCTAGCTTTTGAAATCGCAGAACAGATGGGATGGAGAGTTCCCGATGCGATTATTTGCCCTACTGGCGGAGGTACCGCTCTGATCGGAATCTGGAAGGGCCTTGATGAGCTTGAGGCATTGGGTCTCATCGATAGCAAAAGACCTAGAATGTATGCTGCGCAGAGTGCAGGCTGCGCTCCTATTGTGAGGGCAATCGAACATGGGAACGAAGCTTTACAACCATGGCAGAATAGCGATACAAAGGCACTCGGATTGAGGGTTCCAAGTCCATTTGCTGGAAGGCTGATTCTGGCAGCTATTCGTCAATCAGGGGGAGGCGCTGTTGCTGCGGCAGAACAAGAGATAGAGCCCTGCCATAGGATGGCGGCAAGAATGGAGGGAATGGACTTCTGTCCAGAAGCAGCTGTCGGACTGGCAGGAATTCGGAATCTGGTGGAGATGGGGGAGATAGATTTTGATGAAGAAGTACTGCTTCTAAACACAGGCTCAGGAGCTAGGTACTATTATGGTAGCCAACGCGAGGTTGACACCGAATCCTCAGGAGATTAGCCATAGCGTTAATAGGATGGTATTTGTGTGAAGAATCCAAGTCTCCAGTGAGAGAGGAGCAATATAACGATAGACATCAGCTCCGGAGGAAATCCATTGAGTGACTCAGCATACACCTATTCAGATGATGAAACTCATTTTCGCGGAGTCAGGGATTCACTGCATGCAGGCAAATTCGAAATCGGGATTGCAATTCTGATTGTTGTTGCATTCTTCTGGGCTGAATACATAAACGCAGATCCATTGTTCATCGTTCTTCTAGGAATCATTGGCGGGATATGGCTTGCATTCCGACCTTCAGAATGGGCGGTAGAAGGCGTCGAGAGCATTTCTGGCCACTTGGGATATAGTACATATGTTGCGGGCCTTTTGTCAAGTCTTGCCAGCAATATGCCAGAGGCTGTTGTCAGCGGGATGACTGCTCTGGATGGCTTTCTTCAGAATAGGCCTGAACTTCTGACGATTGCTATACTCTCAGTTCTAATAGCAGGTGGTTTCAATATGTTATTGCTTGGGATTACTATTGTAATCTCAACTCGAAAGAAGGATGATATGGCTGTACCTGAGGAGGCTATCAGGAAGGACTCTGTTCTCATTCGTTGGACTATTGTTGCACTTACCAGCATGTTTGCGCTGGGAATTGTTGACATGACATTCATAGGAGGCACTGAAGATTTCCTCTTTCCGTGGGAGGCTTCTCTCATTCTTTTCCTCTCCTATGTCCTCTATTCTTTTGATTTAATGCGCGGAGAAGAGGTTCAGAATGCAGATGCTGAAACGCCAGAACATTCAATGAAATCGGCATCAATCCTAGGCGTGATGGGATTCATAGGAATTTTCTTTGCAGGTGAACTACTCACTTCATCGGTCGATGTCCTGCTTACAACATATGATGCTCAAATCGGTGCTGTGGTTAATCCAATAGCAGTAGCCGCCCTTATCCTTGGTGCCGCAGGCGCGATTCCAGAACACGGAATAGCAATCGTTGCTGCCATGAAAGGGAAGGTTGACATCGCAGTTGGGAACTTGATTGGGGGAGTTCTTCAGATTCTGCTTCTCGTCATGGGGGGGATTGGAATTTTCGTGCCAATACCAATGAATCGCTATGTTCTATTTCAGATAGTCGTGATTGCTGGCAGCCTATGGTTCCTCAAGCAGGCGATAACTGATGATCATAAGCTAGATACGTTCGAGGGTATGATGATAATATTGCTCCAAGCGTATGTATTTGCGCTCCTGATTTGGGGTACGCCTATATGACATGAGGAAGAATTGACCTCAGGTCGTTCTCTTTTATTGTCAGCATAGCAGATTTGGCAACCTCCTTATCCTCAGGCTTGAAGGCAATTGAGAGGCCTACGACGCCGAAAACAGAGATGTCATTTCTACCATCGCCCACATATGCAGTTTCAGAGAGCGGGACTTTGAAATGATTGCTGATGTGCTTCAGTTCTTGCACCTTCTCGCCCCAGCCAACGCATACCTCGACCTCTCCAGTTAACACTCCATTCCTGTGGATCAGCCGATTGCTAAGGACGTACTCGATGCCTAGGCGTCTAGCGATGTTCTCAGCAAGAATATCCAATCCTCCTGAGAGAATGGCAACATAGATTCCACGCTCTTTAAGACTAGCAACTGTTTCAGCAGCCCCCGGAACCAATTCTGTCGCCTCTACGAGCTTCATCACTTCTTCAAGCGACTGTCCCTTCCAGAGACCGGCATCCAGGTCAGCCCATTTATTGTATGAGATCTGACCAGAGAAGTATTGGTCGTAGAACAATTTGCCCTCTTTCTCTGTTTTGAAATGCTCATGAAGTCGCCACCATATAGATGTGTGAAGTGTCAGTGTGCCATCGACATCAAAGACAACGAGCTTTACAACCATCAATAGAAATCTCCGGTGTGAAAAATGATTAGCCTCAGCGCTGAGCCTCACGCTCTCGTTCTTCTTGAGCCTCCTTCTCGAGGTCAGCAAGAAGCTCATCTATGCGTTTTTCTTCCGACTTGACCTGTTCTGCAGGCTTTGTTGTTGCTGAGGCAGCAGGTGTCTGCAGCGATGGAAGAACTCCTTCCTTCTCAAGAAGGACCTCTGCCTCCATGGCCTCCAACTGGCGTTCAATCCGCTCATCAGACTCTACTGTGGATTCAGCTGTTGAGAGATCCTCCGAAAGCAGCTCTCCTGCAATAGTGATGTGTTCAAACGACTCAGAGAGCTTATCCAGCTGCAGTTGTATCTCTGTTGGGCTCAACATTGCACGGGCATCTGTGAGGGCATCGTTTGCAACGGTGAAAGCCCTCAATACTTCAGCTTGATCCTTTGCTTCTTCTATGTTAAGGACGGCGGTTTCTAGCGTCAAGTACTGCTGTTGGTATCTTCCACGTCTGCTCTCCAATTCAACAACGATTGAGAGATGTGAACGAGCAGTGTCCCGATCTCCTTGCGACATGGCCTCCTTGGCCTTCTTCTGCTCCTCTGCTCTTCTTGTATCAAGTCTTCTAATTCGCAGAGTCAAAGCATTCATAGTGCCTTTGATTTCGAGCATGCCTCTTTCGGCATCTACTTTTTTCTTTCCGCTCAGAAAGCCCATGACGTCCACCGAGGATAGGCCTTGTTGTGTTGTGATGTCATCACTTTGACCATTTAAACGATTGGAATACAGTCCCTGACACCCAAGATGCATGAATCTCATGGACAATAGGGTTTTTGAGCAGTCTACCTGGAATGGAGATGGGGCTCAAATAGTGACGCTGACACGAAACCTTGTCAAGGCTGTTGACGCTGCAAAAGAGACGGTACTGAATAATCTGACAGAATCAGCCACGCTGACTGGTGAAACCAATCAGTATGGAGACAAGACGCTGCTTCTAGATTTGAAGGCTGAAAATGCAATCATCGACGTCATCGGGCAATTGGATACTCCAATGATGATTCTTAGTGAAGAGCGAGGCCTCATTATCCCCGAAGGTAGACCAGAATACATGGCAGTCATTGATCCAATAGATGGTTCAGCTAATATCAAGAGAGGAATCCCACTTTGCTCCATTGGTATATCTGCAGTTCGATATTCGGAGAAGATGACAACTGATGATGCTGAGATAAGCATCATAGAGTCCGTCTTCTCAGATGAAACCTATATTGCTGAGAAAGAGCTAGGAGTCAGAAGAAATGGAAGAACCGTGAGAGTAGCAGATCCAACCCCATTGCAACAGAACATCATCTCCTATGATACGAAGAAATCGGGCGATGAGTCATTTCTGACGAGTTCCATGAGGGTGATACGGGGAGTCCATGACATACGACGTTCTGCGAGCAATCTGTTAGATCTGTGTTGGGTGGCATCAGGCGCCCTCAATGCGATGGTGGATATGAGGGGTATGCTCCCAATTGTCCACGTG
>JBHLPF010000100.1:0-3922 GCA_048939765.1 Promethearchaeota archaeon
AAACACAGTTTGGAAGATCGCGGACCTGGAGCCTCCAACCATTATGAACATCCCATCTTGATTCAACGCTCGCCTATATGCCAATATTGAACGACGTGCAACGGTATCGAGAATCATGTCATAGCGCTCCCCGGTTTTAGTGTAGTCCGTTTTCATATAGTCAATGACATGATCGGCTCCTATCGAGCGTAGCATGTCCAATTTCATCGCACTGTCCACGGCAGTCACTTCCGCTCCGTAGTACTTGGCTATCTGCACAGCGAATGTGCCCATTCCGCCCCCCGCCCCATTGATTAGAACCCTATCTCCAGGCTGTATCTGCCTTTTCCCCCGAAGACTCTGCAACGCGATGATTCCCGCCTGAGGAATTGTTGCAGCCTGCTCAAAGGTCATACTGGCTGGTTTCCTCGCTAGCACCTTCTCAGGTGCTACAGTGTATTCAGCAAATGCCCCATAGCCATTCGGGAATAGCAAGTCTGCAAGGACCTCATCTCCTGGCCGAAACTGTATCACGCTACTGCCAACTACTTCTACCTGTCCTGCAATGTCAGTACCAAGAATCTTGTGCTTTGTCTTCAGAGGGCCTCCAATGCGAGACGCCCAGGAGCCTCTCATAGCTTCAAAATCAGCTGCATTCAGGGAGGATGCATGAATCTTCACAAGAACTTCATTACCAGTGGGAGAAGGCTTGTCCACATCTTTGTATTGTAATACTTCGGGACCTCCATATTTCGGAATAACTATCGCTTTCATGAGCATTCTCTCTCGTGTGTTATGGTGGCGGAGCAGCAATCGGTCGAGGACCGAACAATAGCCATCCTCCCAAAACCAATTCAAAAATCCAGATCAACAGACCACCCAAGTTCCATACAGCCTTGGAGCTAGGTCTTACCCGTGAGATGCTGTTGCCAAAGCCATAGATGAAGCTGGCAACGATTCCAAACCATCCAATAACAACTGGTACAACCGTTACATATGCAACAAACAGGATCGAGTATGCAAGTGTACCAAGAGAGAATAGGATCTGTGCAATTGAGAAAGTGGAGTTCTTTGATTCCAGAATGGTAAGGGCTGAATCGACTAAAGCTTCCTTTTCAGCACCGCTGCTACCTGAGTATTGCTTTGCTATTTTGAGAAGGCCCCAGTAGTCCCTTTTCTTGTAGATTTGAATCAAGCCCTCGATTCCTCGAGATGCAGCCCAAACTACTCCAAGTAGAATGTTGAATGGACTGAAAGCAATAAACAAGGTTACAGCTAGAGCTACTATAACCAAATGTTCAATGATGACCAGAACAGTGCCAGTTCTGAATTCCTTCGGATTCTCCGAAATCTTCTGCAGTTGCGCTTCCGGGTTCAATTCACTGAACGTTTCGTAGCCATATCTTGCAGTTGCAAGAATCAGAAGTGCGATGATAAGCAGAAAGAGGAAACCTGATATTTCAGCAAACATGACAATTCACTGACGATGCGTGGATTGGCCTCATTTAAAGATGGCTAACAGCGATAACCAGCATTCTCCGTCTCCCAGCACTCATCTCACTTCTGAATCGGTTCTTCTACATCTGATTCCTCCGTATCTCAAAGAAACTCGTATTCTTGTCTATCGCCGTGGTTATTCGTTTACGTACTAGCATGTTGTGGATCACACTGGAAGTGGGAAACTAATTATCACAAATGTGCTTGCTCGGATGAAATTCCCCGCCATTTCAGAGAATACGACAATTGTAAAGTCGTGAACACCGGGAGCCGCCTCATCAATTACATGAGTCAGCGACACAGAATGATAATCGTACGTATCTTGCCCCTCATAAGGTCCAACACGTGTGAATGGATTCGTGAGTCGAACACCATCAACCATGAAATAGAACAGAATATCAGCAAAGGTGGCGGGATTGGGGAGAGTTCTTGCGGATGATGTAAAACTGAGATAGAGAGAAACTGGAGCACCTATCTCCAAAGATATGGTCATATTTGGTACAACTTCGTAGGTTAAATCTGTAGGTGTGAAAATAGCCTCATTTGATGAATACCAAAATCCTTGGGGGCTTTGAGAGTTTAGCTGGTCTTCCACATTGGTAAGCCTTGCCTGGATTTCAGCTTGACCTGACCAAGCAGTATATCCATACCAAAACCCACTTGCTCCGATTATGATACCTATTATTGCTAACGCAACACCGGCTTTTGACATTTCTTAATTACCTCTTGAATAGCCATAGCATTTCTCGTCTTCAGAAGTAAGAATTTTGGGCATAACATGACTATTCCTCAAGAGCGAAGGATTGGAGTCACTTAAAGATAGTCAAATGTGATGGAAGCGTTTCCCTTTCGCCACATCAATTAGAAACATGAATACCCGTTGTTTGGTAGAGAGACCCCCTATAATGGGATCTCCGAAATTATTGGTTCATCAGCCTCAACGCTCAAACCTATGCATTGAATTACTTTCCAACAATCGCACGAAGCATACCTACCAGATTCTCAATATATTCATCATCAGTGCCGAAATATCCTGGAAACATTATCTGATATGTCATCAAGGTACCAATCATCCGTTCAATCATAGTCTCGTTTCCCTTGATGTCAATTGACTCACTGGGGAACATCTTAGACAAATTATCAATGAATTCCACAAACAGCTTCCAACCCTGATTCATAGATTCAAGGGATTCCAGTGATTCTACGACGCTTTCATACTTGTCAATGTCCGCAAGCATTTCAATTTGCACAGCAGCAAGGAAGTGCCGATCATTACGTCGCACATCTAATACAGCTCGCAAGAGTCTGCCTAGGACCTCATCGAATGTTTTCCCGTGGAACAACTCCTTAGATTTCAATAATGACCCACTTGTTTCGAATGCTTTCTGCTGCATCCTGGATAACAATTCAGCTAGAATGGAAGTCTTTCCATTGGGAAAATGGTAGTATAAAGTCCCTATACTGGTCTTTGAAAGATAGGCGATATCATTTACATTGAGATTTGTGTATCCCTTCTTGCGGATTGCCTTTTCAGCGGTTCGCAAAATCTGTTCCTTAGCTTTTGATTTTCTCATCGCAATTATTCTCTTCACGCACTGTCATATAATATCTTCGAATTCGAGTCGAAATCGAAAATTTAAAAAGGGGACTGGTCGTAATAGAATTCGAGTCGAACTCGATATTACGAAGGTAATAGAATGAGAAAATTGAGTAGACAAGAAGTTGCTAAACTAGGACTGTATGATTTCCTAGGTTATATTGACGCATTTGATTCTCCATATATTGGAGGAATCGAAGGGACTCTCAGGCTAATTGAACGCTTAGGAATACAAAAGGATGAGAATTTCCGTGTGCTTGAGGTTGGATGCGCGTCAGGATTCACAAGTTGTATGATTGCGGAAGACTATGGTTGCCAAGTGACTGGGATCGATATCTCCGAGGTCCTGATCTCAAAAGCCCAAGATAGAGCAGATAGAATGGGATTAGCAAATGTTCGTTTTCAGGTAGCAGATGCGACACAACTTCCATTTGATGATAATTCATTTGACGCAGTATTTGGAGTAGCACTGGTAGCACTCATCCCTCTGAAGGTAGAAGTTCTAAATGAATTAATGAGAGTCATAAAACCAGGTGGTTCGATTGGAACATTGGATCTCTTTGCGAAGAGTGATGCGAAAAAGGAGATTGTGGATTCCTTTAGTAATACAATGAGGACACTTCTCGAATACGATGTAGCAATATTGGATTTTGAGAAATGGAGAGGTATCTTTGAAATGTTGGAACTTGATGATATTCATGTTGAAGCGAACTATAATGATGTACTTCTAACTACAAGGCCACGCTCAGGTACAATCAAAGCTACAATGAAGATGCTTTATCACATGTTGATTAATGGTGCAGTAAGAAAACGAATGATGAAATTGATGAGTCTAAGAAAGACAGCCAC
>JBHLPF010000054.1:0-15745 GCA_048939765.1 Promethearchaeota archaeon
GCGCTCGAACAGGCTATGCCTCTTCCTTTACTCTGCGAATCCCTCAGCTAATCTCGTACCAGGTCAGAAAACTAGTGGCCACTTTCCATAAAGCGATCAAAGCGAAGGGCTACGGGGGCGAGTTTAGTGCTGTATATCCAGTGAAGGTGAATCAACGGCGGGACTATGTGGTACAAGTCCTTCATACAAATCCAGACTACGGTCTTGAAGCCGGCACAAAGGCAGAGCTGTTTCTCATCAAATCCGTTGTGGAGAATGAGAAACACCGACTCATTATCTGTAATGGAGCCAAGGATCCTGAATACCTCAACACAATACAGGCTTGCATTGAAGAGGGCTACAACATAGCAATATCCATTGAGTCACTTCATGAAGCTCGACTCATTGTAGACAAATTCCATCCTGGAAAGGTCAACATGGTTTTGAGAATCAAACCATACATTACAGCCAGGGGCCATTGGTCACATTCAGCAGGACGCGACTCTAAGTTTGGCCTTAGTATTCACGACCTGTTCGATGTGTTACACCTGCTGAAGGCAAACGGATTCGAGGACTCAGTTTCCACTATTCTGGGACATGTTGGCTCTCAAATCACAGCGATTGAGGATTTCGTAGGATTCGCGGAGTTTATGACGAGGGCATTCATGGAGTTGCGGCAGAATGGCCTCACAAATCTCATCACGATTGATTTTGGTGGCGGACTCCCCATCGATTATACTAGTACATACGCCTCAAACTTGATGGAGCAATATGCTGAATCGTTGGTCAAAGGCATCCAGAATGAGCTACTCAAATGGTCGAAGGGAGTTGCTCCAAACATAATGGTTGAGTCTGGGCGAGGACTAACCGCTCTTGGTTCTGTGGTACTGGTCAAAGCCTTGGAGGTACGGTCTGTATTCCCACGCCTTGAGGACATCGGCGAGAGTAGCAGGGAGCAATACGAGGCTGTGGTGAAAGAGATAGTAGATGCTGCTTCTGTCAACGAACTCGCGGAAATCTGGAACTCCTTCCAGAGGGGCAAGAGCACTCTGGCGGACTCCCTTGTTGCACTAAGGGAGAGAGAGGCGCTAATCGGTCAAGTGAGAGCTGAGATTCGTAATAAAATCGCAAGATTGGGAGTAACAAGCTTGAGGTCTGACGCATTGAGTGAGAGCCTGTGGCATCCAGACCATATTGTGATAGGAAACTTCAGTGTGTTCAATAGTGCTTGCGATTACGTTCTGGTGAAACAGCATTTTCCAATTGTTCCTATTCGAGATCTTCATCTTCGCCCCGAAACAACTGTGCGACTTTGTGACTTAACCTGTGATTCAGATGGCGAGATTTCACAGTTCCATAGAAAAGGTACTGGAGAGGCCTGGTTCACTCGAGATTACCGCCCAGTGACCATGCCTATAGGGCAGATGGGAGAGGGAATTCCTGTTGGGTCAATCAAGAACATACCCGGCTCATACTTCGCTATCGCCCTAACAGGCGCGTATCAAGATGTGATAGAGATGAACCACAATCTCCTAGGAGACCTTCCTGATGTCGAGCTCATCCTCAACAAAGAAGGAAAGTGGCAGGTCAGGTGGATGAGCGGTGCTGAGAGCATGGAGCACATTCTGGAGGAGATGGGATTCGTTGGCTTCGACATCGACGAAGATCCGTACATTTCCTGATCATCATGCGATTTCATGCTGGTTCTCAACGCTTAAAGACTGGAGAGAGCAACTGACATAGAACAAGAAATGCCAGAGTCATATCATTCCAAACTAGAGGTTTTGAGAGAGTCACTCAGAGGGAAGAAGGTGCTTATAGCTTTTAGTGGCGGCGTTGACAGCTCGACTCTAGCCATGATAGCGCGAGATGTAGCAGATAAAGTGGTTCTCTTTACGATGAATTCTGTCACCTTTGCTGAATCAGAGCTCGAGGTCGCCAAACGTGTCGCATCAGAACTTGGGCTACCGCATGACATCGAATGGCATGACTGGTTGGCGGAGGGAGAGCTTGCAGAGAATCCGAGAGATCGATGCTATCAATGCAAGAAGAAACTTGCAAAGCGATGGATCCAAGAAGCAGAAAAGCGAGGACTCGACCTTGTCATCGACGGTACTACAGCAAGTGATGCTGATAGTTATCGACCGGGAGAGAGCGCGCTAAGAGAAACCAGCGTTCGCTCACCATTGCTTGAGGTGGGTATGACAAAAGACGAGGTCCGGGATATCGCGCGAGAGAATGGCTTGTCAGTAGCTGATCGTCCTTCTTTGGCATGTCTGGCCACGAGATTTCCCTATGGGACCCAGATAACGAATGAGAAGCTCGAGATTGTCGCTGGAATTGAAGACTTCGCTCGACTCCATTTTGGAGTAAAGAGTGTGCGTGCACGTTATCACGGAGATTTGGTGCGACTGGAAGTTGGACGGGATGAACGCTCAAAGCTGTTTGATGAAAATAAGCTTGATGAGTTCCAAAAGTATGCAAATGACCTGGGCTTCGCTTTCGTTACTATTGATGTATTTGGATACAGAACTGGAGCTATGGATGAAAGCTAATGCCTATCATGCCCTCGATTAGATAAGCTGACTGGAATTGATCAAGTGATTTCCAGTTCGATATCCTCTCCTGTCCACTGCTTGACCAAAATATAGAGATGCTTTATCTGATGTGGCTTGAGACGTGGCATCGTTTCCGATATCCACTTTCTCATCATGAATGAGTTCAGATACTGCTCTCGCAACTTCTTCGTAGCATTAGACAAAGGAAACCCTCCTGATGACATTCCTTTTCTAGGACCGTACCTATTAGCCATGGTAGTCACATAAACCTTTGCGAAGAATTTTACTAGATGCAGATTAGCTCCTTCTGAGGGCACGAAAGGAGCTCGCAGCCCTTCCTGGTGATGAGGATATCCTCCTCCAAGCCTACTTGTCCGTAGTGTTCGGTCGTGACGTAAAGTTCCAGAGTGAATACGTTTCCGACCTCAACCACCCCCATGGGCGTTTCGCCATATCGTTCCCATCGTGGTCCAAGTAGTGCGCCTCCATCATGAGCTTGCCGTCCAACTTGGTGCCCCAATGCATGTTGATATTCATCATACCCACGTTCCTTGACAAAGTCACGAGCTATCGTGTCGACTTCATATCCCACCGCACCGGGACGTATCCAGTCAGCGGCAGCTTGAATGGCATCTCTGACGGTTTCAAAGGCATTCTGAACTTCTTCAGGCACGTCCTTGGGCTTTCCAAAGAAGAACATCCTTTGAATATCAGAGCAATAATCCATATACTTCACGCCAAAATCAAAGTGGAGGAGATGTCCATCCTTAGTAACATGAGAAGTAGGGCCTGAATGACCAAACTGCTTGTAGGGACCAGCATCGACTGCTGGATTATGGTCGCTTTCCCAGGCGAAGCCAACTCCGTGCCTGCTCATTGCTTCGTGAAACTTGCTTTGTATCTCAACTTCCGTCATATCGACTTTAAGAAATGTCTTGGCCTCCTCAAAGATGGATTCCGTGATTCTTACAGCTTCTCTAATTCTATCAATCTCGGTCTTAGTCTTGCGTCCGCGTAATTTGGATACGACATTCTCTGCACTCACAAGACGATTCTTGAAATCCGAGTCAGCAAGATAGTCTTGGAGAATTAGATACATGCCATAAGAGAGACCATCCGCGGCAACATCATTCTTGCTGTAATTGATTGCGATCTTCACTGGTCCTAGTCGGTTCAATTCTTTGATGAGGACCTCCTTAATGTCCTTAGTGTAAGGAATAACTCCATCAAAAAGGTCAGTCGCTCTTGCGGCATCCGCATCGAAGTTGCCGACTATCGCGATAGGCCTTTTATTCAATGGGAACAGCAACGCAGACTGCCACACAAAACTCCCTGGATAGATTAGTTCAAGAACTGGGTCGGCCATCTGAGAGGTTTCTCGAACCCAAACCAGCCATAAATCAGTGTCATCCTCAGTGAGAATTTGAGATATCTGCTTCACCTTTTCCTTCTGCAATTCATTTTTCATAACCGGTTTCCCCCTCTCAGATGTGTTGATCGTTGGGACTGATAACCGCCTTCACTGATTCGTGACGTTCCTGTGTTTCTAATGCCTCCTGCGCCTTGTCAAGTGAGAACCTATGCGTCACGACATCTTCAAACGGAAATTCGTCGTAGTTGTCAGCAATGGTACGGACCGCTTGGTATACATGCGTAGTTTCCGAACCCCAGACTGTGCGGATATCGAGATGCTTTCGATTCATTAGATGAGGATTGATTTCCACCGTCCCACTGTCTGTGTATTGGCCGCAGATTGTATAGGTTCCACCTTCCCTCACAAGCTCAATCCCCTCGGGGATGGCCAACGCATTTCCTGTTGCTTCATATACGATATCAGGACCATGCCCATCAGTGATGTTCCGCAGGAAATCATAACGTTCCTTCAACGAGGTCTCCCTGATGTTCAGGGTATGAGTTGCTCCGAACTTCTCAGCCAGCTTGAGTCGGTGGGGTTCCATGTCGATTGAGGTGATTGTAGCAGCTCCATTGATCTTGGCGAGTGATAGAAGCATAAGGCCCACAGGGCCTGCACCCTGAATCACAACGTTTGAACCCCACTTCAAGGGACTACGAGTTACTGTGTGCACTGCTGTTGGCATAGCACAACCCACCGCACCCGCGCCATCGAAACTCACATGATCAGGGATGTGAATTACATGCGTTCCAGGGGAAAGATACACATACTCACTATAAGCTCCAATGAGATGAGGCCATTTGGTAGAGTCCATGGTGATGCCATACACTTCCCGATTGGGACATTTTGTAGGAGCCTTGGCAATCAGACAAAACCAGCAGGAATAGCAGGTCTTCGTCACATCATGAATAGTGACCCTGTCTTCAACTTTTATCTCGTGACCATCTACATTCTTGATCTTCTTTGGTCCTATGGCTTCAACTGTTCCCACCATCTCATGTCCAGGAATCAGGGGATATGGGACACCAGCTAGCTTCCCATGCCATAAATGAACATCAGTTCCGCAAACGCCTGCATTCGCCACTTTAAGCAGAGCAGCACCGGGTTTCAGCTCAGGAATCTCAAACTCCCGAATTTCAACAGGAGCATCTGGCTTGGGGATTACAGCTGCACGACTTGTCTTGGGCATCTTGACTACCTCATTGCCAACAATTCGTTGGTAGTTGATTGGAAAACCCCGATTTAACACTGAGGCTTTAACCAATATGCGGCAAATGAAAAATGCTAAAGAGTGGTAGTCTTGGTTTCTAACTCATGGGAGAAACATTCAAGCTCTACCTCCACGAGATTCAACCGAGTCAACTCTATATCAGCCAGGCAAAGCTAGATGCGGTCATCAATGGGAGGAACAGGGGAAACTTGGCCATGTATGCGCCAATCCCGATCAAGGAGCTAAATGGGGAGCTTGTGTCTACAGATGGACACACACGAGGAATAGCGTGGCTACTTGAAGGCTATGAAGAAGCAGAGGTTGAATGGGAAACAGTAGAGATGGACTGGGAGGAATATGCGGTCTATGTCCAATGGTGCAAAGATGAGGGAGTGTTTTCCATAGAGGACCTCAAGAATCGCATCATTAGTCACGACGATTACAAGGTACTTTGGTATGAGCGATGCAAAGCATTCCAAGATGAATGGGCCTTGAAAAAGCAAGACTAGATGGCTCTAGGACGTTCAAGGGGCATGTCCGCAACAATGAAGGTTATAAGGAATTAACTATGGTTTATCAAATGATGGTTAGGTGAAATCCTTCATGTCAAGTATTGAACCCGTTGAAACACTTGATTGCATTGGACTGTTCTGTCCACAGCCGCTTTTCCAGACAAGAGAAGCAATAGACAGTATCGCAGCCGGCGAGGTCCTTGAACTGCTCGCCGATGATCCTGCGGCAGAGGAAGATATCAAACGATTCTGTAAGAGAACTGGGCATGAACTCCTCAGTTTCGAGAGACTGGAGGACGGTACACAAAGATTCCTGATCAGAAGAAAGGAGTGACTCAATCATGAGCAGTATACTTTACGTGCAGACCAGCGACGACCCGGAGAGACAGTATTCACCCCTTGTCCTCGCTCAGAGCGCAAAGGCGATGGATATCGAAGCGGCGGTATATTATCTCGGCCAAGGCCTGAGGATACTCCGGCCGGGTGCAGCTGACAAGATACAGGTTGGCAGCTTTCCAAGTGTCGCTGAAATGCTTAGGAAGACAATGGAGATGGGAATTAAGGTCTATGTGTGTGAAGCCTCAAAACAGATGCTCGGATGGGAAAAGGTAGAGCTAGTAGAGGGGTGCAAAATAGTTGGTGCGGCAACACTCAACGACTTAGTCCTAGAGCACGATGCCACAATGTGGTTCTAGGTGAAAGCGAGTGGGCGACATAAGAGAGGTGTATCTGGACTACCAAAGCTCGAAGCCTGTAGATCCGCGTGTCATTGAGGGCATGCTACCTTATTTCCATGAGCGCTTTGGTAATGCTTCAGCTCTTCACCGTGTGGGGGATGTAGCCACTGAGGCTCTTGAAGAGAGTAGACGGGTTATTGCGGATTACATCAATGCCGACTATGATGAGATCATCTTCACATCTGGTGCAACAGAGTCGAACAACATGGCCCTAATAGGCTATGCCATGAAGAACAAGAGTAAAGGAAACCACGTAATCATTTCAGAGGTTGAACATATTTCTATTAGTAACATAGGTAAGTACCTAGAGCGCCAGGGATTCGAGGTCTCAAAGGTGCCTGTGGATATGTATGGGCGAGTGCCATTGAAGAAATTGGAACGCAGAATAAGAGATGATACAATACTCATTTCAATTCAATATGCCAGCAATGAGATTGGTACGATTCAGCCAATCCAGGAAATTGGAAAATTGGCTGAAAAGAAGGGAATTGCATTTCACACCGATGCGGTAGCAGCTCAAGGATTAGTGCCAATTGACGTGAAGAGAGACAATATTCACCTCATGTCCCTGTCATCGAATGACTTCTATGGCCCCAGAGGAATAGGGGTACTGTTCATGAAGAAGAGATACAGAGTCAATCCCATTTTGATTGGAGGCGGACAGGAAAGAGGGTTGAGGTCAGGGACCGAGGATGTTGCAGGAATCGTTGGCATGAGACTTGCCATCGAAATAATGAAAGAAGAGATGCCAGACGAAGTCAAGCGGCTCCAGGGATATCGTGACCGCTTGATTGACACAATACTGGATGAGGTCCCAGATAGCCATCTGAATGGTCACCCGACAGATAGACTCGCAAGCAATGCCCATTTCAGATTCGATGGAGTGGAAGGCGAATCGTTACTCTTGTCATTCAAGGACAAAGGAATTGCTGTGTCTACGGGCTCAGCCTGCACTTCCAAGACGCTTGCCCCATCAGCAACTCTTATTGCAACTGGGCTTATTCACGAAGAAGCACATGGATCACTACAGCTTACACCTGGAAGATTCAACACTGATGATGACATTGACAGAGTCCTCGAAGTAACTCCAGAGGTACTCATGCGAATTCGAGGTATGTCTCCAATCTATAAGCCAAAGGCGATGTGATGAAGAATGAAGTCTACTCAATACAGTGAAAAGGTACTCGAGCACTTTCGCAATCCACGAAATGTCGGTGTATTGGAAGGAGATGACGTAGCGAGCGGTCGTGTGGGAAATCCCACCTGCGGAGACCTGATGGAGGTTTTCATCAAGGTCGAGGATGATAGAATAGTCGATGCGAAGTTCAGGACGTTCGGATGTGGTTCGGCGATTGCCACAAGTAGCATGACCACAGAGATGGTGAAAGGGATGACACTCGACGAAGCCATGCATGTCACTAGAGAAGACGTCGCTGAAGAATTGGATGGTCTGCCCCCCATCAAGATGCACTGCTCTAATCTTGCTGCGGATGCGCTTCATGAAGCCATCAAAGCCTATCGTATAAGGGAGAATCCCGATGAGGCAGCAGCAAAGGAACCCAAGTATGAGCAGCCGGCTTGTGCGATAATCGGGCAGGACGAATTCCTTGATAAGGGGGTCTATCTCGATGTGGATGATCTCGAGGACTTCGCCGATCAAAGGGTGCTAGTCCTCCATAGCGGTGACGAATCAATTGAGGCAGCTCTTGAACTCACAGCACAAACAGATCGTGTGGTCCTGTTGACTCAAGAGAAAGAAGTTGTCACCAATGACACACTACGGGAGGAACTTGAAGCCTCCAGTGTGAAAGTAATCACTGAGTCACGGCTACTGGAAATTCGAGGCGAGTTTGAAGTAGAGAAGGTACTCGTTCATAATCTCGATGAGGATGAGAAGTACGAACTGTTCGTGGATGCCGTTGTACTTATCGAGTAGTATTAGCTAATCCGGTAGATACAATTGTCCGCTCTACTTCATTAGCAACATGCGGACTGTGAGAAAAGCCACAAGTTCTGACAAAGATCTCCTTGTCAATCTATTCATTTCCGAAGTAGAAGACAAGAAAGACCTCGCTGAAGCTTTTGCCACCGATCTACTAAGATTTCAGACCATTCTCAGCCTTGATGACGACAAAATTGTAGGCACAGTGAGCTGGGATGTTAGGGGTGGCCTTGATGATGGCGTTGTTGAGTTGATTGGGCTTGGAGTGAACCCTGATTATAGAAGAAAAGGCGTTGCAAGAGAACTTGTCCAAACACTGATCCATGATGTATCAAAGCACTACTCAGAACAGGGCCACAAGCTGCGAGTTATCTACCTCTTCATGGAGAAGAGCAATGAGGGAGGAAGAGCGTTCTATGAGTCTGTTGGGTTCAAGGAGGTTGCTGATGTTCCAGACCTCTATCCACACGATGATGCTGCTATATGGACTATGCATCTATGAGGGAAAGAATTGTGGTGTATTTAGAGAGAGGCTTCCCTAGTGAGGCGATCGATGAGATTGCGTGGAGTGAAAGCAACTCGAGGAAGCCGATATACCATATGCACAAATGGTTTGCTCGAAGAGTAGGTAGCACCTTCAGAAGCATAATCCTAAGCCTCTTCCTGGACGAGAATCCAATGACGCGATTCTACGAAGAAGTCGTATTGAAGAACGCTGACGGCGAAATCCCGATTATATTGGATCCATTCATGGGGGGTGGGACCACCATTGTTGAAGGGCATCGTCTCGGGTGCAGGACCATCGGTGTGGATATCAATCCCATGGCCTGGTTCATTACGAAGAAGGAGTTGGAGGCTGTTGACGTCACTCAATTGGAGGACGAATTCCAGATAATTAGAGAAGCCGTTGGGTCAAAGATCCTTTCTCTCTACAGGACGATGTGTCCTGAGGGACATGAAGCAGACACAATGTATACGTTCTGGGTAAGAAGTGTAAAATGCCAGTCTTGTGACTTTGAAGTTCCTCTCTTCAAATCCTTCATCATTGCGAAACCCAAGGACAAGAGTGTAGTCTATTTCTGCCCATCTTGCAATGAGATCACTGTAGATGGACCCCTGTGCCACTGTGGAATGGACCTGACTAATCCATATGCCACAAACAAGAGCTACCGTTGTCCAAATTGCCATCATACAGGGGATTTGACAGAAGCATGGTTGGCGGAGGATAGCCCTCCCCGGGAGAGGCCATATGCACTCGAGTTCCACTGTTGTAAATGTGGGAGAGGGTACAAGACGCCAGAGGATCTAGACCTCAAGAGGATAGATGATGCTGAGAGGGAGTATAGTCAAAGAAAAGGGAGGCTAAGGGGCATGTTGATTCCGAACGACATGGTTCGCTGGAGCAATATGGCTACAATGCGTCCACGTTGTAATGTGTATAGAAGATACAGTGACTTCTTCAATTCGCGTCAATTGCTTGCCCTTTCCTTGATTCTCGAACAGATTCTGCAAGTTCACGACAGAACAATCAGAGAATTCCTGCTTCTCACATTTTCAGACACTCTCAATGCCAACAACATGTTTTGTATCTACAATGTTCATGCTTCGAAACTTGAGCCTCTTTTCGGCGGACACTATTTTTCCCCGCCCACTACTCCAGTTGAAAACAATGTATGGGGTACAAGGGTTGGTCGGGGAAGCTTCAGTAGATATGTAACCAAGGGAATACGGGCTCTAAGGTATCAGAAGAGTCCCTACGAGATTCGTTTTGCTGACGGGCACTCTGGAAAGAGCGAGCCTACAAGAATTAGGGAGAAAGTCAGTGTAGGAGATAAGATAGAAGCTCAGTTTGTAGAAAGATTCCAAGACCTGCAGTTTCGGAAGAGTTCCTTGCTGAAATGTCAATCATCAGAGAACTTGGACTTTATCCCAGACAAAGCTGTCGATGCGGTAGTCACTGATCCTCCCTACTTCGACAATATCATGTACTCCGAGCTTTCAGAGTTCTTCTATGTATGGTTGCGCCCGCAATTGCATGAAGCATATCCCTCGATATTCGGTCGAGAATCCAGCAACAGTGCAGATGAAATCCTCGTGTACAATAAGACTGGCAAGGATGCCGACTTCTATATCGAATCCATGACACGGGTTTATAGTGAACTCCATAGAGTGATGAAGGACAATGCCAAACTCGTGTTCGTCTTCCAGCATAAACGACTCAAAGCGTGGTCCGCCATATTGCAGATTCTTGTGAATGCAAGATTCTTTGTGGAAGCGGTATATCCGACGCATGGCGAAACGCCCAGCGGTGTTAGAGCATATGGCATCAACCGCAATGCGCTTCTCGTATGCAGAAAGGTGGCTGACTCAAAAGCTAAAACAGAGCGCGCTCCCAGAGATGTGGCAGTGAAGAATATTGGCGAAGTGAGCCGTTCATCCCTCATGCTTCACCTTGGAAAGGCATTAGCTGCCTACTCGCAATACCCAAGCGTACATGAGGGGAGAATAACTGATGAGTGCATCAAAGACTTTGAATCGTTTGTCAACGATAAATTGATGCAATGACATTTTCATGCTATCTGATAGAGCCTAAACCCCAAGGGCAAACCATCCTCTGAATCCGAAACTATTCTGTCAATAACCCTTCGTATTCGTTCGGCACCTATTTCCGATACGGTGGCAAATCCAACAACATACGCACGAGATGATTCTGGCACGAGTTCTGGCAATTGCACCATGATGAATCTCCTGTTTCCGCCATCTGCCTGATTCTGTTCTAGCACAGCATGGGCAGTCGTACAGGATCCAGCAAAGAAATCCAGCACTATATCGTTCCGATCCGGCTCAGTACCAATATGCAATATCCGCTTCATGAGTCTAAGTGGCTTCGGGGTTTCAAAAACACCCACGTCGCCAAATATCTGGCGGATTGCTCTTCGAGCCTCTTGATTATCCCCGACCTCACTCCGGTGCCATATGGTGCAAGGAGTTAGGCCTTGCTTGACTTCAGACAAGAATCGCTTGAGCCGCGGAACATTACTTCCCTCAGGGCCAAACCATATGCGATTGTCTGTCACCAGACTATTGAAGGAATCAAGACTCATGCCCCAACATCGTCCTCGCGGCGGACATACCTCTCGTCCGGATGGCGTTCTTATCACATAATCGTAGTCTTTGTTGTACGTTTTGACAGTCAAATCGCTTGATGTCCAGGGTCCTCTGGAGTCGCCATCAAGATTCTTGTAGCGAGAGTCCGTTTCATCGGTTCTTGGAAGCAGGCGAGGTCTCCACAATTCTTTGTTCCTCGCATAAACAAGAATGTAATCATGGTTATCTGAAAACCATCGAGCATCATTTTGGGGAGAGAACTTCTTTTCCCAGATTATTGTAGCCACGAAATTATCCTCCCCAAATACTTCATTCATAACCATTCGTAGATTATGAACCTCATTGTCATCAATTGACACAAAGATTACTCCGTCTTCACGCAGGAGTTCTCTTGACAATAGGAGGCGTGGGAAAATCATAGAAAGCCAATCAGCGTGAGTTTCGGCAAGCCTGTCACTATAGACGAAGCTGCCGCCTTTGTTATAGGGAGGGTCGATATAGATCACTTTGACCAATTCACAGTGGCTTTCGCGCAGAATCTTGAGAGCCTCCAGATTATCACCTTCAATGAACATGTTCTCAGTGGTTTCAGGAGAAATGGACCGCTCTTCCAGAAGCTTCAATGAATGAGGTGAACGCCCAGCTGCAGCAATCCTAGCGTCCTCTTTGCCAGGCCATGTAAATCTGCATTCAATGGAATCATTCTTCAAGACATGTCCACCAGGCAATAAGATGTGAAGCAAGAAACGCTCTTGGGGACTCCATATTTCAGTATTTTCAACGACTCTCAAGTTGATTGTGGGCAACACCAATATTCTTCTTAGGCCGGGAGAGATGCTATCTAATTGTTCGGGATGGAATGCCCAACACCTCACCTAGATGCTCCGCTGATGCTTTTGCGCCAACCATGTCGAGGGTCCCAATAATGAACAGATCTTTCTTGTCTAACGCCATTGCTTGCGTCAGTGAATCGCTTCCGATTGGCTATCACCCGAGTTTCCCATTTACCGATGTGTTTCTGAGCACCAAAAGATTACGCTATTGATAACCCTTATAAAAAATAACTCAGCACTTCTGGGCTTGAGCAAGTGTTAGTGGCAACACGATGGCTTTAATATGGCCGAAAGTTGCTATTATACACCTGACGGTGATAACAGATGCGCCTGCCGTTCAACCTAACAAGAAGTTCAATTGTTATACTAGACACATTGGCTTATGACGGTCCGATGTATCCGCAGGAGATCGCAACAAAGGTGGGACTCGCTCCCAGAACTGTGACGCTAGCACTCAGCAACCTCTTGAAACAAGATCTCTGTCATAAAGTTGCGAATTTCGAAGACATGCGTAAACCACTCTATCACGCAGATATAGCTACGGTTCAGAAGCTTAGAAAGGAAATTGAAATCTGGAAATCAATTGCAGCATTGCGCTTCCGAGTCTAGGCGTGTGCATGATTATTCACATTCCTCAATAGGTCCTATCGCTCCTGTGGGAATCGAGAGGCCCTCACGTCTATCGAGCTAGATGACAGAATGACTTATCGCGGGCTCTGAATCACAGCGATTGATGATTATTCACGAGGCATTGACAGCGCTCCCAAAAGTAGAGCTCCACATACACCTGCTTGGCACTATAAGACCCTCGACTCTGCTTGATTTCATAGATGAAGCTGAAATCGATACGCCTTACAATTCAGAGCCAGACTTGGCTCAGCTTTTCCAGTATCAAGACTTTGGCCACTTTATCTCCGTCTATGGAGAAGTTGTCGACTATATAACCAAGGAGAAGCAGTTCGAGAGACTCGCATATGAGATGCTTGAAGATCTTGCGGAGCATAACGTCAGGTATGCAGAGATTAGCTTCTCAGCTCCAGACCACATGAGAAGAGAGCTTGAATTCAATGCAATGCTCGACGCAATTGGCAGAGGCATACGTCGCGCAAATCGGAAGATGAGGATTGAGGCAGATGTGAGAATCGACTTAGTAAGGAATTATGGACCTGAATCAGCCTCGGAAGTCTTGGACTGCATTCGAGATAGACCTGACAGCATTGTTTCTGTGGACATCGGTGGAAGCGAACACAAGTTTCCTGCAAAGCCTTTTTTCCCTGTATACAACGAAGCCCGAGAAATGGGACTGCATCTTGTTGCACATGCAGGAGAAGCAGAAGGACCTAAATCAATTTGGGATGTGATTAGGTTTCTAGGAGTAGAGCGGATCGGCCACGGAACATCAGCTATAACCGACACCAAATTGATGGACCATATCAAGGAAAAAGGAATAGTGATCGAGTCATGTCCCGTGAGCAATGTCAGAACAGGAGTGGTCGCCTCGATCGAAGAACATCCAATCAGAGAATTCTATGAAAGGGGGCTCTTGGTCACGGTGAGTAGTGACGACCCTGCGTTCTTTGACACCGATATTTCATTTGAATATGTTCAGCTCCACGACCATCTGGGATTCTCCTTATCGGACCTTTACTCAATTACACAAAATGGAGTCAGGTCTGCCTTCATATCAGATAGCAAGAAAGATGCACTCCTTGATGAAATTGAAGAAACGTACGACAGAATCATGACATGAATTATTCCGTGAAGCATTGCCTTAGGACCGCATGCATGATGGCGCCTCTGATGTGGTCAACGTCTGGAATTCCTACTATTACTTCCCCGCAGATCTGTATAGTTGGGAGACCCAATGGTCCATCGAAATCAAGCCTCTCCGGGGTGACAGAGTCTGCATTAACCAAAGATATTGCTTCGTATGGAAGACTGAAGTCAGAAACGACCTCCTTTAGAATCTCCCAGGCAGTATCGCAGAAGAAGCAGCCATCTCCAGTGTAGAGAGTGATACAGCCAGTCTTTCCGCAAGGTGTTTTACACTCTGCGCAGTCGTACAGGGGTTGATGGGTCCAGACAGTCATTGCAATAAATCCAGTTGAAAGCGAGTATATAGGCGATTGTAGAAAAACTCTCCACCAATAATCTTGCGAGATTAAGCGTCTAGCTAAGCTCTATGAAAGATATCTTGGAACAGTTGTTATTCTCCTCGGGTTCTCTTCCACTGGAGATTCGGAGGCGTCCTAGAGCCTACATGCCGACTTAACAAACGGCCATTCATAGAGTTCAACAAGTCTTGTCAAGGGCATTCTGTAAGTCAGACAGCAGATCGTTGGGATCCTCAATTCCCACAGACAATCGGATTGTTGATTCTGAGATTCCCATTTCAGCAAGCACATCAGGAGCCAGACCGTAATGAGTAGAGAGAGCAGGGATACTTGCTAGGCTCTCAACACCACCAAGTGACACAGCATTGAGGAATATATCCAGCGAATCAACAAACGTTTTGGCAGCCTCCAAATCACAGTCCAAATCAATGGAGAGCATGCCTCCAAATCCTCGCATCTGTCTCTTAGCCACTGAGTGATTCGGATGTTCAGGAAGGCCAGGGTAATGAACACGTCTGACTCGAGAGTCAGTGGACATCTCTTTAGCCAAGAATGATGCATTGTAATTATGCTGCTCAACACGAACTGACAAGGTCTTGATTCCTCTATCTAACAGAAACGCAGCAAAGGGATCCATGGTCCCCCCTAGGAGCTTCGCAGCACTTCGAATCTTGGCCATGATTTCCTTGGAACCTGAGAGAGTTCCTGCGATAATGTCACTATGGCCGCCAAGATATTTAGTGGCACTGTGCATGACAATGTCGACTCCAAGCTCATGTGGCTTCTGATTGATCGGAGTTCCAAATGTGCTGTCAATCATGCTAATTATCCCTGTGGCACGCGCCGCATCTGCCGCTTTTTCAATATCCACTATCTTGAGAGTTGGATTTGTGGGGGTCTCAAAGAAGCATAGCTTATACTTGCCTTCTGATTCCATCACGTGGTCATGGAAATCATCTGTTTCGGCATAATCGACTTGAATCCCATATTCAGGAAGCACGTCATCGAAGAAATGGACGGTACCGCCGTAGATTGATTCGCTGGCTAGGATTCGTTCGCCCCCTTTTACCAGGCCAATTATAGCGGTAGAGATTGCAGCCATGCCTGAGGAAAGGGCAAGTGTGTCTTCAGTTCCTTCGAGTGAGCTGATCTTTGCCTCCACATTACGTGTGGTTGGGTTGCTCCAGCGTGTATACACATCTTTTCCAGACTTGCCAGTGACAGAATCAACCATGTCAGTTTGGTCCTCGAATACAAATGTGGATGTCTGAACTATCGGAACAACGGCCGGACCTGATTTCTGGGCCTCAGTGCCTTGAACGCATAATGTGGAAGGGC
>JBHLPF010000101.1:0-3851 GCA_048939765.1 Promethearchaeota archaeon
ATGAGAGGCATGCGAAAGCTGGTGATAATGGTGGCGTACTCACTATACTCTGTTCTGATTGCATCACTCTGGATGCGGACCTTTGCAGTACTTCTACTTCGCCTAGCGTGTTGCTACGTAGTAAGAATACAGGAAGAGCACAAAGAAGAGGCCAAATAGGGCCGCGTTGAACCATCCAGGAAGCGCAGGAATGGTTGTGTGTACAATCATCATCCACACCATGGACAAGAGGCCAAACAGTGTAAAGACTATGTCACAAATCACGACTATCTTCACCTCTTCCCACGATGCTGCTCTGTATCCAAACAGTGAGGCAATTCCGATAGCGATGAACCCGGATCCCATCACCCTGGCCGTTGTTGGATCAAAGAAGGGCCAAGCTGTGACATCGTGGTAGAACTCAGGACTCAGGAAGAACAGGAACCCAAAGAACATGCACACTATGAAGTGAATCAAGAATGTATACTTCAAGATGGTAGGAATCTCCACAACGAACACCTCTCTACCTCGATTCGGTCGATCGAAGCGCTGTTAGAGGGAGATGACCTTTGCTAAATGTATTTCGAAACAATTCACCATACGAGCTGAAATATCCCAAGTCTACCACTGCGGTCAGCAACGAAGACAATATCATAAATGACGGCCAGGTTGTCCTCTCTCTTTCGGTCAGCATAAAATCGAAGAGG
This sequence comes from Promethearchaeota archaeon, assembly GCA_048939765.1. GTDB lineage: Archaea > Asgardarchaeota > Thorarchaeia > Thorarchaeales > Thorarchaeaceae > SMTZ1-83. Next base: position 687 of record JBHLPF010000101.1, read on the forward strand.
AAGGTTCGATTTCAGGACAATCTAGTCTGCTGAAAGATGAAACCCGAACCGGCTTGTTGGCGCATCTTGATATTATAGTGGAATAAAGTGGATATGATTGACATGACCATTGCACTTCCAACCCCACAGACTCGAGACTGGAGCAAGATTGCCATTAGTATCTTCATCACTGTTCTAGTGATTGCAAATGGATTTGTAGTCCTTGCCGCAGCAACTCAAGGAGAATCAGCAACCAGCTTTGAAACTCCTCAGATGGAGACATCATTTGATTATGAGATTACCGTGGTCTTTCTGGGCATAGATGAATCCAGAATAAATGCGACTGACATCGCGGAGCGCTTACCAGATTGGTATGCACCTATAGATGGTGTCTTTTGGAGGAGCACATATGATGAAGAATTCTCTCTCTCCTACAACTTTGTCTTTGCGGATCAAGAGGCCGTGACAGATTATAGAGCGTTCATTTACAATAACTCAAACGAGGACAGATCCCCCCTCTTCATTCAACCTGAACATCCAACTGCCAGATACATTCATTCGAGCCTTGTTGAGAAGTATCTAAGAAGCAATGTCAGTAGTGGTTCGGGTCCAACCCTAGTAATCATTGATACCTATTCACAGGACCCGCCTGCGCACATGCCCTACTACTACAACTGTACATACAATGAGCTGGATGCCGAGCTTGATGGATGGAGCAGTACACCCATCCCCTGGGCGTCCACATATCAGATCGCTGGAGGAGGAGAGGACTCCAGGCTTCTCTGGCTCGACCTGTCTGCTGGACCCACGGAATATCATAGCTATGAGGACTCGACAGAGGGTGGAGTCGAAAACATTCGCCCTATCTGGGAGTATACGTCGCAGGAGCAGCTGGCTGATGACATCGTGAAGTACATTGCGCAAGCTGTGGAATGTCGGTTTCTCCCCGCCATTGGATATCGGGCAGGCTATGCCTACAGAGAAGTGCGGCTTGAAGTGTTGCTAGTAGACCTGGCCAACTCTGAGTTGAAATTCGAGGAGCAGCTCAAGCTCGACTATATTGCATCACAATACGTACGCTATCTTCCCTTTGTGGAATGGACATACTCGGTTGTGGAGTGGGACTATCAATCAGACGCAGCGGCTCTGACCCTATTTGAGCAGATAAGAGATGAGGAATCTCACACTTATGATGTATTTGCGCTTCGAGACTACCTCGATAGCCGCTATGCAGGCCTCTTCAATGGGAGCACATCTGATCGTTTCATCATCCCCATCTTTCTGTTCCTGCTACCTGACGGTTGGAGGTTCGATCCAGATTGGGGTGGTTTTAGCAAGGAGGTAAATGGAGAGTTCGCGTACATTGTTGGAAAGCAGACTCCAAGCGCAGTGAATCCCGATTTTGTGTATCAAGAATCTATTCCCCTATCCGATATAGAGATCGAAAACGGATCATACTTCTCATTCTCAGGTCCAATCAAGGACTATCTGGACCTGAGTGTATCATTGACCGCTCATACAGGCAATGTCAGTATGTATCTTCTCGATGAATACGGATTTGATCAGTTCAGTAAGTCGCTACTGTATGAGAATCTGCTGCAAAGCCAAATGATGGGTATAACCAATACTTCAGGGACTGCTACATCAGAAGCCAAGATCAAGATTCTTGGACAATATCACTTCGTTGTGGAGAATACTGGACTTGAGGATGCAAATGTAGATTTAATGGCCGACATTAGCGGAAGCCTCTTCATTGGCTATACTTGGAAGATAATGCATGAGGTTGGACATGCGCTAGGATTGAACCACCCTCATGATGCCTACTCATACGGCAATTATGACCATCCTGACGCTGCTTCAGGCATCTACCTAAACTGGTTATGGGACATGTCATATTCGCAGATCAGTTATGCGAATCAAGCTCCCGAGATCTCGATAATGGATATTGACACTCTGCAGAGAGAAGCCATCCCTGAAATGTGGGCTGATGGCATTGATGGTATCAATGCACTCCTCTCTTCTGCGCCATTATGGTTTGGGAACGTCCCAGACCCAATCATGCAGTGTCTTGTAAATGCATCATCCCTCTATGATCAGAGCGTGGAGTACTATAGAGACTGCAGTGATCTGGACAACTATAATCAGTCAATCAGGGCAGCCTATGCGATGTGGCAAGCTATAGACGAAGCAAGATCCATCTTCGATACAACAAGACCAGCTCTTCCATTTGTAGTACTCATCGTTGGTCCCGCAGCTGTGGTTATTCTAGTCGCAGTAGGCTACTACAGATTGAGACATAAACGAGTGACCTGAGTGAAGCATAGAAATGCATGAGAACTAGAGTCCAGCGTCTCTGATCATTTCCTCAATCTTGATTCGGCCAAGTCTTTGGAACTTCTTCACTGGATATGAGAGTAGAACATCGACAGATTCTGAAAATGGTGCGTTTTTCACCCCTAATGATATATGTTCAGCATCACGAAAATGTTCGGTCACAAACATGGCAAAGAGAGTCGGCTCCATGGCACAGGAGTATGATAACCAAAACTCATCGGGAAATGTTGTGCGTAGCCACTCGTCCATTTCATCCTTCTTGTAGCTCTGTTCGTCGTAGGTTATTTTGAGAAAGAACTGTGAATTGTCTCCGAAACTCAAATTCCATCGCACTATAAACCATAATGCATCGCTGTCCTGCAACTCTCGAATGGCTCTGCTTACACGTTTTGCTGTTAAACCAGTTTCCGCTGCAATTCTCCCAACCTGCATCCGAGCATCTTTCAAGAGAAGTTTCAGAACTCGAAGGTGCAGCTTCTTAATTTCGAACGGTTTGCCACGCTGAGTCAATCTCGGATATAGCTCAATGTTGGTCACTGAGTCTAGCTGTCGAATGAATGTTGAGATGTTCTGAAGTCCCTCCGCACCGACATACTCGCAATGAACCAAGTATAGTCGGCCGACGCCAGTGACAATTTGGGCTGCCTGGGCAATATATTGATTAGCACTCATTAGTTCCATGAATTCTTCCTCGTTCTCGGAACCATCTGTGGAAACCAAAGCGATCAGGTAGTCAGAGTTGAGCATTGCGGGTCTCAAGACCACTGAGAATCCCTCAATGACACCAGTCTCAATCAGTCGGGCAATTCTCTTCTTGACGGCAGTGGCAGTCAGCCCCAGCATCTCAGCTAG
>JBHLPF010000025.1:0-55817 GCA_048939765.1 Promethearchaeota archaeon
AGTGGCGCCCCCGCCGGGACTTGAATGCTAAACCGATATTATAAGAATCAGAGAACCAATTTCCTGAAATTGCAAATGATTTAAATCTGAATTCTTCTAATATTAACCATATTTGGTTAAATAGCGACACGTGTGTATTCCCATGAAGTCTATCCATTTCAAGTTTCCATCAAAGCAGCAGGAGCTCATATGGCAAAAGAGACGAAACAGGACCCCTCCATCGGTGATTGCCCGAGAATTGGAAGTGTCCTGTGCATTGGTGAGTAAGGCGCAACGAATCGCTGAAGAGAGAATAGAGAAAATTCTGCGACACACTGCATCAACAAATAGGATTAGAATTCAACAGATTAGCCCAAGGTACGGGTTTGCATCAGGCTATTGTTATGCAAACAAGTCGAATGTATACATTGTGTACTCTCCTACTCTAGGAACCCAACTATGGTTTAATCACAAAGGGGACTGCAGTAGTTGTATCGAACAGCCAGTATGTGAAAAGACAATCTATACACTTGCACAAGAATGGAATCTCCCACTTCCAAAGGGAATACCCGCAACAGAGGCGGCGGAGGAGTTATTTATCGCAATAATGGGGCGCCTGAAATGGATCGAGTAGGCACAAAGACACTGTATGAATTGGTCAAGGAATGGACCAACCAGCCATGGGGAGGTATTCGGAATATTCGCATTTGCGAAGAACTGTGGAATTCTATTGAAGCCTATGAACTGATAGAAGGACCATTTGGCGATTCTGTAACTCTACTTGAATCCTGTGTTGTTGATTCAAACGAAGCGTTAGAGGCAGGTTTATTGAGTGAGGAGCAGGCATTAGACAATCTGAAAGCCCTCTTGGAGAATAATGATTTTGTATTGGGCGCCCGAATTATAGAGGTATCCGTCGAATCAAACCCAGTGTGCAGAATATCAAACGTCGACAGTCTGCTACGGAAGGATTGGCCAATCGGTCCTCAGAAACCTCAGTGGTGGAAACGAAGTGTCCGAAGTTTCTGGCTTCTTGTAGGAGTTGTTTCCTTTGCTATAATGATCATCATCTCTATCATATTGATTGAACTTGGAACCCTACCACCCGTACAACTTATCCTAGGCGTTGCAATTGGTATTCCAATGTACGCAATGAGTTACTATTTCCGTACAATAGCTACCAAGAGAATGTGGAGAGTAGTCTTCATCCTTATTGGTTCCTGCTTCATAGGATTCTGGTTTATTCTAGTTCCCTTGACATTTCTCTTGGTCTTCTCTGGTGTGTGGTCACGTCTAGGACCCATCCCATGGTGGCTGGGGATGCCCTTTCTAATGATTCCACCTTTAGCAATAGGGGCCTTCATAGGAGATTGGCTCGGAAAGCGACGGGATTACAGACCCTATATGTAAATCATACGGAAAGAAGATGGCGCCCCCGCCGGGACTTGAACCCGGGTCTTTCTCTATCTCTCCCACGAATGAGAGAGATTCAAGAGGTCCGTTCCATCGGTCAACCCGACTGGATTGACAGTCTTGAATGCTAGACCGGACTACACTACAGGGGCGCGATTCGACTGCACCACTTTTGGTTTTCTATTAAACTCATCGGTCGTGAACACACGATTATATTTGCAGTACGTCACGCGTCCATCAGTAGATGCAAATCTTCGGAAGATAGAGCATGAATGCTAAACAGAATCAATTTCTTTGATCTTGTTTCTGACAATATCAGGAAGAGTTGTTCTCTCTGAAGACTTGTAATCATACACTACCATTTTAGATTCGCCAAGCGCAGCAATCCCCTTTGACTTGCTCTCGACAATATACTCCATAATGAATTGGGTTGGTTCAACAGAGGTTACACGGGTGCCTACCGTTACTGTATCAGGATAAAACAGGGGTTTAATGAATTTAGCAGAGGTGCTAGCCAGAATTGGACCTATAGAATCCTTCTCCATGGTTTCAATGAACCCGATTCTCTCAAAATACTTGATACGGGCGGTTTCAAAGTATTTGAAGACTTTAGTATTGTTTACATGTTTGAAAGAGTCCATATCTCCCCACGCAATGGGAATATCAACTCTAATGTTAAACTCATCTAATGATTTCATACACAACACTTCTGATTTTGTAGTTTCAAGAGTGACAGTCAGGAGTCCAGCAGGCTCGACAGTCGATTTTCCTATAAAATTGCCGGACTTGCACAAAGATCTCGGATGATTTTTCCATCTCAAACTCCCAAGCCTACTCTCATACTCTTCCTAACAATTCAGCGTAACGCTTTTTACCGTGGAAGGCACTATAATGCCCAGCTCACCCAAGCTGGAGTAGATGATACTCCATCTTTCGTTTTATGGAAAGGTTTTTATCAAGACATAAGACCGTGCGAGTTGCCCAGACAGCATTGCTTCCCATTTACGCATGACCATGTATCACGCTGTTGACAAGTCATGAGACCATACAACGGCACAATTTATCGGTGTTATACGCGGTCTTGCATAGTTAGGGGCCGGTGGCGCAGCTAGGTAGCGCAGCAGGCTTTTAACCTGATGGCCGCGGGTTCAAAAGATCACGAGAATCCCTCGTTATCTGGGGTTCCCGCCCGGCCCGCCACATTCCCCTGCGAAATGGAAGTTTGTTGTTTGTGCAAAAACACGGGGCGGCTATTGCAAGCATTGGGTGAGCTCGGATTTTCTGGGTTCATGCTTGGGAAGCGTAGCGAGCAGTAGTTCCCCCGTCCCATATAGTCACGGTGTTGTGATATGGCGACAGACGCAGAAGACACGGGAAAGTATTGGCCGGTCATTGAGGCATTCTTTAACCACTACGGCCTAGTAGGTCAGCATCTCGACTCGTTTAACCGATTCATTCGGGAGGAGCTTCAGCAAGTAGTAGACAGTGTCGCAAGGCTCAATCCCAAGGTCGAGGGCTATCATGTGGAGCTAGGGGACATCACTGTCGAGGCTCCATCAGTCAGGGAGGCAGACGGAAGCGAACATCCTCTGTATCCCAACGAGGCCCGCATCAGGAACCTGACCTACGCGAGCAAGCTCTACTTGGACATGACTCCAGTACGAAAAGAAGGGTCAATCTCCACTCGCATGGAAACAATGAGAATCTACGTGGGAGACATGCCAGTGATGCTACGCAGCGAAAAATGTCTTTTGCATGGCATGTCTGCGGAAGAGCTGATCAAGCACGGCGAAGATCCAAAGGACCCTGGTGGCTACTTCATCATCAACGGATCCGAACGGGTTCTAGTGACCCAAGAGGATTTGGCGCCCAATCGGATTCTCATCGAGGAGGCAAGTAAGAGCTCAAGCTACACTCACATTGCAAAGGTGTTTTCGACTTCCCGTGGGTTCCGTGCACCAGTCACTATTGAGAGGAAACGTAGTGGCGAGCTCAGAGTTTCATTCCCATCCGTGCCAGGAAAGATTCCTCTAGCCATACTTCTGAAGGCCCTAGGTCTAGAGTCTGACAGAGAGATTGTCGATGTCATATCTGATGATGACGAGATTCGAAACGAGCTAATTGTCACCATAGAGCAGTCTGCTCCCATCAACGCCCCCCGCGATGAGGAAGAGTCCTCTACCAGAGATAATGCCCTAGACTTCATTGGCAAACGGGTTGCAGTTGGTCAGACAAAGGAGTACAGACTTGCGCGTGCAGAGAAGGTCCTCGACAGGTATCTTCTGCCACACATTGGTACAGAGGACACTCACCGTCTTCAGAAGGCCTACTACCTCGGTCAGATGGTTGAGCGGCTGCTAGAGCTGGTCCTCTCAAAGAGGCAGCAAGATGACAAAGACCACTATGCCAACAAGAGACTGAAGCTATCAGGCGACCTGTTGATGTCGCTATTCCGTGTAGCTCTCTATTCCCTTACTCGTGACATCAAGTACCAGCTTGAGCGAACAGCAGTCCGTGGTCGAAAACCCAACATTCGCACTGCAGTAAGAGCAGATGTGATCACCCAGAGACTCAAGCATGCTTTAGCAACAGGCAACTGGGTAGGCGGAAAAGCTGGTGTATCGCAACTACTTGACAGAACTAACTACATCTCATCACTATCACACCTACGAAGAGTAGTTTCACCACTCTCACGTTCACAGCCTCACTTTGAAGCACGAGACCTTCACTCTACCCACTGGGGAAAAATCTGTCCAAACGAAACCCCAGAAGGTCCTAACTGTGGACTTGTCAAGAACATCGCAATGATGGCCTACATCTCAGTAGGAACTGAAGAAACAGCCATCGAGAAGGCCCTCATTAAGGCCGAGGTCCAAGGAATCGAGAAACTCCGAGGAAAGAGAGGCACAAAAGCTGCTGATGTCTTCCTCAACGGACGACTTGTGGGAGTGCATCCTGCTCCTCAAGTCCTTGTGAAGTCCATGCGACAGAAGCGTCGAGCCGGAGAGATTGATCCTGAAACCAACATTGCTTACTATGAGAACACCCATGAAGTACAGGCCAACTGTGATGCCGGTCGTGTCAGACGGCCACTGATAGTCGTAGAGAACGGCAAAAGCAGGCTCACAGACGAACATCTCCGGATGGTCATGGATGGCGAGTGGGGCTTTATGGATCTCATGAGGAATGGAATCGTCGAGTTCCTTGATGCGGAGGAGGAGGAGAACACCCTCATTGCAATGTATCCACATGAGATTGGGCCCAATACCACCCATATGGAGATCGAGCCTGCAACAATTCTAGGTATCTCTGCGGCATTGATTCCATTCCCAGAGAGGAACCAGTCACCACGTAACGTGTACATGGCTGGAATGGCAAAACAGTCTGTAGGTGTGCCAGCATCAAACTTCAGGTATCGCGCAGATACCCGCTCACACTTCTTTCACTATCCTCAGATTCCATTGGTGAAGACTAGAGCCATGGACTCGATAGGCTACGAGGAGAGGCCGGCCATTCAGAACTTCGTGGTCGCAATTCTGTCCTTTGAGGGCTATAACATTGAAGACGCTCTCATCATGAACAAGGCCTCTATCGAGCGTGGACTTGGCAGGAGTACATTCACCCGTGTCTATGAGAGCGAGGAACGCAAGTACCCTGGTGGACAGGAGGACAGGTTCGAGATTCCTGACCGCAGCGTCAGGGGTTACAGAGCTTCTGAGTCCTATCGCAACCTTGGCGAGGACGGAGTCATTGAAACCGAGGTAGAGGTACAGGGTGGTGATGTTCTCATAGGCAGGACTTCTCCACCACGGTTCCTTGAGGAGTACTCAGAGTTCGACATAGCATCACCCAACCGCCGAGAGACTTCAGTGGCTGTCCGTCACGGAGAGTCTGGTGTTGTAGACAGCGTAATCCTAACCGAAACCATCGATGGCAACCGACTGGTGAAGGTAAAGGTCCGAGACCTGCGTATACCAGAACTGGGCGACAAGTACGCTTCACGACACGGTCAGAAGGGAGTCATTGGCTACATTGTCCCGCAGGAGGATGTTCCCTTCACCGAGGATGGAGTGGTTCCCGACCTTCTCATCAATCCTCATGCCATTCCAAGCCGAATGACCATTGGTCAGATTCTAGAGATGATCGCTGGAAAGGCTGCTTGCATGGCAGGCAAACAACAGGACGGAACACCATTCAGTGGAGTCCAAGAGGACGAACTCTTCGCTATTCTAAAAGAGCATGGTCTGCAGCATACCGGCAGAGAGGTAATGTATTCGGGCATCACGGGCGAGAAGATGAAAGTGGACATCTTCATTGGCATTGTTGCCCAACAAAAATTACACCACATGGTGGCGGACAAGATTCACGCTCGCGCACGAGGTCCGGTGCAGATTCTGACCAGACAGCCCACCGAGGGTAGGGCCAGAGAGGGTGGTCTGAGGTTCGGGGAGATGGAGCGTGATGTTCTCATTGGCCATGGTGCAGCCATTCTGCTCAAGGGCAGGCTTCTAGATGAGTCTGACAAGAGCAACATGCTGGTCTGTGAGGAGTGTGGACTCATTGGAGTCTATGACCGGAACAAGGATCAGTATTATTGTCCAATCTGCGGCAGCAACGCGAAAATCAGCAGCGTTGTGGTGTCGTACGCATTCAAACTTCTCATACAAGAGATGATGTCACTCGGCCTGGCCGCCAGGTTGCGTTTGAAGGAGATGATCTAATGATTAGCGGACTTACGACCAAGAAGATTGACTCGATAGAGTTCGGGCTCCTAAGTCCTGAAGACATCCGAAAGATGTCAGTGGCACAAATAGTCGTTGCAGACACCTACGATGAGGACGGCTATCCCATTGAGTCAGGAATTATGGACCCAAGACTCGGAGTCATTGACCCCGGTCAGCGCTGCAGGACATGCGGAAACAGAGTCGGGAACTGTCCCGGCCATTTTGGTCATATTGAGCTAGCCCGACCAGTTATGCATGCAGGATATGCGAAAGTCATCCATAAGGTATTGCGTGCTATTTGTAGGGAATGCAACAGAATCTTGCTCGAAGACGATGAGATTGATCATTATAACAGACTATTTCGAAGGTATCCCGAGATAGGACAGAAGACAGCTAACTTATCTAAGGACATCCTCAAGAGAGCAGCAAAGTCAAGAACATGCCCTCATTGTGGAGAGGAACAGCTCAAGTTGAAACTTGAGAAGCCTACTTCCATCTATGAAGTTGGAGAAGCAGGAACTGTTAGGCTCACTCCTATAGATATCAGGTCACGATTAGAGAATGTTTCAGATGAGGACTTTGGCCTCCTCGGCATAAATGCCAATGCCGCTCGTCTTGAATGGTCGATTCTTACCGTCTTGCCTATTCCGCCAGTTACAGTTAGACCATCAATAACTCTTGAATCTGGGGTAAGAAGCGAAGACGACTTATCTCACAAGGCTATCGATATAATCAGAATCAACCAGCGGTTACGTGAGAATCTTGATGCTGGAGCGCCACAGCTAATTGTTGAAGATCTTTGGGAATTACTGCAATATCACGTGACCACCTACATGGATAACGGAGTTTCTGGCATACCTCCAGCCCGACATAGGTCAGGTCGCGCACTCAGGACGCTGGCCCAGAGGCTGAAGGGCAAAGAGGGGCGATTCAGGTCCAACCTCTCGGGTAAGCGTGTCGACTTTTCAGCTCGTACCGTTATCTCTCCAGACCCGAATCTCAGCATGAACGAGGTCGGTGTACCGGAGCAGGTGGCACGTATTCTTACCATTCCACAGAGAGTCACTGAGTGGAACAAGGAGGAAATGAAGGAGCTAGTACTCCGAGGTCCTGACAGACACCCAGGCTGCAACTATCTTATTCGAACTGATGGGCGAAGGGTAGACCTGCGATTCGTCAAAGACAGGACAATCATTGCTGATACCATCGAGCCAGGCTTTATTGTGGAGCGACACCTCGATTCAGGCGACATCGTGCTGTTCAACAGACAGCCATCACTTCACAGGATGTCCATCATGGCTCATGAGGTGCGAGTGATGCCATATCGTACCTTCAGACTAAGCCTATACGTCTGTCCACCCTACAATGCAGACTTTGACGGTGACGAGATGAACCTCCATGTGCCCCAGTCTGAGGAGGCCCGAGCAGAGGCTCGAGTACTGATGCGTGTACAGGAACAGATCCTGTCACCTAGATATGGTGGTCCAATCATTGGTGCGCTGCAGGACTACATCTCCGCAGCGTTCCTACTGACCCGCAAATCAAGTCTGTACACAGAGAATCAAGTGAATCAGTTGTTGGCAACAGGTCAGTTCACAGGCGAATTGCCAGCTCCAGCCATTCTAGCTCCTGTAAAGCTATGGACCGGCAAGCAGATATTCAGCATGTTCATCCCAGAGGGAATCAACATCTCGTTCAAAGCGAACGTCTGTAGAAAGTGTACAGTCTGCACATTCGAAGACTGTCCTTATGACTCGTATGTGGTCATTAGGAATGGTGAACTCATCTTTGGAGTTGTGGATGAGAAAGCATTTGGTGCTGGTGAGCCAGACTCATTGTTCCATCGAATAATCAAGGAGAAAGGTTCCACTGCAGCCCGGATGTTCATGGACTCCGTCGGAAGACTCCTAGTCCGTCTGATAACTGACAGAGGATTCACCATGGGTCTTAATGACGTGACACTACCGAGAGAAGCATCTCAGAGAATCAAGATGATCTTGGAGGAGGCCGACCATAAGGTGAACCAGCTCATCGAGATCTACAAACGTGGAGAACTGGACCCCAATCCTGGCCAGACCCTCCTAGAAACTCTCGAGCAGCGAATTATGGCTACCTTGGCTGAGGCAAGAGACTCTGCAGGTTCTGTTGCGGGAGAGCACCTTGGTCTCGAGAACGCTGCAGTCATCATGGCTCAAACTGGAGCCCGAGGTTCAAGACTGAACCTATCACAGATGGCTGCTGTAGTTGGCCAGCAGGCCGTTCGAGGTGAACGAATAAGCAGAGGTTACATTGGCCGTACACTTCCACACTTCGAGAGGGGTGATTTGGGTGCGAGAGCAAGAGGGTTTGTGACTTCGAGCTACAAGAGCGGTCTGGATCCAATAGAATATTGGTTCCATGCAGCAGGTGGTCGTGAGGGACTTGTGGACACAGCGGTGCGAACCTCCACATCAGGCTACATGCAACGCAGGCTCATGACAGCTCTGCAGGATCTAAAGGTCGAGTCAGATGGAACAGTAAGGACTGCGCCAGGTCGCATTGTCCAGTTCCGCTTTGGTGATGATGGCGTAGATCCCAGCAAGTCAGACCATGGCCGGTCAGTCAATATAGACATTGAATTAGAGAAGGTCCTTGGCAAAGTAAGAGCTAAGTGAGGAGGCGTAGAGGATGTCAAAGGAGAAGAAGACAAGCACAAAGAAGTCTAAGACTGCTGCGAAGAAGCCAGCAACTAAGAAGACCGCCAAAAAGAAGCCAGAGTCCAAGAAATCGACTGTGAAGAAGAAAGTCGAGCCAAAGAAGTCCAAAAAAGATGCTCCGAAGGCAAAGACCGCCACCGATACAATCGAGAAGTACATGGAGAAGCGCTTCGAAAAGATGCGCAATGAGCGTAGACTTCCTCCAAAGGTCATGTTGGAACTCGAGTCAAAGATAAAAGAGCATGACATCACGAAGAAGGAATTCGATGAGATATGCGATAATGTGATTGCGTCTTACGAGATGTCATTGGTAGAGCCTGGTGAGGCAGTAGGTACAGTCGCTGCTCAGAGTATCGGCGAGCCAGGAACCCAGATGACTCTTAGGACCTTTCACTATGCAGGAGTTGCAGAACTCAGCGTGACTCAAGGTCTTCCGCGCCTCATCGAGATTGTTGACGCTCGTAATAATCCAAGCACTCCCACAATGAAGATACACTTGAACAATGACATTGCAGGAGACCGCAATGAGGCAAGAAAAATCGCCCGGAATATCGAGATGGTCATTGTTGAGAGTGTTGCAAGTAATGTGTCCATTGACCTTCTAAGACAGGCAATTGACATCAGACTGGATCCTGAGTTGATGGATGATAAGGGTCTCACAGTGAAAGATGTTGCCGAGGCTATCCAGGCCAAGATCAAGACCAAGGGCGAAGTTGAGGCAGGAGAAGGTGTAATATTCGTCTATCCTGCAAACGACACACTTGCTGACCTTCAAAGGCTCAGCGAGAAGATTCGAGATGTCCGCGTAAAGGGCATCAATGATGTTACTCATGTAGTCATTCGGAAGGAGCCTGATGGATATGTTCTCTACACTGAGGGCTCTAATCTTCAAGATGCACTTGAGATAGAAGGAGTCAATCCGCACAAGGTCTATACAAACAACCTCAAGGAGATCAATCAAGTACTTGGTATCGAAGCGACACGGAATGCCATCATTCAGGAAGCAATGAGTGTGCTAAATGAGCAGGGGATGGATGTTGATGTTCGACACATCATTCTAGTAGCTGATATGATGACAGCCGATGGTGCAATTCGTCAGATTGGCAGGCATGGCATATCTGGTTCCAAGAATAGCGCCCTAGCACGAGCCGCTTTTGAGGTAACAATCAAGCATCTACTTGGAGCGGGAATTGCAGGAACCAAGGATCCTCTTAGAGGAATCACGGAGAATGTGATTCTCGGACAGCTGATACCCCTCGGCACAGGGGCAATAGACCTTCTAATGAATCCACAACCTGTCGGAGGCAGGAAACGGTAAACCTTCGCTACGGAAACGTTAAAACAGAACTCGAGCAGACGCAAAAACATAACGAGGTCATGACAATTGAGCCTAAATCAGCCAATAGCTAGCGCAGTGAGCACCGGTGAATGTCGAATCGGTGCCAAATCGTCCATAGACGCTCTAAAGACTTCAGAGGCGAAGGTAGTTGTTGTAGCAGCCAACTGCCCACGTGACGAATATGAAGATATTGAGAGATTCGCTTCACTTTCAGGCATAAAGGTCCTGAAATTTGAGGGGACCTCATGGGACCTTGGAGAGGTTGTGGGGAAGCCCTTCATGGTATCAGCCATTGCAGTGATTAAACCTGGTGATTCAAAGATTCTGAAGATGGCATGAGGCGGTTCAATTGGTCAAGCTCTCCATGGAGGACATGTCGCTCATAGCTACTTTCGAGCGGATAACAGGCGCCTCCGCCGTAGATGTTGTCCGTGATGACGATGGCGAACGCCTCATCTTTGTTGTGAGAGAGAAGCAGCTGGGAAAGGCCATTGGTCGTGGCGGTTCCAATGTGAAGGCTGCAGCGGACACCTTTGGGAGGGCAGTTGATGTTGTGGAAATCGCTGCTTCTCCGGAAGAGTTCGTGAAGAGCGCTCTTGCTCCTGCTAGAGTCGAAGAAGTGAAGATTATTGTACACAGGGACGGAAACAGGGTGGCTTCTGTTACTGTCAATTCTGAAGACCGTGGCATCGCTATTGGTCGAGATGGCCGCAATGTTGCCCGTGCTCGCATCCTCGCACGAAGGCATTTTGACCTCACCAATGTTGTCATAGCTTAGAAGACTGAGGCGGCAGTGAACTGGATTCTTATTAGTATTCCATGGAGTCATTTCTAGGAGAGTCCATAGATGATCCTGAAGAATGAATGGCTGATTCCGTTGGGCGGCATCTGTCTAGCATTGGCACTTGTTATAGACCATTTTCTCCCGGAGACCGATATCCTGTCCTTCGTGATTGGCATACTGATTGGCCTGTCAATTACCCTGAATCTGGTTGGCCTGTACAGGTATAGAAATGGATAGCAGAAGAGTCCAAACACGTCATTTCGGTCAGTTGCATTTGACAATGCTTTTAAGGAAACTCTAGCCCGAAGCCGTGGCCACCAACAGTGAACACCATACACGGTGGACCCATCATCAACAAAGAGGAAAATCACCTTGCCACGAGGAAAGAGCCCCCTGGGCGAGTTCGCAGCGAGACCCCTTGTAAGGAAACGGAAGAGGTTCCGCTGGAAGAAAGCGTCCTACAAGAGGAGAGTACTAAAGCTCAGGCGAAAGACTGACCCACTAGAGGGCGCTCCACAGGCCGCGGGTATAGTTTTGGAGAAGGTGGGCATAGAGTCAAAGCAGCCCAACTCTGCTATCAGAAAAGCTGTACGAATCCAGCTCTCAAAGAATGGTAAGCAGATCACAGCATTCATTCCTGGTGATGGGGGTCTCAAGTACATCGATGAACACGACCAAGTGCTTGTTGAAGGAATCGGTGGTGCGATGGGTGGCGCAATGGGAGATCTTCCAGGTGTTAGATGGAAGGTCGTAAAAGTCAACGGTGTGGCCCTAGAGAGCCTCATCTACGGCAAGAAAGAGAAACCAATTCGTTAGGTGGTCATGATGGCTGAAGAAGAGAAGACTGAGGTTGTTGAGGAGGAAGCCCCACCAGAGCCAGAGCCACATGCCGCACCAGATCTACTGCTTTTCGGAAAGTGGGACTCAACAGAAGTCGAGGTTAATGACATTGGTCTCGCACGGTACATCTCCCTAAAGCCGGTACTAATTCCTCATACTGCAGGTAGACACGCTCACAAAAGATTCCACAAGAGTCACATTCCCATAGTGGAGCGTTTCGTCAACAAGCTACTCAATGCTGGCAGAAGAAAGGACAAGAAGACCCGCACCGGTCGAAATGCCGGTAAGAAACTCAATGCTATTCATACCTTGAAACGTGTCTTTGAGATAATCGACTACCGAACAGGTCTAAATCCCATACAGGTCCTTGTGACCGCCATCGAGCACTCGGCTCCTTCTGAGGAAACCACTCGTATATCCTACGGTGGAATGGCATACCCACGGTCTGTCGATGTTGCTCCTCAGAGAAGAATCGACCTCGCTCTCAGGTATCTAGCTGTGGGTGCAACTCGTTCCGCTCACAAGAATGCCAAGTCCTTTGAAGAGTGTCTGGTTGATGAGCTCCTTCTAGCATACAAAGGCGATCCGGCCAGTTTTGCGGTAGCCAGAAAGGAAGAGCGCGAGAGAGTCGCACGCTCAGCACGGTAGACTCAGCGATGCATTTTCACTTATCATCTGCTAGTGACTACACTGTTCTCAATCAGAAAGTGATATAGTCAAGCTTCTGAAGCTCCAAAAACAGTTGACATAGAGGAATCGAAGATGTCCAAACAAACCTATGCATGGTTAGCAGTACTCACCATAACCGTGCTATGGGCATCATCTCTGATTCTGGCAAAGATTGTGTTTGTGGAACTGGCACCCATCACCTTCGTGGCACTTCGATACACATTGGCCTGTCCTATTCTCATCCCTGTGGTACTCTTCACGAAGCGGCGACAAGCGTCATCAAACAATACACGTGAGTATTGGAAGCTCATCATGGTCGCTGGACTAGCTGGTCCATTCCTGTCTCAGGTGATGCAGTACATAGCCCTCAATATGACTACAGCAAGTGATGCTGTATTGCTGCTCAATTTCACTCCAGTTTTTGCTGTAGTCATAGCAGCAGCGCTAATAGACGAACGAATAACGGTTGCCAAACTCCTTGGGTTATTCATGGCGACATTTGGTGCAGTCATGATAGTGTTCAACCCGGCTCCTGTGGACCCCATTATTAGTCCCACCCGCTTGATAGGTGATGTCATACTTGTTGCCTCCACATTCTTCTTTGCAATCAATGGAATCATTGGAAAGGTTGCAGTGAAATCTGTGGACTCTGTGAGTGTCACATTCTATAGCACACTCGCCGCAGTTCCGTTTCTTTGGTTGTCTGTAGCGATATTTGAGGACCTCCAGGTACTACTAACACTCAGTTCTCAGGCGTGGTTGATTGTCCTGTGGGTTGGAGTTGTGAATACGGCATTTGCTTTCATACTCTACTACGAGTCTATGAAGTATATCGAGGCTTCCAAGGTCCAAATCGCTCTGAACTTGATTGGTGTCTGGGGAGTATTGATGTCTATTCCGGTCCTGGGCGAAACCATCTCATTGCTTCAGGTTCTGGGAGGGGCTGTGACTATCATTGGTGTCATAATGGTGCAAAGGGATCAAATCCAGTGACCAGTGGCACAGGCTAACGAGCACATCTATCTGGTTCATCTGTTGAGTAGGGCAAGTCCAGTCGCCCTTACCTCAGAAATATCGTTGAACATACCTATGGGGCTCTTTCTTGTGTCTTTTCCCTTTTCAAACGGAATAGACATCTTCACTCGTGCCCCGAACATCCTGGCATAAACCACATCAATAAGGTAGACCTCGGCAAAGATAATGATGATTCCCAGTCCTGGATAATACAATACAGGGATTATCAGGATTCCTGCAGTGATTAGCCCCAATACCACCTCAAAGTACCTGCGCGACGCACCAAGTGCGGCAGTGGTTAATGATGGTTGTGTCCGAGACACTGGCTTTGGTCCAATCAAATCATATTTTGACATCATACATCACCTCACATTGTGAGCAATCCTGGTGGCCTAGTCCTGGAAACGTATCTGCAATCACATGCCGTTCTCTTCCTTGTACCTGTTTTCTCTCTAAGTGAGAGTGACATTTCCATTCGAGAACCGTATACCCTCGAGTATATTGCATCGATAAGATAGACTTCAGCAAAGATCACAACGAAGAACAATCCAGGATAATACAACACAGGGATCATCAGGACTCCCATTGCAATCAAACCCATCAGTGCTTCAAAGAGCCCCCGCGATGCGCCAAGCATGGACGTAAGCAGTGACGTTGATGCGGTAGGCACTTGCAGCGGTCCGGTCAAGTCGAGTTTTGATACCATAAACATCACATTGTATTACGTATTACAAATACACAATATAAGTATTACGATTACATGATATATCTGACAGAATAATCCGCGAGTCCAGCCGATGTAGTTATCAATTCTACATACATCGATTTGGTGAGTAGAATGAAGATAACGAAAGTGATCAAGGTTCATGAAACTGAGATAACGAAGACCCTGACTGCAAAGAAAGGCGAGTCACTTGATGGTATGGAGAAGGGAACAAAGTGGGAGGGATGGCTCTGGTGCCGAAATAAGGCTGACGTTGACGGATGGGTGCCGAAGTCCTATCTAGAATCCCTATCCGAACCAGGGAAATATCAGTTACTCCAAGACTATACCTCTAGGGAGTTGAAAGCACAACCGGGGGATGAAGTGATGGTGCTCATTGAGGAGAGCGGCTGGGCATGGGCACGAACCCCGTTTGGAGACGAAGGTTGGATTCCACTTGAAAATCTGGACGATGTAAAGACTCAGCCAGAATCAGTCCCAGACCTGATGAAGTGAGACGATTATATGGTGAAAAAGGAAGTTCCTAGATGCAGACTGGACTCATCCGTACTTTGCGATGATACATGTGTCTACAAGAGAGTTCTAGCTGTTATTGGAAAGAAACACACGCTTGACATACTCAGAATTCTGGGCTATAACCTGACCGTCAGATTCAATGCTCTGCAAAATGAGATTAGGGGCAGTCCAAAAACCCTTACAGACCGCCTCAACGAACTTTGTTCTCTGGGAATAATCAAGCGAGAAGCGTTTGCTGAAATTCCACCGCGTGTGGAATACTCATTGACAGAAAAGGGTCTGGGGCTCACTCCTGTTATGGATGCACTGAGATCTTGGTCATTGAAATGGGCTCCTCTAGGCAAAGAGGCAAACCGATTACGCCGAACAGGCAGCTTAAGAGATAATCATCTAATCACTTAGGTTCGCCGAGATGAGTTAGATGTTTCAGGAAGAGCGTGATTTTGAATACAAGACACTTGAGGACATGTTAATCGCTTCTGTTAGAGCCCCTCTTTTCAAACGAGATCAACTGAGGGAGAGGTTCAATCATCTCAAGGAGGTCTGTGGTTCAAAGATATCCGGTCCTGCAATGATCGTCTATCACTGGGACACAGATGTGAAAAAGGGCCTAGATGTAGAGGCTGCATATCCTGTTTCCCAGAATGTAGAATTCGAGGGGGTGTCTTCAAGAGTTCTAAAGGGATTTGATGCATTCACTACAATTCACAAGGGTCCGTATAAACAGCTATCTCTTGTGTTCAAAGAGTTACACGAGTTTCGTGCTTCCAGAGGGCTAGCGGCTGAGCTTAATCCCCGTGAGGTGTACTTGACCGGTCCATTTGAGAAAAATCCTGAAGACAATGTGACCGAACTCCAGACAACCATTCATCCGTGGGAGCATCGATTCAAATCCCGTGTCAAGGAGGTCTTGGGTGAGAAAAGAGGGGCTAGAATCCTACAGGGTGCTGAAGGAATCACCCCTTTCAGCCATGCATCACAGAGAAGTGATTGGGTCATAACAGCAATAGAGCATCTTGATAGGTTAGCTGATGAAAATCAGAAGTGTGCAATTATCTCAAAATGTGCCCACGATAGACCCCTCGAAAACATACATCGGTTCAAAGAGATATTCAAAGAATCACAGGACATCGATAAGGTCCTAGGGGCGTACGGAGAAGATCTGCCTTGGCTTGAGAGGCCTTATCGCGAGGGCAAAATCCTGTATACCAGCAAGCCACCTGCTAATCAGGATGCATACAACAAGGCCAAGACACAGGAGGAGCTGATCAAGGCTGCCTGCTTCTGCCCAATCGTACATGCTGCTCTTGAAAAGATGCCACGTACTTTCTGTTATTGCGGAGCTGGCTGGGCCGAGCAATTATGGAGTGAGGTTGTCGGTCAGTCTGTGAGAGTAGACATTGTTGAAACTGTGGTTGACGGCGGAAAAATGTGCAAATTTGCGGTCCATCTCCCTGAATCCGCAGTCAAGATGTAGACTGTTCATCATCAACCATACTCTGGTGTTCTCTCTCAAGGATGGGAATCACGTAGGTATGTAGGCTCCCCGTCACTGGATCATGAGTGACCCTCTTCAGAACACTGTCCAGTCTTCTTTCCACAGAATCTGTATCAAAGGACCTTGTCAGCAGCACAAGATGAGCTCCTTCGTCCATCATGAAGAGAATCGTCATCATAACAGTGTGTGAAAGGTCAAGACTCTTGATACCAGCAAGAATCTCATCAGCCAAGTCCGTTGCTGCCTTACGAATCATATCGTTCCCTGGAACACTCCTTCTATCATGAATGATGTATCCCTTTGCCTCAAAATCAAGCTCTAGCCCCATGTGACTCTGTGTGTATGAAGTGCATATAAGCTCCGAAGCTTCGAAACCATTAAGTTGTAGTATCAGGGTCGATTACAAAATGACCGATACAGTCTTGATAGGTTATGGAACCCGATATGGTTCCACAGCTGAAACTGCAGAAGAAATGGCCAAGGCTGTTCAAGAAGCTGGAGTCGAGGTTGACGTTGTTGATTTAAAGAAGAGCGTTCCTCCTCAGCCCCTCCAAGATTACGATCTGGTCATCATTGGAAGTGGAATCCAAGCCGGAAGGTGGGCAAAGGAACCACTGAAGTTCATAGAGAAGAATCTAGATGCCTTGGCAAAGAACAGAGTTGCAATCTTCGTGGTATGTGGTTATGCAGCCAATCCAGCCAAATGTGAATTTGCACAGATTGAGTTTCTCAATAAAATTGTGGAAGAATATCCTTCACTCGCGCCTGTATCCACCGGTCTTTTTCCTGGGGTATTTGATTTCAGCAAGTACAATTTCCTGATGAGATCCCTCGTCAAACGCATGTTGAAGAGCGAAATGGAATCAGGTGAAGAAGTTCCTGACAAGATTGACCTTCGTGACAATGAACGGGTGCGAGAATGGATTACAGGATTAGTTCAGTGATGAATGTCAGGCAGAAATACATTGCCGCATCTATCTCTAGATTCAGTATCGGCTCTTTTCGAAAGCATTAAACTAATCCGCATGAATAGGGCAGGATAGTTTCACACTAGCAAGAGGTTCAAAAGAGATGCCCGAACGGAAGCGCGCACTCCTTGCGGTGCTCGTTGTCTTCCTGCTAGCTGTGGTGGCAGTCGGTGTCTACGTCAACTCCAACTTTGATGGCGAACAACAAACAGAACCGACCACAACAACTACCACGACAACGACAACTCCGCCCTGTACCACTGGTTGACCACCTCCGCTGTTCATGGCGATACGTCCCAACCCCTAGGAACCCGATGAAAAAGCGAATTTGGCAGAAGGCATTGACTTGAGGAATCTTGGATGAATTCACAATGATGCTGGTCCGTAAAGCAATGCAGTACCAGCTGAGATGGGAGGAGCTCTCCCGAATTCGAAGAGGTTCCTTAATGGGACTCTGGTGGATACTATTCTGCTTCAGAAGTATTGAGCCTGTTTTCCCAACTCCAGATCCTTGCATGGATGCTTGATGGGATCAATGTCCAATATTCCCGAATTCCACTTCGTAGCAAGGGATGCCTCTTTTGGTAGTACATTTTTAACGAAGTGGCCATTGTATTGGGCTTGAACAGCTAACCTACTGTGGGGAGATTGAATTTGTCAGGCAAACGAGCAAGTAATACTAATCGTGATTTGGACGAAGAAGTAGCAAGATTGGAGTTCCAGGCTGTTGCTTTTAGGAGAATAATTGAAAATGAAATCAACGCACTAGATCTAGAGCAGGGGATGAATGTTCTTGATGCTGGTTGTGGAACTGGTGTCGTCAGTCGAACATTGGCTAGAATAGTTAGTCCTGGGATAGTAACAGCGATAGATATCAACAATTCAATCATCGATAGGGCACGAGAATTCGCGATTGAAGAGGGAATTGACAACATTCGATTTGAGTTCGGTGATGTCAGAAATATAGGCTTTTCAGATGCCTCATTTGATGCATCATATTGTAGATTCGTGCTTTTGGGGGTATCGAATCCCGTTAGTGCAGTTTCTGAGCTAAAACGGGTGACAAGGAGTGGTGGACGAGTCCTTATTTCTGATGTTGATGACGATTTTATGCTGATATACCCCCCAATACCTACAATAATGAAGATCTGGAGAAAGATGGTCAAGGCGGCAATGGATGAAGGCAGAGACCGACACATTGGACGGAAGCTGTTTTCAATTCTTTCTCAGGCAGGTCTGAACTCTATCGAAATCGTTCCAACGGTGCTTCACGCTACTCAAGATTCCCCCGAAGAACTGAGAATGCTGTCTTCTGTTCCAGTCCGATTCATGGAAAGAGCGAAAGGATCCTGGATGGAGAAAGGACTTGTGACACAACCCGAGTATGAAGCAGCAATGGCAGAATATAATGAATTTCTCAATCATCCTGGCGCTTTTCTGATGATGGGAACGCTCTTCGCAGTAGGAACGGTGCCCTAAGGGCTTTTGAAAAGCCACCTTGTCGAAACCGTTAAAAGCATCCCCAAGCGTGACACGCTAGCAGCTTCCCCCTCTAGGGGACAGTCTAACATTCAATAAGGAGAATCATACCCTTGTCGAAAGAAAAGGAACATCTGAATCTCGTGGTCATTGGCCATGTAGATCACGGTAAGTCTACAATGACCGGTAGACTACTGTACGAGACTGGTGCGGTCGATGAGCGGACGTTCCAGCAGCACAAGGAAGAAGCGGAAAAGCTGGGTCGTCCGAGCTGGGCTTGGGCTTTTGCCCTTGACCGCCTGAAAGAGGAGCGTGAGCGAGGTCTTACTATCGACATCGCTTTCTTCAAGTTTCTCACTGACAAATATTACTACACCATTATCGATGCCCCTGGACACAAGGACTTCATCAAGAACATGATCACCGGTGCATCACAGGCTGATGTAGGCCTACTAGTCGTATCAGCCAAGCGTGGTGAGTTCGAGGCTGGCGTCGGTCCTGGTGGCCAGACGAAGGAACACGCTTATCTCGCAATGACACTTGGCGTACCTTCTCTCATAGTTTGTGTGAACAAGATGGACGATGACACTGTCAAGTACAGTGAAGATAGGTACAACGAGGTCAAGGATGAGGTTGGAGGATTCCTGAAGAGCATTGGATTCAAGCTTGACAAAATCCCATTCATTCCTACCGCGGCTATAGGTGATGCTTGTAACCTGAAAGATCTCTCATCAAATCTCACACCCTGGTACAAGGGACCATCCCTACTCGAGGCTCTTGATCAAGTTGAGCTTCCACCGAAGCCAGTCGATAAGCCATTGCGATTGCCAATCAATGATGTGTACTCAATCAAAGGTGTTGGCACTGTCCCAGTCGGTCGTGTCGAAACCGGTGTCATGAAGCCTGGCCAAAAAGTCACCTTCATGCCTCCAAACAAGACTGGTGAGATAAAGACTATCGAGATGCATCATGAACAGCTCAAAGAGGCAATTCCTGGCGATAATGTCGGTTTCAACGTCCGAGGCATCGAGAGGAAGGACCTTGGTCGTGGAGATGTTGCTGGACCTACTGACAGTCCGCCAACAGTTGCAGATGACTACACTGGCCAGATTATGGTAATTCAGCACCCGACAGCCATCACTGTGGGATACACCCCAGTCATCCATGCACACACTGCACAGGTCGCATGCAGGTTCGATCAGATTCTTCAGAAACTCGATCAACGTAGCGGTCAGGTCCTTGAAGAGAACCCTGACTTCGTGAAAAAGGGCGAGTCGATGATTGCCAAGTTGGTCCCACTCAAACCGATGTGCATTGAAACCTACAAGGAATTCCCACAGCTAGGTAGGTTTGCAGTACGTGACATGGGCATGACAGTCGCAGTAGGCGTCGTGACTAAGGTCACAAAGAAGAAAATGGAAAAGAAGGCTGCAAAGAAAGAGTAGCTGATTGATTTATCATTCCAAGAACCGGGCCAATAGGCCCGTGTCTCTTTCTATTTTCATTTTCCAGAGACGAAGAGTTTATCCCGTATCAGATATTTCTCTAGATGTATTGCCATGCTCGACGATGATTCATACGATTATTACGGTGAACCACAGGAGCGACCCACAAGCCCTTCCCGCTGGATAGTATTCATCCTCCTATTGATCATTGGGTCCATTCTTGTATTTAGTTCCATTGTAAGCGCTCCTCCAGAAACATACCTGCTCTACATTGTGTTTCTAGTGCCCATGGTCTTGCTCTCACTATACTGCGCATATCGCTGGGCTCAGGGACGCCCAATAGCTCCTACAGATGTCGCAGATGATGATAGAATCCTCACACAGATGCGAGCACACGCGCTCCCAGCACAGAGAGTCGCGGACCTTGACATGTACAGGTGTCCTGGCTGCGAGATGTCGTTTGATCTCTCAAATGCTACTCCTGTGGGGGAGAACGTTGTTCTCTGTCCTATCTGTGAAACCAGACTCTACATTGAGTAGAAACAGTCATATCAATCTAGTAAAACCATCCGCGGATTATTGATGAAGTTTCACACGAACATCGGGTGCAATCCCGTCGAGCAATTATAGTCTGCCCAAACTTGTGATGCGGAATAGGTGTTATCTGCACCGTAGCTAGTCACAATTTGTGACTCCATTCTGTGACCCTCAATTGTGGCTTCGCTATATATACTGATTCTGAGGGGTAATTCTTGTGAAATATCATGGCTCTAGCAACTAACTCTCGAACTTCATCCGTGAAGAAGAATAAGAAGATTCCCAGAGTCCCAGAGACTCAGGCAATCCCTTACGCTAACATGACCTTTGTGAGGTGAAACCTTACAATGGCGCTTGCAAGGATCAAGAAGAACCCCCAAGAAATGGCCTATGTTCAGGCAATTGCCCGAACATACTCCTCGAGGTAGTTCCAGATGACTACCTCTCTGGCCACCACCGATTCAGCTGAGGCTGAACCAACCAAAGACAACACCTTCAAGTCTCTGCTTCGAAACAGGGACTACGCTCGTCTTTGGGCTGGACAACTTGTTTCCAATATCGGTACAGCAATCAGTTCTCTTGCTCTTCTTTTCTATGCATATAGTCTGACTCAGTCCGCCCTAGCAATGGCAATATTAGCAATGGCTCAGACCGCTCCAGTGGTCATCTTCGCTGGCTTTGTCGGAGTATATGTCGATAGATGGAACCGAAAGACAATCATGGTTGCGTCTGACATTGTTCGATCCATCCTTATCCTCCTCATTCCTCTTGCTGTTCACTTCCCAGGAAACGTTTCTCCTATCTATTGGGTCTACACTCTAACGTTTCTCTATGCAGTGGCAAATGCATGGTTCTTTCCAGCTAGAAACGCTTCAATCCCGAACCTAGTAGAGGCCGATGAACTAGTCGCTGCAAACTCTCTCTCGCAAATGACATTCCAAGTAGTCCAGCTCACCATCCCGCCACTCGGGGGTGTACTAGTGGCGCTCCTTGCACCGGACTACTTCCTCGCTTTCGCCATTACAGCATCAACCTTTGCATTTTCTGCAGTTGCACTCAGGTCGATTAACACCTCCCTAGTTCCCAAAGGCAAAATCAGCAAGGAGTCTGTTCGTACACAAGTCATTCAGGGCGGAAAGTACGTGGCAGGCAATTCCATCCTTCAATTCTTCTTCATCTTCGCCATTCTACTGGCAGGATCCTCCGGAATCCTCAATGCGTTGATGATGCCCCACCTAGAGGGTTACATTGGCATCACAGAGGTACAATTCGGTATAATCTTGAGTGCTGGGGCCGCAGTAGGTACACTAACGGCATATGTTCTTGGCACCAAGAAGAAGATTCCTTACCCACTCTACCTCGTATCAATCGCAGGTCTAGTCGCTGGTATCGCCGTCTTCGGTCTTGCTTTCTCAACGGAATTCTGGGGTGTCCTTCTGTCATGGGCACTCATCGGATCTGTTGATGTCATGCTCAACATTCCGCTTGCCACTCTCATGCAGGACTTGGTTGTGGACAACTACCGGGGAAGGGTGTTTGCACTCCTCAATGTAGTCTTCACGGCTGTTCAAGTGCTTGGCATGGCTATCGGCGGAGTCTGGGCCGAGGCAGTGGTTTCAACCATCGCTCCACTGATTGGTGCAGCCATCGGACTTGTGGTAGTATCAGTCTTGGGCGTGCTGGTAGTATCCAAATGGGACCTACACGGTAAACTTGACATTATGCTGAATGACTCGGAAAAACACGTTGCTAGAGACACCGAGTCCTCAGAGGTCGCGCTTGAGGCAGTCACCTGAAGCGTGACAGGGCGGGAGAACTCAAAATAGTGCTCTCGCCCATCCTGAATGATTCATCGGGATGATTCGTTCAAAAGATAGAACTAACTAGAGTTTTTCACTCGTTTATACCGGTTTCACGGTGAGTTTCAGTGAGATTGCGCATAGACTGGCGTTCTTGGAGAGTAAGGAGTGGGATAGTGGCAATTGGAGTGATTTTTTTTCTGCTGCCAGCAATATGGTTTGGTGTCATCTAT
The DNA here is from genome assembly GCA_048939765.1 of Promethearchaeota archaeon. Lineage (GTDB taxonomy): Archaea > Asgardarchaeota > Thorarchaeia > Thorarchaeales > Thorarchaeaceae > SMTZ1-83. The sequence goes on from JBHLPF010000025.1 coordinate 22,658, forward strand.
GCACTGTTCCCTCCGACACCTCCAATGGGCCGAGCAAATGTCGAGATGTCAGAAGACTCCTTCTTCAGCAATACGGATGATGTTGATCATTCAGCAGAATCAATAATCAGAGTTGGCAATTTCTCCACTAGTGGAAATGAAACAATAGAGATAGCATTTTTCGAGTTCGAGTTAAATCCTCCACCGGCTGGTTCCTACCTTGCTGATCTGATCTTTGAGTTTGATTGTGCAGAGGTCCTAATGCAGGGAACCTTGAGATTTCACAAGTGCGAGTCAGCTAGACTTGAGCCTAACATGACATTTGACAATTCGCCTGAATATGATCCCGTACCATTCACCAGCATCACTGTCACGCAGAATGGCACCTATACGGTTTCATTACACGAGGATGGTGGCTATACTGATTATGCTGGTTATCCATGTCTGTTCGCCATAGTTTCAGACAGGGACACCCAAGTTATTATTCACTCAACAGAATCTGAGGCCGAATTTCAACCCAAAATGACCCTCTTTTCTCCATTAGGACTCTGGGTCAATCCTGCAGAGAATCCACAACTCTGGTACGCACATCCTATTGCATGGGCCTCAGTAATCGCTGCAATCATACTGTTGTCAATTGTGTGTGTAAAGTCATTGAGAACAAGAAATGGCGCTGAGGGAGAGATTCCCAACTCTCATGGAAATCATGAGAATCTTTGAACTCTCGAGTGCATAGCACACTGGATTAGCAATCCAGCGCCATACTGCTCCACACGTGCTACTACGGCACGCGTGTCCAGGCTTGGCTACCTCAGCATTAGCGATGGCGTCGAAACTCGTTTATCTCATAAACATTTTGCCCGAAATTATATCTAATTGAGATTCAATCCCAAGTCTAGAGTTACTTCATTTCAGAAACGTGATGAATTGATGAATGTTGTATACAGTGCAAAACTCAATCAATCGTAATTATTATTTCGCAGAGATAGATGTTGTAGGACGTTGTGATTCGCGGATTGAGTCAATGGAAGTCGACGATAGTTTTGGGATTGGTTTTAATTGGAATTGCTCTTTCAGTTGCGATAGTGGTCCCTGTGGCTAGCGTGGAGGAGGTGATTAACACCACTTTCACAGTTGAAGCTGGCGCTACATATGGTCCATATGACGATGAAACCTATTATCACACCATGATTTTCGGTAGCTCGATCCTCAGGGGTGAGGTCGTCATTGCAGGCCAAGGCATCTACTTTACAGTGGGGGGAGAACATACTCAACATCTCAAGAACATCTTTGTGAATGCCCAGTTTGAATTCCTAGTTGATCCAGCTATCGACCAGTATACTTTCACTTTCAACAATACACAAGGTGTCGCTAGCAGCTCAGTTAGATTTGTATTGGAAGAAACATGGACTAGACCTGTAGCTTTTATCTCTCCAGGCACATTTATTGCATGGTTTGCAGGGGTGCTTCTCTTCCTTGCAGCAATGATTGTCCTTTTTTTCAAGCGAGTGATGAAGCGCGCAATCGGAGCTAACAACCTGATACAAGAACTAGAACCGGCTTGGATACCTCAGCTTATTTCCCTGCGGCTCGTGGTTTTCTCTTAAACATTGTCGTAGTGCGCTGTTCAAGGCCTCTCCTTCAATCTAATCTTGGTGCTACTTATCCAAGCGAACGCTACAATAACATACATCCCCCGACAACAACACCACACGAAGTCATATGCTTAGAGAATCGGACATCATCAAGTCACATCTAGTGCCTCAAGGGGATCTATTGACTCTACGGGTTCCCCAGATTCCTGAAGGCGCAAGATTGCCATATCGTAGGCTCTCAGTACGTCGGCCTTCGTTATGAATCCAACCATCACATTGGGTATTCTTGGATCAACAACCACAGCATGACCCTCTCCTCGTCGGAGCATTTCTTGCAGGACACTATCCATTGTGCAATTTGGAGCAATATGCAAGAAATCAGGGTTCATTAGGTCCCTGACAAGGAGCTCTTGAGATTCATCCTGAGGCTTTCGAAACAAGTCTTCTGTTATCAAGCAGCCAACAACGAGACCATTCTTATCGACGACCGGGAATTTCGTGTGTTGAGTGGCATCAACGATGGCAAGAACCTCTTCAGGAGTCATATCAGGGTTCAGCAGAGTAGGCTCCTTTGTCATGACATGTTCTGCTTTTGCCTCCCGAAGGGCCCCAATATAGGCACCTCTTCTCACATGAACCCCTCTGCGCGCGAGTTTCAGAGTATAAATGCTCTCCCCCTCAATGAGTGATGAGATAAGGAAAGAGGAGGAAACCGCTATCATCAGCGGCAGAATCATCGAGTAGTCACTTGTCATCTCCATAATTATGACAATACAGGTAATTGGCGCCCTGCCAGCGCCTGCAAAGAGGGCAGCCATTCCTACCAGTGCATATGCCATAGGTTCTGGAATCACTGTGGGAAAGAGTGTGGAAAACAGAAGTCCATAGGCTCCTCCAACTGCGGTTCCAATGAACAATGTCGGAGCAAAGACACCTCCTGAGCCTCCCGAGCCTAGCGTGACTGAGGTCGCTAGGGCTTTTGCAACACCCAGAACTGCCAGCAGAAGGAGGGGCACTACTCCGATTAAAGAGGCATCAATGAACGCATATCCTACCCCCATAATGGCTGGGAAGTATGGCTCCCCAGGTTTGAACGCGCCCATATACCCGAACGAATTCTCCATCATCAGAATAACTACTGCAAGCCCACCAACAATTAAGCCTCCAACTGCAGTAATAGCAAGCTTCGGAATAGGAAGCCTCTCAAAGAAATCTTCAATCTTGTAGAATCCACGAGTCCAGACTACGGCCAGAAGCCCAAAGAGCACTCCTAGCATGAAGTAGAAACCAAGTTCCATGTAGTTGTTCATGACAAAGAATGGCGCTTGAAATGATGGTTGTGAACCGAGCAGCGTATCGACTATGGCAGTGGCAATCACTGAAGACATTATGACCGGAATAATCGAAAAGCCAACTATTCCGCCCCCTATCACCTCAATACCAAACAAAGTGCCTCCCAAAGGAGCGTTGAAAGTTGCTGAAATACCTGAAGCGACACCACAGATAACAAGGGTCTTTGTTACTCTCGTATCAAGCTTCAGTCTAACTGCAATTGACGAACCCACTCCTCCACCGATTTGAGCTATGGGACCTTCTCTTCCACAGGACCCACCTGAACCAATGCATATTGCCGACGCAAGGCTTTTCAACAGAGGGACGCGAAAGCGTATTCTCCCTCCCCTCAAGGCATAGGCCTCAATAATCTCAGGCACTCCATGTCCCTTTGCTTCCGGAGCATAGTTCAATACTATGAATCCCACTAGGATTCCACCAGCTGCGGGAATCAAAAGCCATCCCCAGATCCCGATGGCTTGTGGCAGAGCAGAGAATGCTATGCTTATTCCCAGAATCATAAGCCTAAATCCAATTGCAACGAAGCCAGAAACCACTCCAACAATTGCTCCAAGAATATAGAGCTTCGACTGGTGGTTTACTAATGTTCTTTTTTGCATTGAATAGGCCGCCTTTTATTTAATGCGAAGTGAATTTATGCTGTAATTATCGAAATATAATAGCATTCACCTAGCTGTCGTTGTCTTAAGTGTTCTTGAATGGTAATGCATATCTGCGGAGATGCAGGTGCAGCGGCTCACGATGTTTCGACTGTCCTTTCCTAGGCAAGCATGCTCGATGCGTTTCTCAAAGCGGCACTCTCTGAGGCTCCACCACTCTTCCTTAGAGCTGTTCCCGCCAGGGCCTGACTCAGTTCGAAAGTCTAAGACAATAGCACCAGTCCTACGACTGCTGGTATGTCCGTGACAGACTTCAGAGACCGCTCGTCAACGTCCCGCAACGAAACCTGCCAGGGGCGGGGTTCAGCCTCCACGGTGTTACTGGCGCCACTATTGCCATGTGGTCTCGACCGCGGCAAACGGCCCGCCCTTCCCGCTGCATTCGGAGGCTTCCACTGATGTGCCTAAAAACGTTGTCAATAGTCTCTAATTCGTAGATTTCAGATGAAAGACCCTGTCGCTCTCTTTATCTCAGTGATTTCCTGTAGGACTTCCTTCTCGGAGGGGGTAAGATCATCCAAGAACTTCTTCCTCATTGCAAGAATGTGTTTGTCTGGGATGTCTGCGTAAAGGGTCTCGTCGTTCTTCACCTGGCGGCCAATGGTAGGTCCTCTAATGGACACAGCAACCTCCATCCCATTCGTGGCTTCATCTACCGGCACACTACGGTCCTGAATCTGAAGAATTGTACCCACTCGTCTGCCTTCTGAGTTTATTAGGCCAGTTCTAGGTTTGATGACCCCATGGACCCTCACACCCACAATTGCAGGGTCTTTCTGCCTGAAGACATATTCGGGAATCAGTTCGAGTTTTCCAGGTCTGATTAAAGTCCCGAGTGATTCTGCTTTCGCTTGTTCTCTCTTGACAATCAGCCACGCATTATAATCGTCATATAATCGATAGATGACTTCATTCAGAAAGGTTTCAACACCGTATTCTGCAGCCAAATCCTCGATATCGGGTGCGAACTTCACATTGAACCCTAATACCACAGCGTTCAGGGGATCAGTATCTCCTGCAGCCTTAGCTTCTACAATGTCACGTTTCACTATGTTCCCCACATCTGCTACTCTGACCGGGACTTTCCGGTCCTGTAGGAACTGAGTCACAGCTTCAAGTGACCCCAGGGTATCAGTCTTGACTACTATTCCAGAAGAGTCTCTTTGAATTCGGATAGAACTGACCTCTTCCTTGACCTTCTGTTTCATGGCTTCAATGTTCTCCTTCTTGCCAACCGCATATACAGGAGCACCTGCTACTGCTCCCTCAATGTCCGGGGAAACTATCTTCACACCGGCAGCGGCATGCACTTCTTCAACGGGGGTGAACTTCTCTTTTGGATCACGAATCTCATCGAGTTCCTTGGGCTGTAGTAGTGCTCGAATCTTTGCGACAATGACGTCGTCAAGCCCGCCGATGACCACTGTGTCTGTCTTTCTCAGGACTCCTTCGTAAATGATTGTGTCAAGAGTAATCCCAAGTCCTGTTTCTTCCCGAACTTCTAGAATAGCTCCTCGAGCCGGGCCTTCAGAAATCCGCAATCGGTCCTTCATGTACTGCTGAGTGAGACCAGATAATACCATGAGGAGCTCTGGAATTCCTGTACCAGTCTTTGCACTTGTAGGTACGATAGCAACTGTCTTTGTGAAGTCTTCAACTCTGTCGAATCTCTCCGAGTCATAGCCGTTGGCTGATAGGGCTCCCACAATCTCATAGAGACGCCTGTCAACCTCTGATTGAGTAGTTGTACCCTGCGCCTTGATGGCCTGGAAGAGATTCATACCTTCCTTCTCTCGCCATCCAGGGACCTTGTCCAACTTGTTTGCTGCCACGAGAAACGGAGTCTTTCCTGATTGGAGGATCTTCAACGACTCGTAGGTCTGAGTAAGAGCCCCTTCATTGATATCAATGACAAGTATAGCGATATCAGCTATCGCTCCACCTCGTCGTCTCAAGTTCAGGTAAGCTTCGTGACCGGGAGTATCAATAAAGAGAAGCCCATCGATAGTCAGTTCTGTCTTTGTGCTCCCAAGAAGATCTCCACATATTGCCTCGATGGTTTCAGTGGGGAAGAATGAAGCGCCAATGTGCTGAGTTATTCCAGCAGCTTCACGGTCCTGAACTGCAGTTCCGCGCATCTTATCGAGAAGAGAGGTCTTGCCATGGTCTATGTGACCCAGCACAGTGACTATTGGAGAACGTAGTTTGGCATTGTTACCTGTCCCGGAATCAGCCATCGGTGACACCTCACAAGAAGACTGGCAGCGGGGCACGTGTTGATGTTTATATCATTTTGCAAAGGCAATCTTCGACACCTTTCACGGCATACTTGTTTTCTCACGTTGTGAATATATCTGAAGGTACATACTCACTAACATGTGGAGGACCTACCGCTATAGAATGTATCCCAACAAGCGACAGTGGGAGTTAATCCGACAGAATATTGATGCTTGTCGATTCGTCTATAATTGGGCACTGGAGCATAAGAAAAGAACTTACGAAGACGAGAAGAAGTCCCTCTCTTGGTTTGATTTGAATAATATGCTTCGTGAATTAAAGACTGAAGAGCCATGGCTCAAGGATGCATATTCGCAATCACTCCAAATGGCCATTAGACGTGTCGATCTTGCATTCAAGCACTTCTATAGAAGAGTAAAGAATGGTGAGAAACCAGGATTTCCGAAGTTTAAGTCCAAGAGAAATCTCTCGCAGTCGTTTGATATTCCTCAGTTCTTTGTAGTGGAATTCTCCAAGAAGCGAGTAAAAGTACCGAAAATTGGCTCTATTAAGACTGTATTTCATCGGGAATATACGGGAAAGGCCAAGCATGCCGTAGTTAAAATTGAGAAGTCTGGAAGAGTCTTCATCAATATCTTTGTCGAACTAAACGTCGAGTTCCCTGAACCACACAAAGTAAACAGAGAGAATACGGTTGGCTTGGATTTAGGCATAGCCAGTTACGCAATATTATCAAACGGTGAGAAGATAGACAATCCTAAGTATCTCGAAGCCTCCTTGCAACGGCTGATAATTCTACAACGAAGGCTTAGCCGTAAGAAGAAAGGGTCCATTAACCATGAAAAGGCAAGGCTGCAAGTTGCCAGACTCCATGATAGAGTTAAGAACCAGCGTCGTGATTTCCAACACAAGATATCTGCTAGAATGGTGTACGAGAACCAAGGCATCGTAGTGGAGAGTTTGAATGTTTCTGGAATGATAAAAAATCACAGGCTCTCTAAAAGAATAGCTGATGCTGGCTGGGCCGCTTTCATTATGATGTTGGAATATAAATGCAGATGCAGTGGTGTAGCGTTCATAAAAGTCGGACGGTTCGAGCCAACGTCAAAACTGTGTAGCAAGTGTGGTAGTAAGAATGTCAACCTAGCACTTTCAGATCGCAAGTGGACCTGTCCTACGTGTAAAACTACTCATGACAGAGATCACAATGCAGCTCTGAATATCAAACGATTAGGATTAGGAATTGATACACCTCAGGAACTGGGGGAAGAGCCTGTGGACCTGTCCCTTTGGGAAGGGTTGAAACAGGAAGCTGTTGACCTAGGTTAGCAGCAGTTCACGAAATTGTCGCTCTACCCTGTCACAAGCCTAAAATAGGTCCGTCTTTGTCGCGGCAACAAGACACAGGCAGACGTGATAGTGATGGAGCGCTCCCTCGTAGTAATCAAGCCCGATGGCACAGTAAGAAGGACTGTTGGTGCCCTGGTTGTCAAGAATCTCATGGAACGTGGGTTCTGCGTGAAGGCCTTCAAGGAGATGAAGGTTTCTGAGTCATTGGCGAAAATGCATTATGATATCCACAAGGAAAAGCCCTTTTTTCCTTGGCTGGTACAGTTCATCTCTTCAGCTCGAGTCTTGGCAATGATTCTGGAGGCTGATGATGTCATAGAGGGTGTCCGTGATGCACTTGGTGCTACCTTTGTGCAGAAGGCCGAACCAGACTCCCTTAGAGGTAAGTATGGGATTTGGTCTGGTATCAACATAGCACATGCCTCAGATGGACCTGAAACTGCGGCCACAGAAACCGCCCTGTGGACGAGAGAGGGCGGCCTAGAAGAATCCGAGGACGCCGAGAAAGCAGCCCAGGCATATGTCGAGAGGTATGCCCCTTCAAACATAGACTTGACAAAAGAGATTCGTGACCTGGTCGCATCATCGATCGATGTGAATGACACATCAACTGCAGTCCTAGAATCTCTCGAAGACTTATTCGGAAGGGACTCAGAGGGCGTTGCCGAGAGTGAAATCAAGGCCCTCGCACTTGCAGTCTTTGACTTCATCAAGGAGGAAGTCGAAAAGAAAGAGTAGAGACCTTTGGTGGTACCAGTGTGCCACCTAGGTCATCCTTATTGGGTGAAAAGCGCATCTACTTTGCTTTTCCGCCTTTTTGGAAGCCTTTAGTCCACTTTGTAGCCCTAGGCTTCATCCTACGTTTGAGTCTAGCTGCTTTGCACTTGTTTGAGCAGAACCACAGTACTGCGCCGTCCTTTGTCTGTACAAAGGCAGACCCAGTTCCAGGTTCGATGTCCTTATCACAGAAACTACAGCGTTGGGTGCCTACCAATCTCTTAGCGCCTCCTCATCTTACGTGCTTCACGCTCAGTTTCACGGAGAATGAGAATATCACCCATTCTGACCGGCCCCTTCACGTTTCTTGTAAGGACTCGTCCCTTGTCCCTGCCTTCCATAATCTTGACTCGAACCTGAGTGATCTCTCCGGTCACTCCTGTTCGACCCAACAACTGAATGACTTCGGCGGGGATAGCTGGGGTCACTACTTCTTCATCGTCTTTCTTGCTCATTGAAAGCCATCACCTAAGACTTACTTGCGCAGAGCACCAATCTTCTCGACAACGTCAGTCAAGAGATCTTTGGCTTTTCCTTCAACAACAATGGCAACAGCAGCTGTGGGTCTTTCAATACCGGCAGCATTTCCTAGATCTCTCTTGCTGGGTACAAAGATGTAGGGTGCTTTCCTATCATCACACAGACCTGGGATGTACATGATTACCTCTTCGGGCTCAACATCCTCTGCAACAATCACCAAGCGAGCAAGTCCTCGCTCGATGCTCTTTGTTGTTTCGTTAATTCCTTTCTTGATTCTGCCAGTGTCTTTGGCAACTTCAAGTGCCTCTAGGGCCTTCTTCTGAAGCTCTTCAGTAGCTTCCCATTCAACAAATGACGGCTTTGGCATTTTTCTACCTCTGTTCTCACTTCATTGGTATGAATAAGATAGACACATCCACTCTAGGATGCGTTCTCACCGGCCCAATCTCCAATTTCTTTTAAAACTGTCGAAGTGTCATGCCGCCTAACAGTAGTTCAAGTCTTTCAATGTTTGAAGAATCTCTGAATCATCAGTTTCTGCATGTTGAAGGACTGAATAGCGATCTCGTCGCGTCATTATGTCCAATGCGTGATGAACATTATCAAGAAATTGCTCAGATGATAGGTCAAAATCATAGAGCTTGGAGGGCATTGCATGATCAACCAAGAATTGATGCATGCTCTCAGCTCTGTAATCGCTGTAGCCTGCCTCCTCGAGGTAATGGACACATAGTGGCATTGCAAAAGCGACCTGGAGGCCATGTAAGTCAGTAGGCTCTCTGTCCATTGCATGAGAAATTGCATGTTCTGTGCCGGAGCAAGGTCTTGAACTCCCAAAGATGCTCATCGCTCTTCCTGAGTCGATCTCAGCTCGGACTAGAGTCCCTAGACTCTCGTCTTGCAATATTGATTCAAGTGCTGACTTGACCAGACTATAGACCCTCTTATCGAATGGTTCGTCTTTCTTCTCGTAGGCAAGGCGCCACTCACCGAGGCTGGAGGCCTTGCAGACGATGTCACCAATCCCAGCTAGTCTGAGTTTAGGAGGTGCTCTTTCAATGATGGAAAGATCCGCAATCACGCCTATAGGGCCTTTACATTTCTCTGAATATCTATATCCATCATGACTCACTGATGCAACATCACTGGCTATTCCGTCGTGAGATGCTGCCGTTGGAACTGCAATCCAGTTGAGATTTGTATCCCTCGCCAAGAGCTTAGCTGTATCGATGCTCCGCCCTCCTCCAAATCCCAGAATGACGTCTCTTCCGCTAGCTTTTGAGGTCTGGCCTTTTTCATACTCTGATACCAATAACCAGGCAACTTCTCCGCCCATGAAATCCTCAACAACTTCTCTATACTCAGCATGCAATAGATCATCGGTCACAAAAATCGGCTTTCTATAATCCTCCAAGAAGTCGTCGACCTTACTCAGAGCCCCTTTTCTAATCACTATGAATTGGGGATCCACAATTGACATATCAACAACTCCAAAGGGGTGGCGGTCTATCCCTTGTTAAGCTCTTCTGTTGGCGCCCAATTTCAGAAACGTCTAGGTTCTCTCAGTAGGATTAAATATCCCATCGACTCGCCCCGGGCAGCAGTTAGTGTTACCTGGGAAATACATCAGCTGATATGTTTGCTATCTAACAGCTGACGCGATGACCATTTAATTGGGAGTCTAGAATCATGACCCGATACGTCAAGGTCGCGCTCATGGGATCTGGTTTCGCAGGCAAGTCCACCCTGATCAAGCTTCTCACCGATGGCACACAGAAGCTAAAGGTGAACTATCAACCGACAGCGGGGATGGATTGTGGAACCATCACTCTTGACAGTAACACCAAGATTTCACTGGTCGAGATGGGTGGCCAGTCTCATTTTGAGTTCATGTGGGCGGATTTGATGAGGGGCAGTACGATGGTGGTATTGGTTACTGAAAGCAATCCTAAGGCTGTTCTCAAGACCCGCCAGCTCCTTCACAAATACAAGGAGAAGTTCAATGGTGCTCGAGTGATTGCCATAGCGAATAAGCAGGACGTTCCAGGGTCAATGAGGCCAGAAACGGTACAGGATCTGCTCGGAGTACCAACATATGGAATGGTAGCGATTGACCCTAAGCAGCGCATCCATGGATACAAACTAATTGTCAATGGTCTAAAAGACATGATTCGTGTGGCTGCATAGTCCATTCTCATCTCTTGGAGTGCCCTGACGCTCCCGAAACGAAGTCCTAAGGTAATGCTTTTATACAGACCCCCATGTGATGAAATCGCCCAGGGCACGGGCGAGAGAGCTATTTGATAACGTCTTGTAGCGAGTCCGTCCGGGATAATGTGTTTTGGGTGAACACCTCCACGGTCAGGTGAGCCAATGGATATAATGATTATACGCCGGCAAGATGATGTCCTTCACTTCCTTGTGGAAGGCATTGACGTTGCATTTGCAAATGCCCTTCGGAGAACAATGCTTACCCGTGTGCCTGCAATGGCAATTGATGAGGTGCTTGTGCTTGAGAATACCAGTGTCATGTATGACGAGATTCTCGCTCACAGACTTGGTCTAGTACCCCTCATCACTGATCTGGAGAGCTATAATCTCCCTCAGGAATGTGATTGTGAGGGGAAGGGTTGTAGTCTATGTCAATGCACACTCACTCTAGAGAAGGAGTCGGGCAGTGAAGAGGTAGTAGTCTACTCGGGAGACCTTGTTTCACAAGATCCCAAAGTGTTCCCTGCAAGTGGAGAAATTCCTCTAGTCAAGCTTGCACCTAACCAGAGGCTCATCGTAGAAGCGTACGCGCGTCTAGGTACTGGCCTTGAAAATGCAAAGTTTCAACCAGTATCTACTGTGGCATACAAGTACGTTCCTATAGTTGAAGTTGACAAGGACAAATGCACAAAGTGTGAGGCATGCGTGGAGGTCTGTCCAAAGAAGATTTTCGTAATCGATAAGGACACACTGGCTACCCAGAACACCTTGGACTGTACCATGTGTGAGTTATGTGTTCAGGAATGCGAACCAGGGGCAATTACGATAGGGTCTAAGAATGACGCCTTTCTTTTCAAGGTCGAGTCAACCGGTGCACTTTCTGCTGAGGAGATCGTTGAGAAAGCCGCAGACACGCTAAAGGACAGAATCAGAGTGTCTCTCGACTTTGTTGGCAAGTTATGAGGTGAATACAATTGGTAAAATCAGGACCAACTGACCCCAATACCCGTGCACTCATCAATGCACTGAGAAAGACATCTACCAAACATGATGCAAAGGTATGGAAGAGGGTCGCGGAGCTGGTGTCACGTCCCGCCAGAAAACGAGCTACAGTCAACATTGGAAAAATCGGACGCCATACACAAGCTGGTGATGTGGTAGTGGTCCCAGGAAAGGTACTAGGCTCTGGAAACCTACCCCACAAGGTGACAGTGGCAGCCCTAAATGCTTCTGCCTCTGCCCGATCAGTGATCGTTGGAGCAGGAGGATCACTAATCACTATTGACGAACTCCTGACGAAGGTTCCAAAGGGTAAGGGAGTGACAATTATCGTTTAGGTGGTTTCAATGAGCGAGAAAGAAGTAAAGGTCTACGATGCCGAGAATATGGTCATTGGGAGATTGGCCTCGAAAGTGGCAAAGGCTGCCCTCCTTGGCGATAGAGTGGCTATAGTGAACATTGAGAAAGCTATAATCACTGGTGATAAGTATACAGTCATTGAAGCCTATAAGGAGAAGTTCAAGATTCGTACCTCCTATAATCCACGAAAAGGACCATTTCATCATCGTCGTCCAGACAAGATGGCTCGGAGGATTATTCGAGGCATGTTACCATGGCCCACCCCCCGTGGCAAAGCGGCCTACAAGAGAATACAATGCTTCATTGGCATTCCAGAGAAGTATGCGGAATCAGAGAAGATTGTTCTCGAAGGCTCTAAGTACAAGAGCCTACGACAAAAGTACATCACAATTGAGAACCTGAGCCATGAGCTTGGATGGAGAAATCCGGAGGTCGTCTGAAATGGCAATCAGAGTAGTCGTTTCAACTGGAAAGAGGAAGACGTCCCTAGCAAAAGCCACTGTCAAGAACGGTCGTGGGCGTATCAGGATTAATGGAAGACCTCTTGAGATACATCAGCCTGAGGCTGCAAAAATGAGAATCATGGAGCCCTTGGTTCTCTTTGGCGAAGGTTGGAAAAAATACGACATAAGAGTGCGTGTTCGTGGCGGAGGCGTCATGAGTCAAGCTGATGCGGTGCGAATGTCCGTTGCAACTGGTCTGTTCCGAATGAGCCAGGACTATGAAGCACGCTCTCGAATGCTGGAGCATGACAGGACCATGCTGGTCGGGGATCCCCGACGTACAGAGCCAAAGAAGTTCGGAGGGCCTTCAGCACGTTCCCGATATCAGAAGTCTTACAGGTGATTCATAATTATGATAATTCCAATTCGATGTTTTACGTGTGGAAAACTAGTAGCTGACAAGTATGAGCAGTTCAAGCGACAAGTTCGCCAAGGAGAGGACCCTGCAGTTGTGCTAGATAATCTGGGGCTTCACAGGTATTGTTGCAGGAGAATGTTGTTGTCTCACATTGATATTATTGATAGCTTCATGGCTTTTGCTACAACAGAGGTCGCGGAGGGTAAATAGGATGAGTGAAACAGAGATTCCAGAAGCCGAGCTCTTGACGCCAATGGACAAGTATCTGGCTGCAGGATGTCATATTGGAACGCAGGTAAAGACTCAGGACATGGATCCTTTCGTCTATCGGCAGCGCCCAATCGGACTCTACGTCTTAGATGTGAGAAAGACTGACGAGCGAATCAGAACCGCTGGCAAGTTTATCGCCCGGTTTGATTCCTCCAAGATAGTTGTGGTGTCAGGTCGTGTCTACGGAAAGCGTCCCGTGGAAACATTTGCATACTACATTGGAGCAAATGCCTTTACTGAACGATTTGTACCCGGAACTCTCACAAATCCCAATATTGCTGGCCCTAGGGTGTATGTAGAGCCCGAGCTTGTTATTCTCACTGATCCTCGTACAGACCAACAGGCCCTATCCGAGGCGGCAAGGATTGGCGTGCCAGTGATAGCACTGTGTGATACTGACAATCAGACAACCAATGTAGACCTCGTGATTCCTTCGAATAACAGAGGTCGCAAAGCACTAGCGCTTGTCTATTTCCTACTCACCCGCCAGGTGCTGCTGGAACGCGGCACACTCACAGAGGAGGAGGAAACCGCATTTACAGCTGAGGACTTCGAGCCTCAGGTCCAACGGTTCTAGGTTTCATGAATGGAGACGATGCCTCGATCGGCGTCGACCTCCACTCTTTGTCCCGTCTTTATCTTTTCAATCTCGATGCTGTCTACAGTCGGAATCTCAGAGATTATGCTGCCAACAGCGATGACAGGATCGGTCTCTTTGTTGATTATTGCTGCAGGAGCTTTCTCAGCCTTCTTCAATGCATATAGGACGTATGAGCCAACGGTCGACCCCTTACCGCTCGGCATTACCAATACCTTTCCAGCTACTGACTTGCCTTCCAAGGGGTGATCTTTCTCAACCACTTCACCCGTTTCCGGATCAACTCCTCCGTAGAAACTGATGTCAACAGTCGTCACTAGCGCGTTTCCCTCGGCTTTCCCCTTGTAGATCTTGCGTCCATGAAACTCAGTCATGCGAGCGCCTCCTTGATACATTCATCCACGGTTCTGATCTTGATATCGAACTTGTTCTTTCCCCTTGCATAGAAGCATGCCTTTGCAGAGTCAGTCATAAGTCCCTTGAATCGTCCTTTGAGCGGTGCTACTGCACAACAGGCATCACTCACTAGATATGCCCCTGCCTTCTCTATCTTATCATAATATCCCATCTTGATGGCAACGTCTTTCGTTGGCTTTGCTGTGGTAATCCAGACAGTCTTTCCATCAGCCACTTTCCTTCCATCAAGCATCTCTGCTATCCTCGCAATATCGTTTATACTAGCGTGAGGACAACCAACACTGATGAAGTCAATCTTTGCATCTTCATCATCAAGTTCCTGTCGTGCTCTCTCAAGGTCTTCCTGAGTCACTGTTTCGGTGATGTCTGGTATAGTTGTACGGTTTGGTGTGATTCCTTCCATATGGAAGAGCGCAACTCCACCGTATGTGGCCACCGAAGCGCAAAACGACCTCAACTGGTCAGTAGTCGCATGAGAAACGCCGGTTATGTAGGGAACACTCTTACCAGTTCTATCACCAATCACCTTGCCAAGCAGACCGAAGTCATCTGTGTTCTTCAATTCAGGTCTGACTTCATATCCCGCCTGTGCTATCCGGTTCTTCTCAAGATGAAACCCATATTCTGCGGTCTTCCCGGTCAACGCAGAGGCCAGGGCACTAGGACCACCTTCTCTGTTAGTAAGAGCACCAATCACAGAGTTGGCAAAGCATACTGCCGAAGACTCAGCCCATGCGATGTGTTCACCATAGTGTGGTAGATTGCCAATCAGGTATGGCGTACATGTACAGGTGGTCACAACTCCCATCTTTGCAAATGCATCGACCACTCTCTGCTGATTCTCAGCGAACTCCTCACTGATTCCATGTTTCTCCCACTCCAGCATATCCATGCCAGCAGGATTCAGTGTGGTCAAGACGCGAGTGCGGCCATCCTCAGCCATCTCTGAGAGATACTCCAGTCCTGCCTCTCCAAGATTATGATATGAAACGCCTGCGATTTGAACGCTTGTGACAGGTATCAGCCTTTCAGCTCCATAGATCTCTCCCAGGGTCGTGATTATCTCCATTGCCTTCCGGGTTGCATTTCCATGCTTTCCTTCAAGCATGTCTTTCTCATCATCTGTGAGTCCAAGTCCCATCTCAGTCACCCAAGAACTTCTTCAAATCAACTTCCGGAAACTCAGCCTTGTCAAAGCTCTTTCCCTTGGTATCCAAGGTCTTAGTACAGTCAAAGCCAATCTTAGTTGTCATCTTTGTGCCCGGTTCAGCACTCGGGTCCAACGAGCTACCCGGCTCAGGGTCCTTGATTAACAGGTCCACATCGCCTTGGAACCTGGTCGCCATGGCCCATTCCCTCTCCTCCTCGTTGTAGATGTCGATGTCATCATCATAGACCCAGACATGCTTGGCACTCTTGTGTCCCTGAAAGGCTCCCTCAATTGCCTTCAACCCATCATCATCGTGTTCTTTCTCTATCTGAACAGCGATATGGAGCCAGCTCGATCCGCCCGGAGTGATATTGACATCAAGGACATTGACGCCCTTCTCCTTGACACTCCTAAATACAGTGGGTTCTCTGGGCATTCCCATCAATACCTTATGCTCAGACCTACCCGGCAACAGTCCCTGCCAAATCGCCGTCCTACGGTGTGTTATCTTTTTGACCTCAAAGATGGGTTCCTGACGGATGACGTCGACGGTTTCAGTCAGATCAATGAAGGGTCCCTCGTCATGTTTCTCCTCAAGTACTACCCTTCCTTCAAAGACGAACTCAGAGTCTGCAGGTATCATCAGGTCTACTGACTTTGCTTTTGTGACCTTGATTGGCTGGAGCGCATTGGCGATTTCCAGCTCATCAACTCCAGTTTCCACAGACGTGGCGGCAGCTACAAGCACTTCAGCAGTATTCCCGATACAGTATGCGACGTCAATCTCCCCATTTCGTTCAAGAAACTTGTGAAAATCGCGGCCGCGTACCACTCTTGTGACCATCTTGTCCTTGCCAATCTGCATTGCACGATGGAAGTCCAGATTCTGTCCATAATCAGGGTCCTTCGTTACGACCACGCCTGATGATATGTAAGGCCCGCCATCGACTTCATTATGCAAGAGAATTGGATACTTGTCAAGATCAACCCCATCGGCGACAACCTCTTGACAAGCTGCTTCTTCTGTCACCTCTGGAGGGCTACGCTTCTCAATCGCAGAGGCAAGAGTGGGGATTAGCTTGCGGGTTTCTATTCCAAAATAGTCTGCAATCTGTCCCTTTGTACAAAAGAGGTTTCCAGCGACCCTGAACTCGACTTCCTTCACGTTCTCGAATAGAACCGGTTCAGGCTCCAATGACTTGAGAACACCAGCAATCTCAAGGTTCTTAGAGATAGCCTTGTGAACCGTCGTGAGCTTTCCTGCCTTTGCTAGATTCTCTATATGTTTTTCAAGTATCATTAACACACCTCAGCTAGAGTCCGAATGTAGTATTGTATACAAATGGAGAACCCCACTTCTCAAGAGCCTCTGAAACCTGTTTCTGCGTTTCTGCATCAGGAGTCACCGATATCATGTTTCCTCCCCGCCCTGTACCTGTGACTTTCGAGCCAATGGCACCGTTTCTCCTAGATATCTCGACCATCTCGTCCAACTCCCTGCACGAAACTGTCAGTTCTTGCAGGAGTTCATGGTTTCTGTTCATCAATGATCCAACTCGGTCTATGTCAAGCCTACGGAGAGCATCACGTGCTTCATGAACCAGATCTTTGTACTCTGACGCGATTTTATCGAACCACTTAGGGTCTTTTTCTTTCTTTGCCCTAACATCCCCTACCACCTCTGTAGTACTCGCTGTGAGACCGGTTGATGCCACCGTCAAATGCACTGAATCGGATAGCTTCATCTTCTCAAAGGTCGGGGGTCCTCCACCAAGGTCCCTGATGTACCAGATGAGCCCTCCAAAAGTCGACGCAGTATTGTCAATCCCTGATGGCGTGCCATGATATCCTTTCTCACCCTCAAATGCGATCTCGTTTATCCTGTCGTCGTCAAATCCAAGGTCGAACTCGTCATTCAATGCACGAGCCAAAGAAACACAACTGGCTGCACTGGCTCCAAAACCTGACGCGCCGACCAAGTCGCCCTCATACTCGATAAAGATTCCCTTGTCACTAAGGTCGATGTCAGCAGCTTTGATTACATTGTTGATTGAAACGACCTGTTCATCTAACTTCTTAGCTTTGTAGCCTGGAACCTCTGGTCTTCTGTCATCAAGCCGCCAGCCAAGGCCTTTGGATCGGCTAACGTATGCTATGGTCTTTGAGGATATTCCAGCAGCCAGCGCTGGAAGTCCATAGACCACAAAATGCTCGCCGAATAGGATGCTCTTGCCGAATCCTATGCCTTCGCCCATTCTCTCACACTCAGTCCCTGAGATTTGCAGTCGGAAGGCGTAACGTCACTTTTGAACTCTTCCTTAGTCCCCAATCCGATGATTTAGTACGCAAGACTCTTGTCTTTGCGTGATGATGGGACACTCAACATGAAAGTACTGGATCTCTTCTCAGGTGCCGGTGGCTTTTCCTCGGGCTTTGCAGATACGAGTGACACCCATCTTGCTGTAGACATTGATCCAGTAGCGTTGGAAACCTACTCTTTGAACTATCCCTCAGCCAAGGTAGTTCAGCGAGACATGGGAAGTCTTCATTCGATAGAATTGGAGCATGAGCTCGGAGGAATAGCTGACATCATCATAGCATCTCCACCATGTGAAGAGTTCAGCCAGGCCAATCCGGACAGCATGAAATCTGCTGCTGAGAGGATATATGGGACTGGTACCGCGCGCCTCCTGCTCGACACAATCAGGATAATCGGTGACCTAACACCTGAAGTATTTGTGATCGAGAACGTGGCTGCTCTTGTGAAGGCCGGAGGTAGAGAGATTGTCCGTCGTGAGCTTGAGAGAGTCGGGATTGATGATGTGTGGTTCAACCTAGTGCGAGCGCATCAACATGGCAATCCATCCAAGCGTCTTCGTCTATTCATTAGCAATGTGAAACTCAATCTTCCTCGTGGAGTTCCTCCCCGGGTGATGGAGGCTATCGGAGATTTGCCCCCATTAGACCAAGATGCTCTCTTTTCACCCCGAAATGAGGTCCCAAATCACGAACGACACTCAGTGACTGAGGAAAAGCTGAAAGAAATCAGGAGGACTCGATGGCGCCATGGTGCCAAGCGTTTCCGAGCTAGTAGGAAGAGAAGTCTTCCCAATTGGGTTCGGTTGGCTCCTGATCAGATAGCAACATCAATCATTGGTCTGTCTCGCTATATACATCCATTTGAAAATAGACTTCTCACTGTGCGTGAACACGCAAGACTCATGAGCTATCCTGACTCATTTGTTTTCACAGGACCAAAGGACAGTCAATACAATCAAGTGGGTGAGAGTGTTCCACCCCTGATATCACATCTAATTGCAGAGGAGGTCCAAACATACCTTGAATGAAACAATGAAAGACATCTACGTTGTGCTTCACAATGTTCATGCTGTGAGCAAAGTGATTGAAACTGCTCAGGTGGTCTATGGACTCGGCTTTCCTAACTTCATAGTGTCGAAAGCTGAAGGCTCTGCAGCTCAGACTGGAATTCCTGAGTCAAACCGCCTTGCTATGAAAATGAAGGGGAGCTTTGCGGTCTTGCCAGACCTTAGCGATGTCCTTGAGATGCTGGGAGTTGAAAGCCCCATCATGATTGCGTCACCAGTGCTTGTCAAACAGCGCGCAGATATCACTGGAATTGCAAAGAGGATTCAGGATGGGGAGCGAATTGTGATAGCTCTCTCGGGAAGTAATAGCTCGTTCTCTCGGAAAGAAATGGACATGGGAGAGTGTTTCAGTCTCGAGGCCAAGGTAGACATAGGCCCTGCAGGTTCTGCAGCTATTCTTCTTCATGGCCTTGCTTCTGCTCTCTCATAGCACTTTTAGTCAGAAAATAAAGTAGTGGTGGGCCGGACGAGATTCGAACTCGCGATCCCTTGGATCCGAACCAAGAATCATACCAAGCTAGACCACCGACCCATGGCTGCAGTCATTCCTCCGTGGGAGTCATTTAATCGTTTCGTTGAATTTCTGTTGCAGTGACTCTACTGTTCCAAGATAGACCCCAGAAACGCTATAGACTTCGGATCTAAGCAAGTCTGCGCACTTGTTCTCAAATATGGGCCCTTGGAACTTGGTTTTTGCAGAGTTCACCTGTAGTCCAGCAAACATCTCATTGAAGCTCGGTAGAGTAATCAGCGTCCCAAAACAATCATTTGCGTCCTGAAGGACTCCCATCTCTTGACGTACACAGTTCTTATCTAGCTTCGACTTTAGAACTATGGGAATCACTCCGGCGTATCGCTTTCTATCAGGTCTATCCAGCTCTGGAGCATCGACAGCCCTGACACTGCGTATTGTAGGATGATTGTGTCCTATCACTAGACTCTCGGAATCCAATACCTCTGGAGATGGCCAAGCATGTCCATGGGAAAGACCAATTCTCTCCCCCATCCCAATTACAATGCCCCGTACATCCACAACTGTGACTTTCCGAGGTAGAAGTGGAAGCAGATCCCCATCATGATTCCCAGGAATCACATAGGTAGGAGCAAAGTCTGCCAGCGTTGACATGAAATCTGGAATCAGACTCCAGTTGAAGTGACTGTGTGCAGTTATTGTGTGCTTGACATCTCCAATGACATAGATCTCTGTAACATCATATTTCTCATCAAGAGCCAAAATCCTTTCTATCATGCTTTTGTGTTGGGAGGGGAACGAAACCCCCTTGGTCTCATACACCTCATGTTCATACCCAAGATGAAGATCGGCTATCAATAGAAACGTCTTCTCATCACTATGAATCACTAGTGCACGGTCCTCGAAGACGGTTTCCATTGCATTAAAACGTCGATGATACAACATTTTAAGCTGACCGTATAGACTTCTGATTGACATGTCCCTCCCCATTACTGAAGTTAAACGCCTATCCAAGGATGAACTGACTCAGAGTGATATAGAATATTTCCGTGAGAAGTATGGTAAGCGGTTCATTCGAGCTCTTAGAGCAGTCGAAGAGGGCAGAGCTATCAAATATCTCTTCGAGCCAAGCAAAACCACCAAATGGGTCGTACGCGGGCAGCGGCGGGAATATCTCGTCATTCCCCAAATATTTTGTACGTGTCGTAGCTTCTATCATTCCGTGGTAATAGAGCGGGAGATTACCATGTGCTACCATCTTCTGGCTCAACGGATTGCTGAGATTCGTGACCAATACAAATTGATTCAATCAACCGATGCCGAGAGGCGTAGGATGAGTTCAGAACTTAGGCGAACCGACTAGAATCCCTAGATACAATCATCGAACTGAGGATAACTTTTTAACACAGCCCAGAGTCTGCCACGCTGACGGAGCCAAAGGTCGGACAAGCTCATGCCACGCTACAGAAGAGCATTAAGTATAGTGTCAGCAGTTATCGCGGTTATGATTCTACTATCCTGCTTTCAGGTCACAGTACGTGCACAGACTGACCTTGATCCCATTGTTGTCCTCTATGACGCAGAGCACTCACCTCAGTTCTCAGCAACAGATGAGGAAGACGGATTGAAACTGATGCTCGACATGGTCAACGCATCCACGAGATACATTGTGAAAGTAAATGAAGACCCAATTCGTAACTATACACTGAGTGATGTGGATATACTGATAGTCGCCAGTCCCGATGAGAGTAACGAGTTCACCGTATCAGAGGTAGCTGCTATAGATGAGATGTTGAACAATGGCAGTTCTCTGATGCTATTAGGTGACGCATCCATCGGACAGAACTCGACCTACTGGTCCGATTCTCAATTTCAAGACCTTGGGGAAACCATCGCAATAAACCGTCTTCTCGACTCTCTAAACATCACTGGACCGAGATTCAGTTTAAACTATAGTGTGTCTGATAACAGGTATTGGGGCGATGCCCTGTTTGATTGGAATGAAACGCTGAATGCAACCTATCCTTGGGTCATCAGCATGGACTCCAGCACATGGGACTCCACGCATCCCATCTTCAAGAACATCAATGAGCTCGTTCTGATGACAGCCACACTGAAACCAATCCCTCTGGCTAGTTCAATCGCGAGAGGCTATGAGACCTCGTTTGCACAGTACAAGTTGACCAGTTCTGCTATGGCCAACTACACCTATGTCAACCAGACTCTGTTTGAGGAACGTCCTCTGTCATATTCTGCCATAAACGCGTCATTTCCCTCATGGATGTCGGCCTTCGAGTTCAACAAGAGTCGAATAGTCATCTCGGGCTCCACGATAATGTTCAGTGGACGCGAACTCGATATTGAAAACGTTGATAGACAATGGTTCTATGAGGCAGACAATTCCCGTCTATTCATGAACATGCTTGAGTGGTTGTCAGAAGAGTTTGTTGAGGCTCCAGAGGCCATAACCCCAATGCTACTGATATCAGGAGTAGTCCTTGCTGTAGGTGTAGCGTTCTATATCATGAAGAAGAAACGATAGCATCACCATTCGGGTGTTTCCAACCCTGACTGCACCAGAACCGTTTCCACAGCTTGTTTGAGGTCAGGAATTCCTTGTTTCCTATGAGCAGCCAGTGGTACAACATACGGCGCTCTGGATGGAAGGGCCTTTCTGAGTTTGAAAACCAGATATTCCAGCTCTGCCGATTGCTGACGTTTCTTCAACTTGTCTATTTTATTGGCCACAACAATGACATGAGGAGCTATTTCGGACAGGAAGGTATAGAACTCGACATCAATAGGAATCTCATCACGTGCTTCCCATCGTTCCACTAGTTCTCTGAAAAGAGAAATGTCTACTATCAGCACCGCAAGAACCAGGCGGTCACTCCATTCCTCGAGTTTCTGAATAATAGTCGTCTTCATCTCATCGATCCCAGTCTTACTCATGCCAGATATGTGTCCAAATCCTGGAATGTCCACAAACGTCACTGGTCCCATGCCAATCATGATTTCCCATCGCGTACTTCCAGGTTTCTTGCCTACTCTGACCTTCCTACCAGTGAGAGCTCTGATTGTACTACTTTTTCCAACATTACTCCTTCCAGCAAAGACCACGAGAGGCTCTTTCAAATCAGTCCCTCCAGAACGGACGCGTTCGTGCATACTCCCTTTCTGCCTTAGCAATTTCCCTTAGGAGAGAATGACGATCTGTAAGTCCTGGCTTCAAGATTCTCGCTGCGGTTGTTGCTCCAATACCCTGTCCAGCAAGTACCAGTAGCGCTCTCTTCCCATAATCAGATACTAGGGTTGCCATTAGACCTCCTGCTCTGTATTTCTTCTCCTCTGACTTTGTGAGAGGCTTGCCAGCAACTCGTTTGGCTACTATCTTCGTGAAGTCTTTGTCTGTCGGAGACAGCACGGCAATCATTTTGGACCCACAGACGGGACATGAAACGATATCATCCATTGTTGATACGGTCCGTGTTGAGTCCCAGTGTCCCTTCGCCATACATACAAGCCTGAACCGTTTTGCAAGAAGGCGGTCTTCCATCATAGCCAACACTTCCTCCTCATCGCTAATCTCTCCAATCACCTCGAAACGTGTCTTTTCCTCAACTATGAGTCGTGCCAAATGCGATGGTCTCTCTGTTCTTGAGAATCTGACTTCGAGTTTGCCTGAGCTCCCTTTATCGAATATAGCCGCCACACGGCGCTCATCCAGCTTCTCATCCAAGACCTCTCTCATCGCTTCATCAAAGACAGGCGAATTCTCATAGGCCTTGATTAATCGCTTGACCGGAATCTCCCGAAACTTGGCATCTTTTCTGATTATGCCCATTCTTCTGCCAACATGGATGAATCGGGATGCGAAGTTCTGAGTGGTCTTGATGGTCTTTCTGAGAATCATAGATGCCTGATTGCCGTTATAGTCTTTCAATACATCTGCAACATGTTCAGGCTCGATTCGGATACCAGATGTGAACAGGATACGGTATGGATCTCTCTCAACAGCGACACTCACTCCCATACGCGTGGTGAGAAGTGCAGCAATGACTAATCCAAGAGTTTCATTGGTTCTTGTCCCCAAGGGTGCATGAAGAACAAGTCCAGTACGGAAGTCCTCTATGACAAACAGGTCCTCCAATGGCAGAAGTCCTAGCTCCGCCTTTGCCTTCTTTACACTCTCAATCACATGCTTCTGACCTTCCTCGTCTATTCCATACTCTCTTCTCAGCCACTCTCTGCCTTTTTTCTCGTCTTTCTCTGCCAAAGCACTCCAGACCTTAGCGACCTCAGTGGCGACTTCGAATGGTACTGGAATCATCTCCCCCAGCCATCTAGGAGCTTCCGTATCGACATCTGTCACAGGTGCACAAAGAACCTCGTCCTCCTCGATACTGACAACCTGCCAGGGTCGCCCTCTTATTACAAAGACAGAACCAGCATCAACGTTCTGTGTCACATAGTCTTCATCCAGTACACCAATGCTTGAACGAGTAGCCATGTCTAATGCATTGACCTTTCGTACATCAGGAATGGTACTCAAATGTTCATAGTAGAAAGCTCGTGTTCTCTTGTTTCTGGTGACTTTTCCATTCTCCAAGGCTGCGAGTTTCTTCTCTTCCATGAAGTCCAAGATGCAGGTGAGATCACTGAAACTTAGACTATGATAGGGGAATGCAAGTGAGAGAATATCGAAGAGTTCTGAATAATCCACTTCCTGTTTGTCTAGTAGAATCCCACAGATTTGATGACACAACACATCCCATGCCCTCATTGGTATCTCTGCTCTCTCAACCTTGTTTACGAGAGCCCGTCTTAGAATAACGCCTGACTCGGTTATGTCATCCAGATTCATTGTTGCCAGAATGATTCCCTCAGCTGTTTTACCAATACCATGACCGGCCCGTCCTGTACGTTGTAGTGCCCTTGATACCTCACGTGGACTGCTGTACTGAATGACAAGATCTGCCTGACCGATGTCAATACCAAGCTCGAGACTGGAGGTGGCAATTATCGCCTTGGAATCGCCGCTTTTCAGCCGCTCCTCAGCGGAGATTCGAACATCTTTAGAGAGCGAACCGTGATGCACATCAAACTCAAATGGTGGCTTACTCAGCCTCATCTTGGCTCCAAGAGTTTCAGCAAATGAACGTGTGTTTGTGAAGACTATGGTCGATTCATGTGTGTCGACAAGACTCATGATTCTATCAAGTCGAGCAGTTGAATGTGGGGGATAAACCAGTTTTCTTGCCATTCTCTTATGTTGTGGGCTTGGAGTTGGTACTTCTACTCTCAACCTCATCATCCGTGAGTCATACCCTGCCCAGATGGTCTTCACAGTTCGAGTCGATCCACCAAGTAGCTTTGCAACCTCTGCAGTATTTCCAACTGTAGCTGAGAGTCCTACACGTTGAATGGGATTGTCAACAAGGTGCTCCAATCTCTCAAGTCCTAAGCTAAGCTGAGTTCCCCTCTTACTATCAGCGAGCTCATGAATCTCATCAACGACAACTGCGAATATGGATTTTAAATGGTATCTCAGACGTTTTCCGGGAAGAATCGCTTGAAGTGTCTCTGGAGTTGTTATCAACAAGTTGGGTGGTTTCAGGGCCTGCTTTCTACGCTGATATTGTGTTGTATCGCCATGACGTACATCCACAGTCAATCCGAGATGCTCACAGAGCTCTTCTATTCTCTTGAACACATCACGATTAAGAGCCCTTAGAGGAGTGACGTAGAGCACATAAAACCCAAAGAGCTCACGTTGGCTCTTCAGCTTTTGGAGTTTATCCAGTAGTGGCAAAAGCGCAGCTTCGGTCTTTCCGCTTCCAGTAGGAGAGAGAAGAAGTGCATTCCGCCTCTCGCCCAACACGACTGGAATGGCCTTTTCCTGAATCGGAGTGGCAGATGTGATGCCTTGGGTTGCTAGGAAATCAACGATGTTCCTACTGAGATGTGAGAACGCACTCATGGAGAAGTCTTCCTTCTCACCAGATGCTGCGTTTCATTGATTAATATGCGCAAATCAGTCTGGAGTGTTACTTCTGCTCCTTCCATTTCGCGTTCAAGGAGTTGAATAATATCATCAAGAGAGTAGCCATGACCAGAAAGCCTCTCTACTACGGACTTTACAGTGTCTAGATTTGCCATATGTCCTGCCGAGTTCTCAAAGGCACGAAGAAACAAGTCATCAGAACTCATCATGAGTAGCCTCCGCTACTCCTCTTCCTCTTCTCCCCAGACGGAATAGGCTAGAATCAGCATTAAGGTGACAACACCCATCGCGACTAGGATAAGGAACACAATTGACTCGATGAGTATCTGCATAGGAATCCCGCGTTCTCGGATTTGCTCCACTTATAATCATTGCTGATTACAGGTCTTTGTACTAGACAACCTCGGCCTTTCTGCTCTCATAGAACTTGTCGATGAATGCACCGTAGATGTCAACTGGCTCCGTCAAGGGATTGACTTCATCAATGGACATCTCAAGCCCGCACGAGCCACACTTGACATTGGCAAAACCATTGTTGCGATATAGCTCAATCTTAATCGATGTGTTTCCGCAGTCAGGACATGGATATACGTCTGGTATGCGTTTCTGTGGACGCCGTCGAACTTTCTGTCTCCGTCTTCTTCCCATGATGAATCACCTCTATCTATGTCCCACAAAAGAGGGAATAAGCCAATAGAAGTAGAGCGGGCTGCACCTGCCTGGAATTCATTTAAGCCTTATGATGCCTCAAAATCAAGGTCAGAGCAAAGCGTTCATATTGATGCCGGTCCCGCAGCTAAATACGATGTCAAACCTCTCACGAAATGCGGAATGTGTCCTGAAGATTCTACAGAATGCAGCAGAGCCCCTCACGACATCTGAGATTCTTGAATCTGCACGCGATGAAGAGCTCTCCGATATCTGTCAAGACTGTGCCGGTGGCGACACATTCATCGTCGCTGCTCGACAACTCGTAGACAAGGGGCTCATAACAAAGAAGCTCGCCAAAGGAGGCTATCGCTGGCAATTGGCATAGGACGATGATACTATGTTAGACGTTAGAGATGATTTTCCAGTCCTGAACCGCAGGATTAACGGACGCCCAATTGTGTACTTGGACAGTGCATGCATGGCACTAAAGCCCAGACAAGTAGTAAATGCCATGAACGAGTACTATGAGCAGTATCCAGCCTGCGGAGGGCGAAGCATCCATAAACTCGGCGAAGAAGCCTCAAATGCATACACATCATCGAGGGCGAAGTTTGCTAGCTTCATCAATGCATCAGAACCTGAGGAGTGCATCTGGACGCGAAATGCGACAGAGTCTCTCAATATCGTAGCTGCCTCAGTAAGAATGCCTCCTGATGAGAAGATTGTAACGACGACCCTCGAGCATCACAGTGGATCGCTGCCCTTTGTTGAGCGTGCTCGTCGTGATGGAATCAAGCTTGAAGTCATTGAAGCAAAGAGCGACGGCACCTTCGATATAGAAGACTGGAAGCAAGTCATTGATAGTAAGACACGACTTGTTTCAATCGTACATTCCTCAAATGTGACTGGAACGGTAGCACCACTGAGGGAGATAATCGAGATTGCACATGACCATGGAGCTTTGGTCATGTCAGATGATGCTCAGTATGCTCCACACCACCCACTCGATGTACAGAAACTGGATGTAGACTTCTCTGCCATATCTGTTCACAAGATGTGCGGCCCAACAGGGATGGGGGTTCTCTATGGCAAGTCTGATCTTCTCACTGAGATGGACATGTTCCTTGTGGGTGGCGACACCGTTTCAGACGTACGCTACGAAGACGGTCAAATACTTCCAGAGTATCTACCTCCTCCTGAGAAGTTCGAAGCAGGTCTCCAGAACTATGCCGGTGCAATAGGTGCTGGTGCTGCAGCAGATTATCTCCAACGCATAGGAATGCATGAAATCGAGAGGCATGAGCGCACATTGCTAGACAAAGCCCTCAAGGAGCTAAAGGACATGAACCATGTGAGTATCCTTGGGACCGATGATATCAACATCAAGACCGGTCTTGTCACATTTAGCCTGGACACTGTAGAGGCTGCCCATGATGTAGCGGCATATCTAAATGACGAGTTCAATGTCATGATTCGTTCTGGTGCACACTGCGTCCATCCATTCCATTATCAAATGGGAATCAGTCCGATGAAGGGCACAGCACGAGCAAGTTTCTATCTCTACAACAACATGGATGATTTACAGACATTTCTAGAAGGAATGCATGCGCTGATTGAGGCGACATCATAGAATGAAACCAAGGTGATCCGACCCTCAATTCATGAAACCATCTATTGCTTCTCTTATGCGCTTGCTCTCTTCAACAGGATTGGGGAAAGTGATGCTACGTGCGGTTAAGTCCAGTGAGTCCTTGAACCTTGATACAGATCCTTGGACCACAACATATCTTCCCAGAGCTCTATCAGAGTTCTGTTCCAGGGGTTCTAGACGATTTCCAGAGCTCTTGATGAGTTCTTGAGCTTCCGCAGTTGTCATTTGAAGTAGTGCCTCTCCAGCCTCTCCGAACAGTGTTGTTCTAATTGTGCCAGACCCATCATCAATGGTGATTCTGTACCTCATCCTATATTCAGGTTCCTTCACATCTCCACATACGGCACAAGTGAACCGTCCGCCTTCTTCATCCACCTTTTTTCTACAGTTCGGACAGGCAGGATAGATTGGGCTACTCTGGGCTATCGCCACCACGATTCCACAGACCTCCACACTCTTTCCTTCTGTGGTCTCTTCTATATCCCCAATCAGTACTCTTCCAGCAGGGTGGGCTGCAGGTCGTGATGATAGTTCAGTCAACTCCATCTGTTCAAGGCGTGACCCCTTTGGATTGACCTCTATCTCTGCTCGTCGACCAACATGTACCTCTACACCACCCCTGAATCCTTCCTTGGCATACGCGTGAGTGACACTGATCACATCCCCCTCATCAAGGGACTTTATCTTGTCCACATCGTCATTCCAGAATGTCAGTCGAATCTGGGCTGTTTCGTCTGCTATGATGACATTCTGAACACGACCCTTTCCACCGTCCTTCCTGTCAAATGTATTGACTGGAAATACTCTGACCACCTTGCCCTCGACATCCACATCACGCATATCAACAGTGATTTCAGCGAGGGCTTTCTTACCAACCCCTTCAGGTGCTGCAACAGGCTCTGCCGAAACCTTCAGTTTCTTGAGCTTCGAGCCCTTTGGGTTGATGGCAACTTCGCCTGCTCGACCCATGTGAATCTCGACGCCGCCTCTATACCCCTCCTTGGCATAAGCGTGCTTGACACTGACCACATCATCCACTTTAAGGTCCTCAATCTTGTCGACATCCTCGTTCCAAAAAGTTAGTCGAATTTGTGCGGTCTCATCGGCAATGATTATGTTCTGCACTCTCCCCTCCTTTCCTCCTTTGTCAAATGTGTTAACTGGGAATATCTGAACAACCTTGCCCTCGACATCCACATCACGCAAATCAGTGGTTATATCTGCAATCTCTTTCTTGCCAGCAGGTGAGGCAGCGGTACCCGTAGTTGCTTCTACAGCATCAACCTTTACATTCAAGTCCCTCTCGATCTGTGCTGATCTACCGGCATGAATCTCAATATTACCGTAGCGCCCACTCCTAGTGTATCCACCGTGAAGCCGGAAAACTTCTCCAACTTCAGCACTCTCCATCTCTTCAGCGTCCTTGTTCCAGAACACACATCTTATCTCCCCTGTTTCATCTGCGGCTATTATGCTCAGAACTTTCCCTTCAGACTCACCCTCCTCTCTGGAGAATGTGCTCATTGGGAAGACCTTCTGAACTCTGGCAGTGATACTGATGTTGTACATCTTTTCCTCAACTAGATCGTTTATTTTCGTTGATACGGTCTCGCCAAAATCAATTCCAAGGTCTTCAATCTCATACTCGTCTAATACTTTTATGCCAGACATTCGGCCCATGTTGATCTCAAGAGCATCACCCAGACCCTTTTTGACATAGCCTCCACGCAGCTGAATGACATCCCCAATCTTGACTATATCTTCTTCAACGACTCTGCTTATCTCATCCCAGAGAGCCACTCTCATCTCGCCCGTTTCATCTGCAACAATAAGACTGGCGACCTTTCCATCGCCCCCGTCCTTTCGCGTGAAGGCCCGAACTGGATTTATACTGACCACTCTTGCGGTCAGTGGGACTCTTCCTGTGGACTCTGTTATGTCTTCAATCCTAATCCGGGCTTTTGCAGAAACTTGCTGTAGGTCGATGCCAAGTTCCCGCGCAATAATCATTGCTGCCGACTCATCATTGACAACTTCTGGGCCAAGCTCCTGTCTCTTCCCATTAATCATTTTGAGAACTTCATCACGCTGATGCTCTGTGTGTTTCAGAATGAGCTCAATCGTTTCCTCAAGTGTGAGCACTTCTATTACCGTCCTGACGACCGCTGCTGGCGCTTGGTCAACATCAACATCATGTACATCGTCTCTCCTTTAAAGCTCACTACTCAAAACTGCCGAGCTACCTATGTCCATCCGAAAGATAAAAGACGTAATCCCATAACAAAGGTCTGACTAGCTGTGACCGAGTCTGTGCCAAGCCTTCCAGCCCATAGTGTGAGTTACGATGAGTATTTTGAGGCCATTAACAAAGAGGTCCAGAGGATCTACAAGATAGCAGAAAAGGCTAGGGCAATGGGATTTGATCCTACAACTAGAGTGGAAATCCCTCCAGCTCATGATGTTGCAGCACGTGTGGAAGCCACTCTTGGTGGACCAGTTGGTGTTGCCAAACGGATTAGAGAGCTTATTCAGGAATATGAAACTCGCGAAGAAGTGGCTTTTGCAGTTGCAAGAGAGATTGCAACAGGCAAGCTTGGAGCAATTGAAGACGAGGAAAAGGCCGCTGACAAGGCTGTTCGTGTTGCACTAGCCATCTTGACTGAGAGCATAACAGCAGCGCCTATAGAAGGCATCTCCAAAGTCAAAATACAAGGACATGGCTATAGCAAGTATCTTGCTCTCTACTTAGCAGGACCAATCCGTGCAGCAGGTGGAACTGAGGCTGCTATGACGGTGTTGGTAGCAGACTATGTGCGTCAGGTTCTGGAACTGCCTCCTTTTGTGGCAACCGATCGTGAGATTGAACGTGCTATAGAGGAAGTTGAGTTATACGCAAGATACGTACATCTTCAATATCCTGTCCAACCTGAGTTGGTCAGGCTTGCTGCATCCAAACTTCCCATTATGCTAACTGGAGAGCCCACAGAGGAATTCGAGGTCACCGGTAGTCGCGATATTGAAAGAATTGGGAAAGAGAATCGAGTTCGCGGAGGAGCCGTTCTGGTTCTTAATGACGGAGTCGTAGGCAGGGCAACAAAGCTGGCTAAGATAGTAAATGAGAACTCCATTGCAGGATGGGAGTGGCTGAATGATCTGGCAGCCAAGACATCTAAGGCCGCATCAGCTGAGGCTGAAGACTCCGTAGAGAAGAAACTTGAGCCCAAGTCTGACTATCTAGCTGATGTCATTGGAGGGCGGCCAGTCTTCTCTCATCCATCTAGTACCGGCGGATTTCGACTGAGATATGGTCGGTCACGCAACACTGGTCTTGCTGGAGTTGGAGTTCATCCTGCTACTATGTTTGTGGTAGATGAGTTTCTAGCCCCAGGGACCCATATCAGAACCGAACGGCCTGGCAAGGGCTCCATAGTCGCGCCAGTAGACACGATAGAGGGCCCAATAGTCCTGCTTAAGGACAAGTCAGTTAAACAAGTGTTCTCAATAGGTGAAGCACGGAAACTTCAGGGTCAGATAGAACGAATCCTCTATCTGGGAGACATTCTGGTGGCATTGGGTGAGTTTCTAGAGAACAACCATCCACTGGTCCCTTCAGGCTACTGTGAGGAGTGGTGGTCCCATGACCTTGAAAGAGTCTATTCGAGTCTTGATACTAAGAAGATACAGAAGCTCATCGCTGGGTCTGATGTCACCGTCGAAGATATTGACCAGCTCATTGAAACGCCATTGACCCGGATTCCAAGTCCAGAAGAAGCTATCTTTCTCTCAACCAAATTGGGGATTCCGCTTCATCCCAGATACCTGTACCGTTGGTCTGCTCTCACAGTGGAAGATATGCTTGATATCAGGAGCTGGCTGCTCAGGGAACACACGATTGAACGAGGTGCAGAAGGAGAACGGATGATACTGCCCTTCGATCAGAAATACAAGAACATATTGGAGAAGCTGGGAGTTTCTCACACTCTTATTGATGCTGGTACCCGAATCGAGCTTGCAGACAGCCCTCTGACTATCTTGTCGCAGCTTGGTGAGAAGAAGGACACGGCAGTCGGCAGCAATGCATTGGAGGCATTAGCTTCGTGTGCAAAAGTGCCCTTGAGAGATAAAATGGGCTTTTCTATTGGTGCTAGGATGGGCCGGCCAGAGAAGGCTCAAGAGCGGAAAATGCGTCCTCCAGTCCAAGTCCTGTTCCCTGTTGGCCGTTCTCTCTCCACTGAACGCAGAATGGTGAAGGTAGCCAAGAGCACAGCGCAGGTGGCCCATATTTCCGACTTCGACCTTGACAATGAAAAGAAGGACAATGAGAGAAACGGGGAACTTTCGTCTGTTGGAGTTAATCTTGAGCTTGTGAATAGAGTCTGTCCTAAGTGCAATAATGAAACCTTCGAATCAAGATGCAATGAGTGCGGCACTCATACCGAGGTGCAAATGTGGTGTTCTGAGTGTGGTAAGCCAGTAGACCCGACCAAAGGAATCTGCTCAATGCATCTTGGTGCTAGGGTTCGAAGCACAAAGGAAAGGAAGGTTGACATAAGACGTCTGATAGAGCGTGTGAAGGTAGAGATAGATGAGCCCCAAGCATATGACCTGCGTGCCGTTTTAGGTCTTACAAGTGATCTGAAGATTCCTGAATATCTTGGAAAGGGAATCCTTCGCGCTAAACACGACGTGTATTGCTATCGCGACGGGACTGCACGATTTGACGTCACAGATGCTCCTCTTACACATTTCAGACCCCGAGAAGTTGGGGTTCCAGTAAGCAAGTTACGGGAACTAGGCTATATCAGTGACCATCAAGGGGCTTCTCTCGTTTCCGATATGCAGATACTCGAGCTCAAGGTACAGGATCTGATTGTACCCGAGAACTGCGCTGATTACATGGTTCGAGTAGGACGATTCGTGGATGACAGCTTGGAAAAGATCTACAAGAAGAAGAGATACTACAACTTCAAGGCTCCAGAAGACACCATTGGTCAGCTTGTTGTTGGTCTGGCACCACATACATCCGCAGGAATCATCGGAAGAATTGTTGGATTCACAAATGCCAGTGTTTGCTATGCGCATCCGTTCTGGCATGCAGCAAAGCGTAGAAACTGTGATGGAGATGAAGATGCAATTATCCTGGTGCTTGATGCACTCATCAACTTCTCTAAGGAGTATCTTCCCGCAGGACGAGGAGGTTTCATGGATGCTCCTCTTGTCCTCTCAGTCATACTAAATCCCGAAGAGGTCGATGATGAGAGTCATAACATTGAGGTCTGTTATCGCTATCCCGCTGAGTTCTATGAAATGGTTTCCAAGGCTCAACATCCTAAGGCTGTCCAACATCTTGTTGATATTGTGGGGTCCCGTCTGGGAAATGAGGAGCAGTACGAGGGGTTCGGCTTTACTCATGATACATCCTCGATAGACGCTGGTCCTCGGAACACAAGATACAAGACTTTGGGAACTATGGCTGAGAAGCTTGAAGCACAGCTTCACTTAGCAATTCTTCTTGATGCAGTCGATTCGAAGGATGTAGCTGAGAGGGTTCTTTCCCATCACTTCATTCGTGACATACGGGGCAACCTCCGTGCATATTCTACTCAGAAGATACGGTGCCGCAGATGCAACAGAGTCTACCGTCGAATACCTATGTCTGGCAAATGTACAAGATGCGGTGAGGGATTATTGCTCACGGT
>JBHLPF010000026.1:0-44746 GCA_048939765.1 Promethearchaeota archaeon
AATAATTTCGCATATTGGAGTCATATACCCATTATCAACATGGAGGATGATATCTATCACCCCTGTCAGGGATTAGCCGATGTAATGACGGTGAAAGAGAAGTTCGGGAAGTTCAAGGACGTTAAATTTGTCATGAGCTGGGCATACTCCCCGTCAGTTCACAAGCCTTTGGCTGTTCCACAGAGCGCAATCATTGCCGCTACTAAGATGGGTTGTGATACAGTTCTCGCTCATCCCAAGGGCATGGAGCTGGATGACAAGATCCTGGATCAGTGTAGGGCGATGGCTGAGGAGAACAACTCAAGCTTTGAGATTATGTATGACATGGATGAGGCCTTTGAGGGCGCTCATGTTGTCTATCCGAAAGCATGGACATGCAAGGAGTTTA
Source organism: Promethearchaeota archaeon (assembly GCA_048939765.1). Taxonomy (GTDB): domain Archaea; phylum Asgardarchaeota; class Thorarchaeia; order Thorarchaeales; family Thorarchaeaceae; genus SMTZ1-83. Next base: position 389 of record JBHLPF010000026.1, read on the forward strand.
TTCCGCCATTCAATGATAAGCCAGAACTTGATAAGTCACAAGAAGTCTTCGACAAGAATAAACATTGGATATGCGATGACGACAAGATGAAGATAGCTGGACCTAAGGCAATGTATATGCACTGCCTTCCTGCAGACAGAGGTTTTGAAGTAACAAACTCTGTGATTGACGGTCCACAGTCAATCGCATTCGATCAGGCTGAAAATCGACTTCACGGACAGAAGGCAGTAATGGCTTTGACTATGAAATAGATGTAGGTAGAACCTCGGTTCTACCTCCACCATCTTTTTTCCAATGCACCCCCGAATTAGTGCTATATACCAAATTGTGAGATGAGAGTCTGCGGTGAACAGATGACGGACCAATTGGAATTAATGGTGAAGTACTTGGTCCATCTCCAGTTCTATTCTGAAGAGGATGATGTCTTATTCAACCGGGATAAAAAGGACAGACTCACAATTGAGGGCATTGGGCCTGTGGTAGCTTCTTTTGAAGAGGAGTTCAAACGTCATCTTAATCTCGTCCGAAAAAAGAAATACCGTGCATTTTTGGAAGCAGTGGCAGAAGAGATTCCTTACGATGTAGAATCTGTAATGATAGAGTTCAATGATAGTGTCCGTGAATTGGGAAGTCACAATCTCACAGATGAGTTGGCAGCCAACTTCCTGATTGGACCTATAAGAACGGCCCTACAGACAAGGGAGTTCGAGGCTTGCATTTCCAGAGCCAAGAGGGCTGCTATCGAGCAAATAAATGCAAACGATCCTGAAGATGTTGTTAATGAGAGGATATCTGATCTCTACTCACGCAATGACTCAACTGTGTCAATGCTGTACAATCTCACTTTGCTTCGATTCTTGGCTTCCCTATACGCATCAAATATGACTAAGCAGCGAGTTAATCGGATAGTCGAACTCTATAGTAAGGAGCTTGTGGCCAAACTATCTACCTGATTCTATCCAGATCCAAGACTTGGTGGTGTTGCAGGGGACAGGACCCCCACAACGAATCCAAGAAGATCCAATTTGGAAGGCTAATAATTCCAGAGCTACGCGACCCCACAACGGAGTGATCCGGGCCCGTCGTTGGAGATGATTCAATGAATGTGACTTCGTTGCTCATCCCTTTTGAAGGAGCGATGATGGTTCATTGTCCTTCATCTTTTATAACATGTATCGGCAGAATATGAGGATGGGATTTCCAGCAATCTAGGTGCACAGTTGGACTCATTCACGGCGCCAGGCGTAAGTAGTATCTGATTCACTCTTCACGCAAGGCGACTCATGAATGTATCAACATAGTGTTCAATTGTCAGGATTCCACATCAAAGGCTCTGACTATCATGAACATTGAGAGTCCAATGAAGAATAGGATCATGCACAGAGAAACGAGAAACCATCTGCCGGAGTAATCTGTAAGGACATAGTAGGCTCCGAATTGGCCCCTAGCCGCTATCAGCCCGGAGGCGGTGCCAACAAATTCAATGACCATTGTCATCAGGATGATTGCTGCTGCTGCACCACACAAGTATGCTCCTCTCTTCAGCCAACTTGATGCACTCATTGGAGTATTGGGTTGACTCGTGATAGTGCCGGTCATAGGCTCATCAATAGGGGCAACTTTGCTTGCGGCTCTTATCAGTCTGGCATCGTGAATGCTGTTTATCCTAGCACTTACCTGCCTCTTGAAATCTCGCCAACTGAAATCATCAGTCCTGCTCAATAGCTTGTCAAACATGATAAAGCCTAGGACGAAGGTAGCGAATCCTATCCAGATCGGTGGATATAGTGATATGTAGAATGGGATGAAGTAATAGGTCACGTTATATGCCGCCATCGCGACTCGCAATGCAATGATTAGAGCCAACCAGGATGAGTCGGGTCCGCGAACGTCCTTTCTAGTGTGCAGATAATATGAACCCGCGAGCATGCTGAACAGAGCGAATCCACCGATATTCATCAAGGCCCAGACTGGCCAAAGGCCGGCACTTAGGAAGAACTGTGTTATTGGATTGAATTCGATCTCCCATCCCAGTTGCCACGTCACGAGTAGAGTGAATGCGGCGTCAATGATACCAATTGGAATGAGGAGTAACACGAGGTTACGGATCCAGCGCGTTCCCCACCACATCGTGCAGAATTGTTTCGGCGTGATTGTACTCAATGATCTCATGATGACACCCTTTGTCAGTCATCAATTGAGGCACACCATATAACCGTTGGTTTCACAGTAATTTGGTTTCAATTCACATTCGCAAGTGACATGACAGAAAGGGCTGTGACATTGCAGAAAAAAAAGAAAGGAGGGCAGAGGGTCACAACCCTCTGCGTATTCTTTGAACTATCGAGTCCATGAGATACTAGTAGTTCGTATAGTCCTTGTACACGTGGTAGATGTAGTAGTACGAGGGCATTGTGTTGTATCTCATTCCGATACCTTTGAGCCATGCTCTGAACGTCGTGAACTCCCTACCTGAGTAGAGGTACAGCGATGGTTGATCGTATGCAGCGAGGTCCTGGATCTCGTTGTAGATGTCCTGCCTTGCAGCTGGGTCGGTTTCGGCCCTGCCTTCAACAATTAAGGCGTCCATCGCAGTGTTGTTGTACCCCTGCTGGGCAGCAAATGTGCCTCTGGAATGCAGGTATGGCGTTACGAAGTTGTCAGGGTCAGCGTAGTCAGCACCCCAACCGACGAGCCAGATTGGAAGCTCTCCGTTCTCTTCCTTCTCTAGGAAGTTGGCCCACTCAAGGGCATTGACCACAATCTCTGGTGTGCTGTCCAAGCCTGATGTATTGACGGTCGGGCTTCCGAGCGCCATCATGGCCTCGAATCCGTCCTTCAACAGCAGACAGGCCTGCTCACGCAGAGTGTTGCCTGAGTTGTAGTAGAGCAGAAGCTTGTTATCAACCTGGTTCATGATGTCCACAAATGCAGAATCGTTCATGGCTTCGTTCCAGAAGGTAGCTGCAGTCTCAGGGTGGAGCCCTTCGGTCCAATAGCTAGCGTTCTGGTAAGGCATCCCGGCCGGAATCGGACCTTGTGCCTTGAATGACCATCCTCTCGTTACCGCATTGATAAAGGAATCGAAGTCGAATACATTCGCAAGTGCCTTCCGGAGTCCTCTGGTGGCAAATGGCGACTGGATTTCGAAGGTGTTCGTTCCAATAGTCCAGTTCATCACACCCAGCTGGAATGAGAATGCCATGACCACGAATGCGGTGCCACCAGTCCTGAAGAAGATGTTCGCATCGTTGCTACCCATTGTGACATTGTCATAGATCTCATCTGCGTGGGTTGTTGGCCAGTAGGTGTCGTCAACAATTCCAGTCTTGAGGTTCAGATTCATGCTTGTCTGGTCCTCGTTGGTCCTGCGCCAGATCTCCTTGATTGAGCCAGCATAGGAAGGAGGTGCGATTGCAGCCTCAGTGGCGTCAGCTCTCCAGTAGTCCTCGTTTAGGACCAATCTGACGAACTCGCCAGTCCTCCACTCTACTGATTGGTAGGGGCCGGTGCCCATAGTGTGGTTGTACATCCAGCTGAATTCCTCACCGTAGTCGACTCCGTACTTGGCTCCAGCAGTCGTTGCATGCGCCTCTGCATATGTAGGACTGATCATGCATCCAATTGTGTAGGTCATTGCTGGGATAAAGTATGCAGCCGGTCCAGCCAGTCTGTAGGTGATCTCGTAGGTGCCGGTCGCCTCAACTGCATCTGTGGCATCCCAAGCATCGAATGCGTCCATGAACTCTTGTGAGGTCGGGCCGAATTCAAATGCCGCGTCCTCCACTGCCAGTCCACCCTTTATCGGTTCGGCGATCATCCACACTGGACCAGCGGTACGGAACATCTTCATTGCTCGCTTGAAGTTCCACACAGCTGCAGTGGCGTTGAATGGAGTCCCGTCAGCAAACGTGACGCCTTGCCTGAGTGTAATGGTGTAGACGGTGCCGTTCTCGGTTATGACAGGGTCATCTGCAGCCAATAGCGGTACGGTCGGGTTTACGTCGGGGTGGTCCCCACGCTCACCAGTACCCCACGGGTACGTATAGAGCGTTTCGTAACTCTGATCAATTATCTCGCCACTCCCACTGTCGTAAGCGACGTGCGGGTCAAAATAGCGGGGATTGCCTATTGTTTCATAAACGTAGATGTCCTCCGGCGGTCTCGTCGGCTGACTCATGAAAACAAAGGCAACGCCAGCGCCCGCAATCACTATTACGATCACTACGATGGCGATCATTTGGTTTCTTTCCAATTTTCTTCCTCCAAAAGGAGATACTCTCTCTGATGGCTAGCCATCATTGATACTTGAGGGTCATTGATTGTCCCCCATGTAAGGAAATTTTCATGTGGCATTTGCTAATATACATTGCGGACAATTAGTAGGTGTTCGCAAGCACACAAGAAGAGTGAAATAGTGTTCCCATGGCGCGAGCGCTTCTCTTTAGGCTGAGTGAAGAATTGATCAGGAATACTGGTTTTGGGATAAATGACTCAGATGCGGAGCATTCTTGGTGGGTCTTCCAATAGCCCACCCTTTTGGCTTCATAATTATACTCACAACCAAACTCTTAAATTAGTGCTATTTAGGCTCTGCTGTCTGTAGAGTGGAGTGGCGCCTTATCGGTATACTCCTTCACGTGAAGTGACCTGAAGATGAAATTGAGAGACTATATCTTGAGACGGGTTCTGCTGTCGATTCCGGTAATAATTGGAGTCTTGGCAATCACGTTTGTGCTGGCTTATGTTATTGGCAATCCTGTTGCAATGTATATCGATGAGAAGACTCCGTCTACTGCAATCCCAGGCATTATGGCTCAACACGGGCTTGATCAGCCTATCTATATTCAATTCTTCTATTACCTTAGGGACCTGTTTCAAGGAGACTGGGGGTATTCTCGTACCTCTGGCGCAACTGTGATTGTCACAATCCAAAGGTTCTTCCCTGCCACCATTGAGCTCTCCATTTTCGCCATGGTCATATCTGTTGGTGTGGGCATTCCGCTGGGGATAGTTTCGGCTACTCGAAAAGACAAACTTGCAGACCACGTGACTCGGGTCATTTCACTTCTTGGAGTGTCTATGCCTATATTCTGGTTTGCACTGATGCTCAAATACGTGCTCTATTACCAGTTCTTCATCTGGGGCTTGCCTCACATGCCTGATGGGTACAGATATTCATTCATCTATCTTCCTTATGATCCAATTACGAACTTCATCCTCATTGACTCAATCATTACAGGTAACGGTGTACTGTTCTTTGATGCTCTCCTGCATATAGCAATGCCTGCCGTTTGCTTGGGCTATCTTGTCCTCGCTGTGATCACGAGGATGATGCGGTCAAGCATGCTTGAAGTCATGAAGGAGGACTACATAACTCTGGCACGGTCCAAGGGGCTGAGAGAGAGAGTGGTGATCTATCGGCATGCTTTGAGAAATGCGATGATCCCCACGATGACAGTCATAGGGCTTGCGTTCGGGGGCCTGATAACAGGAGCAGTGCTTACAGAAACCATCTTCCAATGGCCGGGCCTTGGACGTTGGGCAACAACTGCGATACTCACATCAGACATACCAAGCATCAATGCATTCACACTCTTAGTCGCCTTCATCTTTGTGACCGCCAACCTGATGGTCGACCTAATATACGGAGTGTTGGACCCAAGAATTCGATTTGGATAGGTGATTTATGAGATGGAAGAAGAAACGTCACAGAGCACTGTCACTGAAGTAAGGATTTCTGCGAGAGATGAATTCGAACCGCAAGGTCGATTTATTGGATTAATCCAAATTGCAGTAGCTATTTTTGGCATTGGATTGAGTCTTGTACGACTCTCGCTGGAATTTCTGTCACCTGATACCAACCTTGGGCGCCAGATTGGAATGACTGTTCTAAATGTGGTACCCATTGTGTTTGCTGCAATGTACATGATATCTTCAGCCAATTCTGTGCGTAGGGCAGAATTCTGGAACTTCATTTCATTCGTCTATAGCAATATTATCGCCATGATTCTGAGCCTATTAATAGGTGATATAATGCTGCTATTGATCCTTGGAAATGTATTGAACATCGCCCTTATCATGAGACCATCGGTTCGAGAGTATTGGTGGGGGTTGTTCATGGAGGATATGGGTCCACGCATGAAGGAGACGCGATATAGCCTGTATCTCATCCGGAAGAGTCCGCTCGTCCTAGTCGGCATAGTGATTCTCGTGGGGTACGCTCTCCTCGGCATCTTTACTGAGTGGATTGCCCCATTTGGTCCAACTGAGAGAATCTGGACCGAGACTTTCTTGCCTCCTGGCAGTGTAAGTGCAGACGGGAGAATGCACTGGTGGGGTACGGGCCAGAGTGGTGGTGATATATTCAGCCGAGTTCTATGGGCCATCAGAGTCGATCTTCGCATAGCATTCTCAGTGGTAGTAGTTGGAATTATCATTGGTACTTTTATTGGGGCCGCTGCAGGATATTTTGGTGGCGCGGTTGACGAAATCATGATGCGAATCACTGATGTCTTCTTTGCATTTCCTGGGCTCATCCTTGCTATGGCCATCGTGGCAGCATTGGGCGCGAGGAACTTGGACAATATCGCGGTCGCGTTAATGATTGTGTGGTGGCCCGGTTATGCGCGCCTTGTACGAGGTCAGGTCTTGCTTGAACGGGAGAAGCTATATGTTGAGGCGGCAAGGTCAGTCGGTGCTTCTGACTTTAGGATCTTGGTGACGCATATGCTGCCCAACACAGTTCAACCAATGATAGTTTCGGCGACGCTAGATTTGGGAGGCGTACTGTTGACCGCCGCTGGACTCAGCTTCATTGGCTTCGGAGCCGAGGCCGGAAGTGCCGAGTGGGGTCTAATGATTGCCCAGGGGCAGAATCACTTCCAACTGTTCTGGCTGGTCTTCTTTCCAGGTATGGCAATCCTTCTTGCCTCATTAGCCTTCAATCTCATAGGCGATGGTGTTAGGGATATACTTGATCCCAAACTTAGAAGACGATGAGTTCGGGGGACGAGACTATCCCAACCAGAGAAGCATACATTGGGTCAACTACTCGCTGGCAGAAATCAGTGATTGGAAACCGGAGTTGTCCACATGACTTACAGGAGCAGTGGCCAAGCAACAAAAACAGAGCGCTCACACCTAGGAGTGGTGCGCAAAGGAAACTACTTATATCAGATACTATGCGGAGCGAACAGAAATTGACAGTGACCCAAGACTCCACTTATGTGCAAAACAGGAGGAAGATAGACAGTGGCTACATCTGAAAGCAAAACTGGAACTGACAATGACAACACATTGCTGGAAACGGACCCTGATGTGGTTCTCGACATTCGCGACCTGAAGACATCCTTCTATACATACGAAGGTGTCGTGAGAGCACTCGATGGTGTCACGGTTGAACTTAGGCGTGGACAGACTCTCGCACTCGTTGGCGAAACAGGCTGTGGGAAGAGTGTGACCGCCAAGTCGATTATGCGTCTTGTTGAATCGCCGGGCAAAATCGAGCATGGTCAGGTGATTTTCCAAGATCTAGATGCGGATGGCAATAGGCAATTCAGGGATCTCCTGAAATTGAGTGTCGATGAGATGATGCACATAAGAGGGAATAAGATCGCTATAGTCTTTCAGGATCCAGCGACATATCCGAATCCTGTCTTTCGCGTAGGTTCACAGATCGCCGAGGTAATCTCACTTCACCAAGATCAGGCTCGAGATGTTGTTGAGATGAAGATTCAGGAACTGGAGGATGCACTCGCTAAGAACCCAGCTGCACCTCAAGCCGAGGAAATACAGACAAGAATCGAGGAATATCGTGCGCAACTAGACGATCCTCCTCCGCCAAGTTCTGGCGACATCAAGAAGGTGGCCAACAAGAAGGCTGTGGATATGCTAGCGCTTGTAAGAATGCCTTATGCTGAAGAAGTGGCCAAGCAGTACCCTCACGAGTTATCTGGTGGTATGAGGCAGAGAGCTCTGATCGCCATGGCATTGGCTTGCTCTCCGGAGATACTAATCTGTGACGAGGCTACCACTGCCCTGGATGTTACTGTGCAGGCCCAAGTGCTCAAACTCCTAAATGACCTCAAGAGCGAAATCGGAGCTTCTATAATTATAATCACACACGACCTCGGTGTTGTAGCTGAGACTTGCACAAATGTTGCAGTGATGTACGCGGGCGTTGTTGTTGAATATGCCTCAACCGACGAGTTGTTCAGTGATCCCCTTCATCCGTATACTTTGGGTCTACTGAAAGCAATCCCGAAACTGACTGAGAAGGAAGACCGACTTCTTCAGATTCTAGGTACAGTGCCAAATCTAATTAATCCTCCAACAGGCTGTAGATTTCATCCGAGGTGTGAATTTGCTACGGGCATCTGTTCCGAGAAACGTCCTCCCAGAGAGGAGATGAAACCCGAGCACTGGGTGGAATGCTTCCACCCGCAGGGATCAATGATTGGCAGGGGTGGTAAACAATGAGCGCGAATGAGCCTCTTATCGAAGTTAGGAATCTAAAGAAGTATTTCCCCCTCACCGGCGGCGTGTTCAGGAAAGTAATAGGTTATGTGCATGCTGTTGATGATGTCAGCTTCGACATCTACAAAGGTGAAACACTGGGTCTTGTGGGTGAGTCTGGCTGTGGGAAAACCACGACCGGACGGACGGTTATCCGACTTATTCCTCCAACATCAGGCCAAATATTCTTTGAGGGTGAGGACATTACTGAACTCAAGGGTCGAGGATTGCGCAAGATACGCAATCGAATGGGAATCGTCTTCCAAGACCCAATGGCATCCCTCGATCCACGATCGACAACGAAGTCCGCAGTTGGTGAGCCTCTACTTGTAAATGGAATTGCAAGGGGATACCGACTCCGGACCATGGTGCTTGAACTGCTTGAGAAGGTTGGACTCAGCGAGGACCACCTGAATAGGTTTCCCCATGAGTTCAGCGGTGGTCAGCGGCAACGGATTTGCATTGCCCGAGCACTGGCTCTAAGACCGAAATTCGTTGTAATGGATGAACCCACCTCAAGTACTGATGTTTCTGTTCAAGCTCAGACGCTGAATCTCATGAAGGACTTGCAAAAGGAGTTTGACCTGACATATTTGTTCATCTCTCACAACCTGAGCGTAGTCAAACACATGAGCGACAGAGTTGCTGTGATGTATCTAGGCCAAGTTGTGGAGCTGGTTCCAGGCGACATATTCAAGGAGGCATTGCACCCCTATTCCGCAGCACTAGTTTCAGCTGTGCCTGTGCCTGATCCAAAACTCCGAGGACGTGCACAAGTCCTTGCAGGAGAGGTGCCGAGTCCGATAAGTCCTCCGACTGGATGTCGTTTTCATCCAAGATGTAGGTTCGCCAAAGAGATATGTAGTACTGACTTGCCCCCTCTAGAGGATGTTGGAGATGGACATTTGGTTGCTTGTCACTTTGCGGGCGAATTGGATCTGGGCTACAAGGATGAAATCACGGTCAAGTCGACTGCTTCAGCTAGGGCGTAGCTCTTGGTGTCACCGATTATTATGATAATAGTACTGCGGAGAATACGGACAACGTTTGATTGATGCGGGATGTATGGGAAATGGAGAATGATGAGTCTAATGATGAAATTGATTGGTCACAATACGGCGAGCAAGATTCCGGCACCACTGTCGCCCTTGACGGAAAGGACTATATCGCCCTGTTCATTGCATCACTTGAAACAATCTTCCTACCATTGATAATCCTTGCAGGAGTCTTCGTGGCAATTGTCCTTATTCTAGCTTTCTTGCCCTGAGAGGCGAGTGATTCCATGGTAGGAGGAGAAGTCCAAAAGTCTTTCATCCTTGCTACGTTTCTGTTGCTTCTTGATGTTGTCTTAGCTGTTGCTGTTTCCATCATCGCCCAGGCTCCAATTGTATCTTATGTAGCCGCCTCTGTTGCTTTCATTGAGATTGGCGTGCTGCTCGTGGTTGGTGGTTGCTTGATGGCTCGGCAGCCTCTCGACACCAAGGATCGATACACTACTGATGGGACACCTACATCTGGTTGGCGAATCGCCCTTATTGGTCGGCGCCTTCTTGTGGCTGCGGTCTTCCTGTTTCCGTACGCGGGCCTCTTATCGCTGATAGGTCAGGCGATTGGGTTCTGAGAGCTGCTAGGTAACTTGATACTTGGGCTAGATAGATGGCTTCACTGCTCGTCTGCCTATTCTTCTTCCTAGAAACCTGCCACCATAGTAGAGAATACCTAGCACCACGGGCAAAAATGCGATGAGAAGTATCAGAGCCAAAGGGAAACTGAATTCTGCAAGAGGAAGGAAGATGTAGTTCAAGAATTCTTGGTAAAATGTTGCTATCCCCAGAGCCAGTCCTTCCATGAACATGTTTCCCCACGGTGCAACGAGGATAGATACAACTCCTATGACCGCAAGAGTCCTCTGCCATCTCACAATTGCTTGCCGTGAAATCTCAGCATAAGCCAGGTCTCCCAATTCTAAACGTTCAGACTCTTGCTCTCCAAGCCATGTCAGGAAATTGTAGGACATTTCAACATTCCCTGAACCCCAAATTAGATAGACTGCGCCAACTATAACAAAGACAGCTTCCCCTGCCAAGATAAAGCTCTGGAAGAGTAGCAGTACGATGACGAGCGAACTGGCTCCCAAGATAAGCCCGCCAATCATTGCGCCTGCAAGGGTGTTTTCCATCATTACCTCCTGCAGTGCCTCTCCCCTTTTCGAGTGTTTCCTACGCACCAAGTTCTGCATGGCCCAATTATGAGAGATGCAACGTGTGTATTCAGTTTGGCCAGAGAGATCAACACTGTCATTTCCAAATCTGTTATAGAACCATGTGAATAGACTATCCAGAGGGCGAATCCTCTTTTGCCAGTAGATAACCAACAATAAAGACAATGCTCCAAAGAGAATCAAAGCAAGCATCATATACAATCTTAATACTCTCCTCTCTGAGCCATTAGTCTATTAAATGTCCATAACCAAATATCAGTCATGAGAGCCCTGAATGAATCTATATCAGGCTTATTCGAGCCAGCTACCAAGAGATGAACTCTTCCTCTAAGTCTTGATGGCTTTCTCTTCTCCACCGTTAGAGTGACATCATCCCCTGGAAGCTCCAAGTGAACCCCATAATCGTGGAAAAGCTTAGCAGGCTCTGAGAAGTCATAGTCAAACTCCTTGCAAGGTTTCGGATGAAGGAGTACCTTCGCCTCATTCAGCTCCGCGTGAATCTGAATCTTCTGGAAGGTATATCTTGGAACCAGCTTATTGTCCATTTCAGGTAGACCAAACCTTCTCAAGGTAGTCATACCCCTGTTGGCAAAACCACTGAAGTCTCCACCATTCCCCTCAATCGTGAGGTTTGGAGGATTGCCTCTGAACGCAATGATCGTTGACCCAAGGTCCCACTTCTTTACACCCTTGAGGTTTGAGCCATGCTCCTCATTTGCATCCCAGAAGCAATAAGGCATGGTAGTCATTGCCAGCATCTTATCCTTATCCCACGGCTTTCGCTCCATAAGTGCCCATGTGTCGTCGTTCATCACATAAAGTGACATGCAGATTGGAGCAATATGTTGTGCATTGGCTTCGAGATACGCTTCCAGCCTCACCTGCCTAGATATCTGCTCGGTCAACTGGTCAAGCTGAGAGGTTGTCAAAACAACAGGTTGGTCTTCATCGAACAGGCTCTGCTGCTCGGGAGAGAAGCTAAACTGGACATTATGTTTCTCCGCAAACTCCTCAAATGTGCTTTGGGGCTGTCCAATCTTCATCTCTATCCAAGATTCTTGCGCTCGAGTTCCATTCAAAATGCTTTCGCTGCTGGCATGTTGCTTAAAGAATCTGTGAATCTTGCTATCTCCCGACAGACCTAAAACCCAGTTGATGGGATTGATTCTTGTGATTAAAATGGTCGATCTATATGGCCGTGACTTGCTTTGCACGCAAGACTGGAGTATCGAGGAGCTTGAGAAGACCCTCGAACTTGCATTTGAGATGAAAAACAATCGATATGACCATCCTTTGAACAATTGTCTGAACAGACGGACTTTCATGATGTTCTTCTACAATCCTTCTGTTCGCACTAGACAGTCATTCGAGGCCGCAGCCTCAGAGCTGGGTGGTCACGCTCAATTCCTGGAGCCTAAGTCCATGAGACTCAAGTCTGCGAAGACTGCAGGAGAGACCATTCAGGATGCAGCCGAAGTCATGAGTCGCTATGGTGTCGGTATAGGCATCAGAGTTCTAGAAACCGCTCTCGAATATTATGGGCAAGGCCATGAGATGCTTGAGGAGTATGCCAAGTACGCAAGCATTCCAATTGTTAGCATGGCTCATGATCGTTTCCACCCTTGTCAAGGACTAGCAGACGTCATGGGTTATAGGATGCACGGAGGTAAGGATCTCAAAGGCAAGAAATTCCTCCAAGTTTGGGGAAAAGGCGCTCTGGTGAGGTCATGGTGCTCTGTTCAGGAGAGTGTTTTAATCAACACTCGATTTGGCATGGATGTAACGCTTGCCTATCCAAAAGGCTACGATTTGGATCCTGAGGTCATGAAGTGGTGTGAGGAGAACGCCAATGCAGCTGGCGGCAGGTTCGAGATTGTGCATGACCTCGAAGAAGGTTACGAGGGAGCTGATTTCGTTTATTCTCGGAACTGGATGACAGCTGGCTTCTATGAGGATATGATTAGGCAAGGTGTAGATGCAGCCAAAAAGAAGGAGATTGATGTCGCCGCAAAATATGATGACTGGATTACAACCAAGGAGTGGATGGCGAAGACAAATGATGCCTATTTTACTCACTGTGGTCCTGTGGACAGGAACGCAGAAGTCACTGATGAGGTATGCGACAGCCCCAAGTCGATAGTATATGATGTGGCTGAGAATCGGCTTCATGTTCAGAAGGCGATTATGGCTCTGACAATGGGGAAGCAATAGGAAAGAATCATTGAGGAGGCTGCGAGGCCTCCTCTTGGGCAGGCTTGTTTACCCAAGTCCATCGATTTGTGCCTGAGATGCAAATAGAGTGATTGCACCGACCGTGCATAGATCCCTATACAGACAACCAGAAAAACATCTCTTGATGTGCAGAGATGCAACGCCCGGAATCGAGAAGCGCCCACCATACGGAACCTGTTTTCTGTGCGTAAAATCTGCAACCCATTAGGTTCAAAAGCAACACTTTGGAGAACATCAAGTATCCGATGACAAAGACCACTATTGCCCAGCTCACCGATGAACGAATGGAGGATTGGTTAAGAGTATATAATGAAGGCAAGGGAAACCTTCCTGATTTTCAACCACTCATGCCGCGCGAGCTTAATGCCCTCATCAAACAAGGCGTTGTCAATCCTGAAAGAACGCTGCTAGGACTTGAGGATGGAATCGCCACCGCGGTTTCTCGTTATATCGGATCTGAAGATTCTCAGTCTGCCTTCATGTCTGATGTCAGCATCATGAGAGGAAGAACTCAGGGCCTACAGGGGATTATTGAATTCGTCATGGCTTGGGCACGAGATATTCGAGCTAATCGCATTGCAGCCTGGACGCCCCTGTCAGCGATCAAGGTGCCTGACGTCCTCAGTGAGTACACATTTGAAGCTCGCAGAGTCCTGGTAGGTTTGAAGCTCCAGATTGATTCTGAGCTGTCAATAGATGAAACCCTGATTCATCGTGTGAGGGAGTGGGAAAGCAAGGGACCTGTTCAGCGACTCATAGCTCTCTTCGGTGGACTCTTCTCGAGGCCTCTTGATCTTCATGAATTGAGGGACGAGGCGGCTCACAAGTGGGAGCCACGATTCACCTTGATTTCAAAGGATCTTGAAACCACACTGGCTGTCGCATATAGATCCGAGGCTAATAGACAATTAGGCTGGATTGACCTCACCCCATTGAGGGCAGGAGCAGCTTTGATTGAGGTACCTGACTCCAGTCTTATTTCTCATCTTGCTGCTCGATTATACCTAGACGGTGTGAAGGAAATTCGAACCGAAGTAGATGGTGACCTCTTGGAGAAACAGCCCTTCATTGATGCAGGTTTCGAAACCATCCGAACGCTCATGGAAATGGAACTGCAACTCAACTATGAGTAGAAATATCAGTTTGGCGCGTTTTGGTGCTATGGAAGAATAGGCGGTTATTTTCGAGGGAAGGCCTATATATGCTTCAGAGAGGGTTGTCGCGTCTTGAGCCTGAGCCGGGAGGACGGAAACTGGACAAGATGCGTGAACCGAGTCAAGCCTGCGTCGAAGGCTTGGTGGAGGATTTCACTCGTGGGCGCCGATGTGCGCTCACACTCTATTCTTTCTCAATCTCGCTCCATCTATGACATCTGACACAATGCCTCGGTTCGACTTCCTGATAATCAGAAACATCTGCCTTGCAGATTTCGATGCAGTAGTCACATCTTTCGAGTGAAACATCATCCACAGCTGTGACAAGTCCTTTGGAGGAGGTATAGTGCGCTCCTGGGTTCTCAACGACTAGGAGCTCGTCACCCTTCCGCAAAGGATTCACCGACAGTGGTGGCAGGCAACTGTGTAATAAACGGTTTCGAAAAAGCAGAGAATGGCAACCATTAAGTCATTCCCGGCGTTGCCTAAATTCGCGATTCGCAATCATTAATACATGGCAATCCACCAGACCTTTGAGGTTTTGCAATGGGAAAACCAAAGGTCTTCTACAGTGACGAACAAGCTCGTCCTGACTATAATATGCTGGATAAACTTGAGCATATATTCAACGAATTAAGACTTAATGAGGATATCAAACCAGGCGAAAAAGTCATGGTGAAGACTCATTTTGGTCAGTGGGGAAACACCCGATATCTGCGTCCTGCTTACGCACGCAAGATCGTTGATCTTGTCAGAGCCGCAGGTGGAGTGCCATTTTTGGCAGAAACGTGTGGTCTCGGCTATGGTGAAGGAGGTGCCTATGGAGGGCGCTCTACGGCACCCGAGTATCTTGCTATGGCCGCATTAAATGGCTTCACTGAAGCTTCTGTTGGTGCTCCGCTTCTCATGGCAGACGGGTATTGGGGGACCGATGTATATAATGTCGAAGTTGATGGTGAGCACGTGAAGACTGTAGATGTTGCAGCCGCTCTTTATGACTGCGATAAGGTGATAGTGCTCACTCATGCTAAAGGACATGGATTGGGCGGCTTAGGAGGCACCCTCAAGAATCTCGGCATTGGACTTGTAGGGAAGCGGAGCAAGGCAGCGATGCACTTCTTGGGAGATCTCAAGATCGACCCGGAGAAATGCCTAGGGCCTGAGTGTTCCAAATGCCTAAAGGTCTGTCCAACCCGATGCATTACTATGAATGAAAAAGCAACTCTCGATAAGGCGAGATGCATCGCATGCTATCACTGTGTTGATGTGTGCAGGAAAGTTGAGGCAAAAGCTGCAACCATGTCATGGCGACCCAACCACGAACAGCCACCCTATTTCGTCGAGAACTCATTAGGCGTGATAAATTCTATCGGGGCTGATAGATTCTACTACATCAACCTCGCCATTGACATCAGTGACAAATGCGACTGTTGGAACGTAGGGGCACCGCTGCTTGTGCATGATATTGGAATATTCGGCTCAAGAGATCCCCTTGCCATTGACCAAGCCACTCTGCAAGCAATCAAGGATGCGCCGGCAAATCCTGACTCCCTAGCTGGCGATGTTGAGTGCGGGGCAGATAAGTTCGCAGCGGTGCACGCCTGCAAAGATCCTGAAACAGGAGAGATTCTAGAGCTCGCCGAGGACCAGCTGGCTCACGCTGAGAAGATGGGGCTTGGCAGTAGAGAATATGAGTTGGTGACCATCACAAAGGAACCACCAAAGAAACCAGGTGCAACATAGGAGTGACTGAAATGGTTCCTGAATGGTTTAGAGCGAAGGTTATTCATGCACACGAGAATATGAGAACACATCTGCATCATGTGTTGGAGGATCTGACGAACGAAGAGCTAATCAAACAGGTGACTAGCGAGGAGTACTCTAGGTCAATCGCCGGAATCGTGATGCACATTGGGACTGCTGAAACCTACTGGTTCCATAAGGCGAACAACTCGATAGGGCCTCCCGTCGTAGCAGACACATTTGAAGAGGTACTCGCTCGGATAAAGGAGAACACAGAGAAGATTACGAAGATTGTCCGCGAGTGTCCTGAGGAACAGCTTCGCATCATTTCTCCAAACGAAGGTGGGCCATCTATAGCTTGGGCGGTACTGAGGACTTCTCAGCATGGGATATACCATGCAGGGCAAATTGCCAAAATACGTCGAATGATTGGTGCAAAGGAATTGCAGCCTGCTACTGAGAACCTGTGGGGGAACGCAGTTGACTCTCCTCTGGAAATAATGAGAGCCCTAATGGATGAATGCTAGACTGCGTATTCATCTATACAGCCATCCAAGATTGACTATTAAGTCGTAGCGCTAAACCCCACGGGAAGTGACCTGAACAGGGGTGTTATGCTACTGCCACTATTTCCACCAGGCAACATTGTTCGAGACATCATTCTGCTTTTGGATGGTGCCATTGTCTTCTACTCATTTCTCCTGGGGATTGTCTTGCTCGGCCAGTGGTACAGGAGTCCATTTCGAAAGGCAGTCGATGTGAAGCTTGCATGGGGTCTCTTCTTCATTGGCATGGTTGGAAATACCTCGGCGTTTATGCTTGCTGACTTCTTCTATACAGATGATCCGCTTAACATCTTCTGGGTCAAGATAGGTTATATGTGCCTAATTCTTGCTCTAGTCGCCTTCTTCTCAACAATAGAGAGAATGCTGCCATATCGACTTCACCACGCTTTTTCCATCACAGGTCTAGCTTCCGCAGGACTTACCATAGTTTCTCCGCGCGATTATATTGAAGCCGTCGCCTTGTTCATCTCAATTGTTACTCTGATTGGAGTTATGCTCTTCCTCACTTTTTCGATACGAAATACCAGTGGTGCAGTTCGAAGAAGCATTGGTCAAATCGTTGCAGGATTTCTCATAGGATTTGTGGGATTCTTGGGCAGGAGCGATGTTTCCTATTATGCCCTTGGGGAATTGATATACGCGTTTGGTGCAGCACTCATGGTAATAGGGCTCATCATATTTGGCTATGCCTTGATCATGTCACCAGCTCTGGATGAACTTGACTGGCGCCAACAATTGGTTGAGCTGTATATCATCCAAGAAGGTGGCCTGTTAGTCTTTCACCATCACTTCAAAGAAGTCCAAGACATCGACCAAGTCCTTACTGCTGCGGGAATCTCTGGTGTCCAATCTCTCTTTCAGGAAATAACTAGGAGCGAAGAAGGACTGAATGTGGTCTCAATCGGAGATTATGAGATTCTCTTCGCACATGGTGGGAGTTTCTCATCAGTTCTGATCTCGCGCAAGGCCTACCACATTCTGCTTTCTAAGGTTCAAGAATTCACTGACAAATTTGATCTCATCTTTGGTCCTATCATTGAGAGATTCGAAGGAAGTCTTCGTGAATTCAGTTCAGTGCATGAGCTTGTAGCGTCTGTCTTCTAGCCGTCTATCCTGTTCACTATATTTGAGCCTTACCAGGACGGCAGCTCCTCAAATACTCAGTGGCGTTCGCAGTCAAATCGCTACCGAGCCGCCTTGCACCATTGTCTTGCGATCATTTCTGCCTTGAACCACAGCAAGCCTCCACTAATCGTTACTCCAAGACTGAAAACGGAATATGCGATTACCGCCCAGCCTGCTTCTCCAAATGCTTCCAGTGTAACAATAGGGAATAGCTGAAACATAATTGAGAAGTAGAATATCTGGAAGAGCAAGATGTGGTATGTTGCTTTTCCTACAGTTTCTAGTGAACGACTTGCTAAGTTATTCGCCTCAGACGGTAGAAGTTTCATACCCAGGAGTACAAGTAGGCCCGAGTATGGATAGACAAATGGCACATAATCCCCTGACAAGAAAGGCAACTCGATTTTCAGAAATGTCCATGTTCCTAGATAGATTATGCTTGGAATGGCAAGGGCCAAGATCGCATAATTATGGCGATTCGTTAAATCATGTCCATTTGAAAGCCAAAAGCCTATTCCCACTGCGAACAACAGTATTAGCACATTACAGCGAAAGATAGTCCAAACCAGACTGAACATCTCAAGATTCATGGGCCTTATGTAAGTTGTAAAAATCACATGCATTGTCAGATCAATCAGAAATGTTGCAAGAACCGTAGCCTTCGGGTGTTTCTCAAATGACCAGAATATCAGCGGCAAGAAGAATACAGATGTGAATATTACGGGAATAAACCAGTTGCCTGGACCCCAGAATGGCAATATCCCAAGGAAGATTGACCACTTGATATCTAGCTCTTGAAAATACCATCCGGCCAAGAATGAGGCAGCCAGAAGAAGCAGGAAGGGAAACAGATACCTTGAGCCCTTCCTTCTAAAATACGATCCGGAGTACAGTTTTCGCAGTGTCAATTGCCCTCTGCGCCTAAATGAGAGCGCAGCATTGAGTCCCATTATTATCATGAAGATGGGAATCGAAGCCCGAGTCCAGTATGGAGCTAAGATCTCATAATACCAGGGCAATGAGTGGTTCAAAATCACGAGGATTATTGCTATTGCCTTGAGGAGATCAATTTGGACATAGTGCGTATCCTCCAGATGGGTCTCCTTTGATGATGGCTCTATCATTGTCTACTCATCACCTTTCTGGATGGCCAAGTGAGCAAACCACCAGATATCTAAATCGCTCGAATCTGATACCTTCTCCAAAATCGTTAAAACTTGCATCGCGCGGTCTGCATTTCACTCTAGGAGCAATTGCCTGATGGGACTACGTGACAGAGCAACGGTTGCTATATATCTGGTTTATGGACTTCAATCAACTGGAATGGCAATCAGCTGGCAATTTGCCACATTGTTTGTCAAGCATGAATTAGGCGCTCCCGATTTTCTTACTCTTACCGTTGTCTACGCAACTCCGTCCTTCGTTACCATGGCTGCCGTAAATCTATGGGGAGCATTCTCAGACCGTTCGAGGGCACGAAAGCCCTTCATGGTTGTTGGTTTTCTGGGTTATGCCTATACCTTCGTGCTCTATTCATTCGTAACCACTAGCCTTCAATTTCTGGCTATCGGAGTCCTTGGAGCTATGCTCTCCTCTGCATCATTGCCAGCCGGCACCGCTCATCTAACAACGGGAACAAAGAGCAAGGGAGAGCGAATGGGATATTTCATCTCGGTTCAATCAGCGGGTTGGTTCGCGGGGGCACTGCTCAGTGGATTGCTCTATGATGCAATTGGAATGTTCACACTCTATAGAATTGCGGCCATATCTTGCGTTCTAGCCACAGGCATAGCCATTGTGTTCGTTCAAGACCTGCCAGTAAAAGAAGTGTCACAAGAGATGAAGACTAGCTTCCTCACTCTAGTACGTAAGCCAGGAATTGCGCGCCTCTCTCTTCTTGTGGCGCTGAGTCAAATAGGCATAGGCGCCGTCTCATTTATGCATGCAATTATCATCATCGACGAGCTCGGTGGATTAGCACTATATGTTGGCCTTGCAAACTCGTTTGCGACGCTGATCGCAGTAGTTGTCACTGGCTATATTGGAAAGGTCGTAGACCGCAGAGGTCCGGTTATGATACTGGTTCTAGCGATGCTATCTTACACAGTCTTTGGATCTGCATTTGCTCTGGTTCGTGATCCCATAACTGCCACAATAATGTGGGCGCTCCCAATTTATCCACTGGCATCCACAGCAGCTTTTGCATTGGCATCAATGAGATCAAGTGAAGATGAGCGAGGGCGAGCGATGTCATTGATTAGTGGAGCACAAAACGCCGGCGCCGCAATTGGCCCAGTTGTTGGTGGGCTCTTCGCCCAATTCGTCTTTGGTATGGTACAACCAGTTGCATGGATCATGATGTTGTTCAATCTTGCAGCGCTGGCTTTGGCTATATCACTGCCTGGAGTTGTGGGTTCGGGTCTTATCTCAATGGAACCAATTTCCATGGCTTCAGAGCAAAATCATGCAATTGCGCCGGGCAGGTAGATTTGATTCATCCTATCTTCTATATGCCTGATGCTACCTTCTTGAACGCTTCAAGATGTTGGTTGATGTCCTCTTCAGAATGTTGAACTGAAACAAGCCATTCCTCATCAGCTCCATATGCCATTGGGATAATGCCTTCATTTGCCATAGCGAGCCAATAATGGTGGGTCTTAGCTTTGTCAACCTTTGTCCATGTTCGATAATCTGTAACTGGCTCTTTGGTGAATAGAATCCCCCCATTTGCATTGATTCCTTGAACAATCGCTTCCAACTTGTGGTCAATAATGATGTCTTGATATCCCCTGAGGAGGATTCCACCTAGTTTCTCTAGCTTGGCGTAGCTTTCATCGGTGAGAATCTCTGTCAGTGTAATCTTAGCCGCTCTAATCGATAACGGGTTGGCTGAATATGTTCCAAACAAGCCTTCTGCGTCGATTCCATCAATTATCTCTCCTTTGCCTCCGCAAGCACCAATCGGAAGTCCCCCACCAATGGCTTTGGCTAGGCAGACTAGGTCAGGCTTTACATCAAAGTATTCGGTTGCGCCGCCACGTGCCAGCTTCACTCCAGTCTTCACCTCGTCAAAGATGAGTACAACATTGTACTCCTCGGTCAGTTCCCTCAACGCCTTGTGATATCCATCTTTAGGGGGAACCACACCCGCATTCATCATAACAGGTTCCACAATTAGTGCTGCGACTTCACCGAGATACTCGTCTAGAAGACTCTTGATAACTTCAACATTATTGAATGGGGCAATGATTGTGTCTCTTGCGGTTTCGCTAGTGATGCCTCTGCCATACGGCACATTACTGGGTCGATGATAGGGTCCTGCTTCGCCTATCGTCGGTCTCTTGCTGATATGCAAGGAATCAGATACTCCATGGTACGCGCCTTCAATCTTGATTATCTTGTCCTTTCCAGTGTACCTTCTTGCTAGGCGAACAGCATACAGGTTTGCTTCAGATCCTGAATTGACGAACCTGACCTTATCTATTGGAAAGCGTTCTGCAAGAGCATTAGCCACCTCAATGCTTTCCTCATGAGGCAGTCCAAAAATCGTTCCATTCTCAAGTTGATCCTGCAATCCCTCCACAATCTTCGGATGTCTATGTCCAACGATTAGCACGCCCCAACATAGGTTGAAGTCTAGATACTCATTACCATCCACGTCCCAAATCTTGGACCCCTCACCCTTTCTGATAAACAGGGGATATGGATCGAACGTCGGAGCGGACCCTCCTATGCCCCCCGGTAGCCGTATGACAGATTTCTGGAATATTTCCGCAGATTTGCCTGTCTTCTGTCTGTACTGTTTGGTTACACTCTCTAGACTCATCTCTTTCAAAGCCACCCATTATGAATTGAGTGAAATGGAGGTCAATATGTCATATATGATGATTGGTTGAATTTGACACACCTTCTGCACAATGTTATACCATCACTTTGAAATAAGAGAAGAGATATCGTTTCATCATGAGCGAAGGTTGCACTCTCGCCGCCAAGATAATTGGTCCGCGGTATTTCATGCTCAAGAATAGAGATCTTGTCTACACAGACTTCCATGACCATGCTGTGTTTGATGATACGATTTTTGCGGTGACTGGTGTCCACATAGGGTCTGGTAATCCGATGGGTGTATCGATTGGGGTAAATAGATGGGGCCTCTCTGTATGCAGTTCAACTGTGCTAGCCAATTCTGACACAGCGTATGACGTGTTGCTTGAAAGAGTCCTAAGGGAATGCAAAACCATCGACAGAGCCGGAGAACTGGTTAGGTCTGACTTGGAAACGGGAAGTAGGTATCAGTGGTGCAACTTCATATTGGCAACTCCTGAAGAAGTCGGCGCTATCGAAATCGGAGATGGGATTATGGAAATTGAGAAACTGCCAGCAATGATAAGCCGCGCGAATCATCATCTTAAGCTTCCTACCATGGAATATCTAAAGGCAGCCAGTCGCGAGGAGCGTGAAGCTGGAGGGCCTATTCAAGATAGTCAGCATAGACGCCAGGTAGCATCGAGGATGCTCGACACAGCTGTTTCTATTGGCGACATGATTGAGATACTTTGCACTCACAGCGAATCGCGAGGCTACAATTCGATATGTAGACATAGAACAAGCAATCCCAATGATCCGCTTCTAGGTGAAACCTCCTATGGCTATATACTTGAAGTTCTAAAGACAAGTGCTGAAGAGTTCGATATCAGGATTCATGTGGCAAGAGGCAATCCATGCAGCAACACCTTCCAAGAAATTGAGGTGGACTTCACAGTGCCACCTAGTCAAAGAAAGAAGACTGTTCAATCAATCCCCTAGATTCAACTTTAGCCAAGCAGGGGTGACTCCCTGTTTCTATTCTCCCACATATCGCCGCATATATGAGTCGGGACTAGATGAAGTTCCATTGGCGAAATACAAGATGGAGCACATAAAGCTACGGGATGCCCTCGTAGGTGTATCTGTAACGACTGCAACTCCGTTTTCTGAGGACCTCAAGGAATTGGACATTGGTGGAATCGACAAGAACCTGAGGTTCCTTGTCGAGGAAGGAATTGGATTGGTCGTGCCCTGCGGTAACACAGGCGAGTTTTACTCCCTCTCTGAGAGTGAATGGACTGATATGGTCCGAACCACGATTGACGCTGTAGGAAGTAGAATAGCAGTGATGGCTGGAGTGGGCCACTCCATAGGGACAGCCATAGACATGACGGAGCAGGCCATGGCTCTAGGTGCGGATGGTGTAATGATCATGTATCCTCAGCATGTATTCTCTTCGGAAGAAGGCATTCTTCACTACTATCAGCAGATCCTTGATGCTTCGAAAGGCATCGGAGTGGTTTTGTACAAAAAAGGGCCTCTTCTCAGTGATGCAGTTCTCAGTAGACTCATCAGTCACAGGAATCTGGTTGGTGTCAAGTATTCATTTGGACGCATTGTTGACTTTGCCAACAGTGTTCAGAAACTGGGGAGGTCCATAGTCTGGTCATGTGGTACCGCTGAGAGGTTTGCTCCATTCTTCTGGCTAGCCGGTGCCCAAGGATTCACTTCTGGACTTGGGAATTTTGCTCCTCATGTTTCCAAACAGATGTTTGCAGCTTTAGGGGCGAACAACTTTGATGAAGCAATGCGTATTCAATCGATGATATCCCAGCTGGAATTCCTCAGAGAGGGAAGGGGTACTGCAAACAATGTGCCGGTAATCAAGGCGCTTCTGGATTATGTTGGACTAGCTGGGGGTTCATGTAGGGCCCCGATTCATCCCTTAAGTGACGAGGAGCGAGAGGCTGCAATAGAATCGACTGAAGGCTGGGACCTCAAGTTCGTTTCATAACAGAATCAGGATTCCACAACTCGGTGGAGCTCAATCACATTTCTGCAGGACCTACAGATGAACGCAGTGGGACCCAACCATTCAATATCGTGACTAAAATCGATCTCTGCATTGCACTCTGGACAATGTGGTCTTGCTCCTGAGGTATTTACTAGACTTCTTGTTAGAGAAACGAAAGCCACATCGGTAGAAGGCGCTTGATTAGGAGCTTCCATGCGTTGTGATACAGAAAGTGCGTTCATAATCCAGAGTATCATGCAGGTGATACTCACGCGAGTGGCATGTGCAATTGATGTTTTTCTACTCCTCTGAAATCTCAACTCTTACATGACTATTGCAGTTTGGGCATACAAGACTGCTGGCCCCGCTCCATTCCACTCTGTAAAGCTCGATTGTCCTCTGACAGAAGGGACAGTAGACCGGAATCTTATACTGCGCTCCTGAGGGATATTGGTCTGTAACATCGGCATCCATGAAATCGTCATCAGAAATCATTCCCAATTCATAGGACCGAGATACTGCTTGGTCAAATTGCATTGTTCTTCTTGTAGCCGACCGAACCGCAACCATGATTATTCCGAAAACAAAAAGAAAGACTGCTCCAATACCTAGGAAGATTGGAATGACAATTGAATATACATATGCTCCAATCCCAAGAGATTGGAATAGCGCCAGTATGAAGATCAAAGGGAGAAAGAAGCTAAGTCCAATGATTCCAGCGACTTTGCATCCTAAGCCTGAGCTATTACTCACTTTGGATCACAGGTTCTTCTTCCATTTGTCTACCTATAAACACTGGCTAGATAGAGCTCTAATGTCATCAAACAAGGTCCATCCATTCAGCAATGTGAGCCGCCCAACCTGCTGTTCTAGAAACCGCGAATAACTCCGTGTTCAAATAGTATGGAATTCCAAATGAATAGTAGACAGCTGCGTTGTAGAGATCGACATTGGGATGGACATTTCTGTTTTTTCGCTGGAGAATCAGTTCCATACCTATTCTAGCGGTTTCCTGTATTCTTTTGTATAGAGATATTGTTTCTTGAGTAGTGGCCCTTCTTTCTAGAATCTCTTGCAGCATTACCGCTCTGGGGTCAATCGTCTTGTAGATTCTATGTCCAAGTCCGTAGACGCGCTCGCCGTGCTCTATGGCTTCAGTGAGATAGTCCTCGACATTCCCGGAATCCCCGATCTCCATCATTGCCTTCATCATAGCCTCTCCTGCTCCATGATGAAGAGGGTCTATATGATGGTTCAAAGCCGTTGCTAGCGACTCAGAAAGGGAGCTGCCCCCCTTGACCGATTTCTCAAGTGCGTTAAGTGATGGATTGCTTGGATCATCCATATGAAGAATGAAACATGATTCAAGATCCCGTTCGTCCTGAGGCAAAAGATCCGTTCCTTTCATCATCCAGAAAAAGTTGTGTGCGTAACCAAGAATCTCATTGCGAATGACGATGGGCTTGCCCTTGAGATATAGCCATCCTGCCGCTAGTACCATGGGAGCAAGTGAAACAAAGGCAAGTAGTGAATCGAGAGCATCAAGGTCATATTCTACGGAGAAATGACTGACTCGGTTTGCAAGTGGTTTCAATCCCATCATTTCAGTTCTATCGATGTTGTCAACTACTCGCCGAGCTAGCTGACCAGTACCTGATTCTAGCTCATTTAGAATCCGAGGCAGTTCCTGTTCATGTAATCTCCTATATGTTAGCATCCGTTCCTGAAAGCTCATACTCTCCCTCTTGCTAGGGAGCTTCCCATAGATGAGAAGATATGTTACATCCTCAAAACTTCTTGTTCGTGCCAATTCAGTTGCTTCAATTCCTCTGAAGTAGAGCTTTCCCTGCTCTGCATCAATCTTGCTGATTGGTTCTTTCAACACGATAATCACTTGATTCAGGTCTGGACTCCGAAACCACGCAGAATCGAGAGCTCCAAAGGGAGCTCTCTACATCTTACTAGCTATAATGCCAACTAAATCAGCTAGACGCTGACTGTATCCCTGTTCGTTGTCATACCATCCAAGGATTTTGACCATATTTCCGGAAACGGTAGTCGTCAACGAGTCGAACGTGCATGAGTGCGTGTCGCCAATAATGTCAGACGACACCAGTGGTTCTTCACTGTAGGCAAGATAACCGGCTAATGGCCCTTCGTCCGAGGCCTTTTTGAACGCCGCATTTACTGAAGCGACATCAGTTTCTTTCTCTACAATGGCGCTAAGGTCCACTATCGATCCATCCATTACGGGTACGCGTAAAGCCATGCCATCCAACTTACCGGCGGCCTTTGGATATACAAGACCTATGGCTTTCGCTGCACCAGTTGTTGTGGGCACGATATTCCAGCATGCTGCTCTCGCACGTCTGAGGTCTTTATGTGGCCCATCAAGTATTACTTGGTCATTTGTCACTGCATGTATCGTTGTCATGAGGCCTCTCACAAGTCCAAAGCTCTCGTCGATAACCTTGACCATAGGGGCGAGGCAGTTCGTGGTGCAAGACGCATTTGAGATCACATCATCCTTCTCTGGATCATAGTCCTCATCGTTCACTCCCAAGACTACAGTCCTCATCTCGCCACCCTTGCCAGGTGCACTCAATGCTACCTTCTTTGCTCCAGCTGAGATATGTTTCTCTGCATCTACTCTCTTTCTGAAGAAGCCTGTACATTCGGCTACGATGTCAACATCCAGGTCTTTCCAGGGGAGATTAGCGGGGTCTCTCTCAGAAACCACCTTCATCTCTTGATCCTCGACAGTTAGGGTGTCGCTGCCAGCCTCAACACTTCCTTCGAATCTACCCATCACAGTGTCATATTTCATGAGGTGCGCAAGCGACTTCAGATCCATTAAGTCGTTGAGCGCGACAACCTCGAACTCTTTTTTCGAAAGGGCGGACCTTAGAAAGCCTCGCCCGATTCTTCCAAATCCATTGATACCAACACGCACAGTCATTGGATTACACCTACTATAGCGGTTCCTCGGAGTTCACGGAATATGCTATGCTATAATTCTTGCGCATTGACAGGCGAGGATTTTGCATCACTGAGCCTAATTGCGCTTTCGTACTTGCGCATTCCCTGGACATAGATTGGGATAAGCAGAAATCCAGATAGTCCTACAAACAGGAACGGTACTATTGGGTCGATGAAGTCCCACAAGAGACCCCCAACCAGCGGAGCTGAGAATTTGGAAAATCCCATTGCCGCCTCAAACATGCCAAAACCTTCGCCTGCCCTTCCTTCATAGGCAGTGCCTAGAACCGACGACATGACGGTGTATGCCATCACACCAGTGATACTACCAATTGTGAAAAGCATGGCAATTGCTGAAAGCCCTTGCCAAGGGACTGGGAGGATGGCTGGCACAAATGCCAGAGTGAGCATTCCTATTGCTCCTACAAATACAGCTCCTGCTATTATTCTGACTTTGTTTCGCTTGTCTGCGTATTTCCCTAGGGGCGCACCGAACATCCCTGATATTACTCCTGCAGGCAGATAGACAAGCGCCAAGATGAAAAAGTCAAGTTCTGGATAATAGTGGAGAATGAATATCTCGACAAAGGGGGAGAGCAGCGATGTGATGAAAGTATCTAGTGCGGCTGCGATGAGAAGAGCAATGATGCCCGCACCCACCGCGTTTTGTGCCTTTGGGATGGCCGTCACCCCTTTACGGACTTCAAGTGGTGGACGGTGATTGATAACAATTAGTCCGCCAATGATATTCATTACGGCGAAGAACAGGAAAACTGCTTCAATGCTAATAATGTACATGATGCTAAATCCAACAAATGCGCCAATGACGCTGCCAGTAGCGCCATAAGATTCTCTACGTCCAAACGCCTCCGCCCTGTTTTCTCGATTTACACGTTCGGATATCTCTGCATCACTGCCCACTCGATAGAAGGCGGCACCCAATCCCCACAGCAGACTGTTCATGATGAGGAGTTGTATGCTATTCAGCCAGATGGAAGTCGCCATTCCAAAATATGCCAGAGCTCTGACAGTAGCCCCAACTGTAATCGACTCTCTTCGACGACCACTCTTCGCAAATCTTCCCGCAATCGGTGAGAACAAGGCAGTTCCCAGTGTGAGCATTGAGAAGACAAATGCTACCTCTATTGCAGAGACTCCCATGATAGTGTATGCAATGATTGGAATAAGGAATGATACGAGGAAGAACCCTAGACTGCAGAAGATAGTCGAGTAGTAGACTGACTTGAGAGCAGGCCAGTCACTCTTCGGCGTGCTAATCATCATGATCTCGTATATTCTCGCTGACTTGGATTAAAGCCTTTGCAGGAGTCAGAGTGCATAGCATGCCACGAAGTGGCCTGGTGACACCTCTACTAGGTTGGGTTCTTCCGTCTTGCAGTATTCTTCATTATATTCCTGGCATCTTGGCTTGAATCGGCAGCCATCAGGCAGGTCAATAGGAGTTGGTGTTTCTCCCGGGAGAAGTATCCTATCTCTTTCCTCGGTCGGGTCTGGTATTGGAATATTGGAAACAAGCGCCTTTGTATATGGATGGATAGGGTCTTGGATCACAGTTTCCATTGGACCCATCTCCGCAATGCGTCCCAAATACATGACAATGCAATAGTCACCGATGTATCTAGCTTGGGCGAGATCATGTGTTATGAAGATGTAAGTTAATCCATGTTCCTTCTGCAATGCGCCCATTAGATTCATGATTTCAGTGCGAATACTTGCATCAAGCATAGATACAGGCTCATCAGCTATGATGAGTTTGGGTTTGAGGATAAGCGAACGTGCAACGGCCACACGTTGAAGCTGACCTCCACTGAGTTCGTGCGTATATCGCCGAGCGAAGTCTTTTGCAGGGACAAGCCTCACATCGTCAAGTACTTCCAATACTCTTTCACGAACGACCTCCTCATCTTCTTCAAGCGAGTGTATTTCCAGACCTTCACCCACTAGTCGCTCAACTGTGAGTCTTGGGTCAAGGACCTCGAATGGATTCTGGAAAATCAACTGCATTCTTAATCGCAGATCCCGAAGCTCCTCACGAGTCAAATCATAGATACTCTTGCCCTCGAACTCAACGGATCCTGCAGTAGGCTCGACAAGGCGGAGGATAGTTCTTGCAAGTGTCGTTTTCCCACAACCGCTCTCTCCAACGATGCACACAGAACCCCCATCTTGGACATCAAAGCTTACTCCATCAACTGCTTTGACATATCTTGTTTCGCTGAAGAAGGAAAACAGGCCCGTGCGAACGGGGAACCATTTCTTCAGGTCCCGGACACTGAGAATAGACTTTGAGCTCACTGGATATCACCACCGAAATCAAGCTGCCCTGCGAAGTGGCATCTGGCGAAATGTCCTGGTTCAAGCTCTCTGAACTCAGGAAATTCTGCCTTGCATATGTCTTGGGCATATGGACATCTAGGATGGAATTTGCAGCCGGGTGGCGGATAAAGCAGATTGGGCGGCGAGCCAGGTATGAACTCGAGATGACGCTTTGGTCCCTTGATGCTTGGGAACGCCCCTATCAGTTTGTAGGTGTAGGGATGGAGTGACTCCTTGAACACTGCCTTTGTTGTTCCTAG
Source organism: Promethearchaeota archaeon (assembly GCA_048939765.1). Classification (GTDB taxonomy): domain Archaea; phylum Asgardarchaeota; class Thorarchaeia; order Thorarchaeales; family Thorarchaeaceae; genus SMTZ1-83. Next base: position 29,344 of record JBHLPF010000026.1, read on the forward strand.
CTCCACTATGTTGCCGGCGTACATGATTCCAGTGTTTGTGCAGTTCTCAGCCACGACTGAGAGATCATGAGTTATGAAGAGAACTGCAAGGTCGTATTTCTTCTGCAGCTTTCTAAGCAGGTCGAGAATCTTATTCTGCACCACAACATCAAGCGCTGTCACTGGTTCATCAGCTATGATTAGCTTAGGATCACATGCTAGAGCCTGGGCAATAATGGCGCGCTGCAACATCCCGCCACTGAACTCGTGAGGATAGTCCATGACTCGTTTGGGTTCCAGACCGACTTCGTCAAAGAGCGCCTTGACTTTATCCGAAGCTTCCTCTTCTGAAACCTCGGTTTTCTCACGCATTACTTCGATTATCTGAGCCCCAATGCGTAAGACGGGATTGAATGCGTTCATTGCATATTGAAATACGATTGATGCACTTCTCCATCGAATTCTCCTCATCTCTTCCGCAGTCTTCTCGATGAGGTCATCTCCGTCCAATAGAATTTGTCCGCCAACAATCTTGCCGTTCTCTGGAAGTATTCGTAGGATGCTGTAAGCTGTTGTGGTCTTTCCACATCCCGATTCTCCTGCGAGGCCCAATGTTTCTTGTCGGTCAATCTCCAGTGATACATTCTCGACAGCTCGTACTGGCTTCCCTCCAAGGTAGTAGTGAGTGGTCAAATCGCGAAGCTCCAGGACGGGCACTCTATCCTCCCCTCCCCCGAAGACGTGGATTGACGACCTTGTCGGCTGCGTGACTTACGAATGCGAAAGCCAATGTTGTAAGCATTATCATGACTCCAGGTGGGATGATCCACCACCAGCTTTGGTTCACTAATGCACCACCTTTGGATGCCCAATGGAGCACGATTCCCCAGCTAGGCTGACCATGAATGTCTACGAATCCGAGGAAGGCAATACCAGCTTCACTAAGAATAGCAGCCACCACGCCTATGATTACATTTGCCAGTATAAGCGGCAGAGTGTTGGGCAGAATGTGACGAAATAGAATGTAACTGTCTGACGCACCTATCGCATGAGCCGCCTCTGTAAGTGGACGCTCGCGTAAAGAAAGCGCTTCGCTCCGGACCATTCGTGCAGTTCCGGTCCATCCAAGAATCGCGATCACTAGAATCACGTTCTGTAGTCCCTGCCCAAATAATACTAGGAAGATCAGCATTAGTGGAAGATAAGGCAGGCATAGGAACACATCTGTAATCCGCATCAGAACCGTATCGAGGAAGCCACCATAGTAACCTGAAGCCAGTCCAACTATAGTGCCAATTAGGACCGCCACAATGCTTGCTGAGAATCCCACAATGAGAGAGATTTGCGTACCCCAGATCACCCTGCTATAGATGTCTGAACCATCCTGGTTTGTTCCAAATATATGCTCAGGACTGGGCGGCGCATAGAAGTCTGCTGGGTTGGTTGAAACATATGACCAGTGATATGGGGCAATAAAAGGAGCAAAAACGGCAAGAAGCACAATTGCCAGTATCAATGCAAACCCAAACAACCCCATCCGGTTTCGAACGAAGTCGCCCCAAAACGATTCAATCCCTCGTCGTAGGCCGTATATGCTCTTCAATACTCTGGGCAACAGTACGAATAGCGGTATCACGAAAAACATAGCACTCAAGGAGATAATCTCCAAATTGAATCGGGACAGAAGAATACCCAATGGTGGTGATAGAACTCTCGGCAGAATGTTGGCACCTACGACATCCTCAGTGAGGAACATCTCCAATGCCATCCAAGTGCCTATGATACCAACAACCGAGAAGTGGTAGTATGACAATTTCTTGGTTGACCAATGAGATATCTGTCGTGGAGTCCAAAAGAATAGTCCAAAGAATGTAATCAGTCCAGCTCCTGTGCCTATTGTGATAAGAACAAACCAAGCGACACCGACTTGTAATAGCCTAGATGCAATTCGCCCTGGCCTTTTCTCATAGACCTGTCTACCCAGAAATCCAATCCATAAAACCATCACAAGCAGAATAATCCCTATGATGCGAACCACTAGAGTATAGGCTTCTGTATTATTGAAGTTCAATCCTGCAAACGCAACTGCAACCCATTGCGCGGCATAAGCAATGGCTGCATCTGCGGCGACGATGGTAAACACAGCCATAAGAATGATGGCACCGATGCCCACAAGACGAACATGCCATGCCTTGGGTGGTGCCTCAGGCATTTGCAGTGGCTGGTAATCAAGAGTGGCTGCCTGGACATCAGAATCTGTCAAAGCTTTCCTCCTCCTAATATCGTATCCGCGGATCTAGGTACAGATAGATGAGATCTGCGGCAAGGTTTGCAATAACAGTCACGGCGGTGTAGAATAGGAATATTCCCTGCAAAACCGGATAGTCCTTAGAAAGAACCGAGTTATAGGTCAGCAAGCCCAATCCTGACCAGCTAAAAACGAACTCGGTCATTATGGCGCCGCCAATAAGGTATGGAATGTTTACCGCAATCACGCTGACCATAGGCAACATGGCGTTGCGCATGGCATGACCATAGAGTATCGTACGCTCTTTGAGACCCTTTGCACGAGCGGCTAGCATATAGTCCTGAGTAAACACATCAAGGACAGTATCGCGCATTATCAAGTAGAAGCCCCCGATGAACGACAAAGTGAGTACAAGACATGGGCCAGCCATGTGCCAGGCGTAGTCACGGATATAGTCCAAGAAATTAGCATGAATGTATCCCCGCGTAATGGTTCCTGCGATAGGGATTAGATTAAAGTAAAACCCGAAGAATAGTAACATTAGCAAGCCTATCCAGAACACAGGGATGGAGTAGGCTACCAGAAAGAACACAGTTGAACCCGTGTCAAGTTTGCTATCTCTCCGTGCAGCAGCAATGACTCCAAAGAACATGCCGATTATGGTCGATATGATCAGAGAAACTCCCATCAACACGAACGTGTTCATGAATCTGTAGCCAAAGATTGTTTCAAAGACCGGTTCGCCGAAGTGTGAAAACGAGGTCCCCAAGTCCCCTTGGAGGAGATTGGCAATGTATAATACAAACTGCTCAAAGAGGGGTCTATCAAGTCCGAATCTGGCTACTATTGTTTGGCGAAGCTCAGGGGGCATGTTTTCACGTATAAGCGAAGCCCTGGGATCCCCGGGCATGATTCGAAATATGAAGAAATTCACTGTAATTATGACAAACAAGATCAATATTGTCTGTCCTAATCGTTGTAGAATATAGCGTCTTGTTCCTATTGATTTTCGGGCAGCCAATACGAATCACCTGCTGTTTTCTTCATAGTTTGACTCATTGTGGAAATTGTCCTCTAAAGGGTATCGGATAGCGCGTGTAGAGTTTGAGGGCGAAGAAAAATGAGAAAGAAAGAGCAAACATGCTGCTCTTCCTTTTCTTTGGATTCTACTTCCTCTTCAAGAAGACGTATGTAACAATAACACCTACCAAGAGCGCTCCTGCTCCTATGCCTGCAATAAGGAGAAGATCAGGACCTGGTTCAGGAAGTGACGCACCTGGAAATTCTCGGATGCCATCGTTGTCTATGTCAAGGTAACCAGCGTCATCAAGAATCTGGTTTGCCATGTCGGTTTCCGAATCCGGCCAGTCTCCATCAGGATTATAGTAGCCAGGATAGAATGTCGCTGGCATGGTGTTGTTTGTGATAGTGCCAAATCCAAGTCTTCCCACTTGAACTAGATATTCTCTGTCCATGGCGTATGCTATTGCTCGTCGTACTGCAATTTCGTCGAGGCCTGGAATGGTTAGGTTGAAGCCAATGTAGTAGTCCCATTGAGATGGAAGTCCCGTGACGAGATCAAGCTCTGGGGCGTTTAGGATTGTGTTCACGTACGCTCCGAAGACTTCATAGCGTTCGGTATCCGCAGCTCCGCTCCTCATCGCAAGAATTCGCGCATCCTGTCCTTGAACTACGTCAATTCGCACCGCTTCGATATTCGGCAGCTGACCAACGTAAGGATTGTCTGGTCCCCACCACTGGTCATTTCTGACAACGGTGGTGTACTCATCCGGAACGCGAGCGCTATACATGAATGGTCCAGAGCCGATTTGTGCAGTGAAGTTGGTGGGGTCATCCCAGCGAGCGTCATCAGACGGGATTCCTTCACGAATGTGCTTCGGCAGGATGTACATCTCGCCAAGCTCATTGAGGGCAGCAGCCCATGGTTGGTCAATGTCTACAGATATGACCATCCCATCTATAGTGACGTCCGTGACATGCTGCATGAAGGTCCATGCAACACCATCTTCAGGCCCGTCTCTCATATACTCGAATGAGAACTTCACATCTTCTGGTGTTACGTCAGTGTCATCATGCCATTTTGCACCTGACCTGAGCGTGAAATTGACTTGCATACCATCGCTGGATATTGCGTATGATTCAGCCAACCAGGGAATCGGATTGAGTCCCAGATCGTACGATATGAGTGTGTCGTATACGAGCATATCATACCAATGCGATCTCTCGCTGCGCCAGAAGAATGGATTCAGCTCAGCGATATCTGATGGAAATGCCATGATGAAGGTCTTGGTAAGTCCTGTATCGACTCTCACGTTGCTTGTGTTGTACATGAAGATCATGGTCTGCGGGTTGAAAGAGGTGAAGATTCCACCATTCTTCAATGTGTAGTTAGTCCATTCCTTTCTTATTGCATGAGTGTCATCTGAGAGATATAGGGGAACATAGGCGATATTCTCCTTTGCCATCACCTGAATTACTCTAGCCTTCTCTGCAACTTCGGACGGCGTTGCACCTAGAAAATCTTCTATGGCTGCGTCAAACGTTGCATTGCTGAGACCGAATGGGTTAGTACCCCAGTCAACGATATTCTCCGAGTGACAGAAGGACCATAGTCGGTCGGGAAAAGGAAAGAAGCCTTCACTCATCTCATACATCTGGAATATTCTGGGTTCTTGGTAGATTCCTTCATACATCGGATCGTCATCTTTGATCTCGACGTCTACATTAATGCCTATTTCGTCAAGCAGTACTTTGATTCCTGTACCGGTCGCCACACTGATATCATCCCAAGAGAGCGTCCATAACGGGAAGCTCAACTCAGGTGTAACGTCCATTTGCGCTACAACTGGCACACCTGCAACAGGAAGAACTAGGAAAGCTGCTAAAACAAGACAGGCAATCTGTTGCTTTTTCATGATATTCTCTCCACTCCTGCGTGTCACCGGAAAGAGCAAGCCTTCCCAGTAATGCAGTGGAAAACAAGTGGAAACCACGTGTTTAAGGATTTCGAACATTCCAATCCTCAATATACTTTCGTTCTGCGTAAGATAATCCTAGGAATCTGTCGAATTAAGGGCTGAGAATTGTCGATGCACAAGGCTCATAGCGTCCTCATTCAGCTGGCAAAGACGAGTCAATGCTCGACCAAATGATACTGCTTCCCGTAATGAACCGGTAGTCGGCGATTCGAGGAACACGAGTCTCCGACTTTGCGTTTCAAGGTTCCGAAACTCAGTCATGGTTGTATGCACCCAAAAGCGTGAACCGAGCTTGCCTCGGATAATTCTGCTGTCCTGTGGACAATCCATCACCAAAGATGATGCGACAAGAATTCCCTGACTAGGTCGACGTCCTTCCTCCATGTCTTCCTGCCTCCTAATAGAGTCGGGCAACCTAGGTATAAGGAAGGACAAAGCCGCTCTTTTGTCAGCTTGTGATTTCCTGACTTCATCTTCAGAATCGTCTAGGTTTCTTTGCGCAGTCATTCTGCGTGCTATCAGGTCGTCAACCAGTGCTTGGACACAGGAATCCTCAAGATCGGAATTGGCTGTGCTATGGGTGCTCTGCTCGTCCTCAATCCAGCTGAAATGTGCATATCGGGGTCTCCAAAGAAGTAGTTGCTGGTCTGGCGTGAGAGATACATTCGAGATGGATTCGTCAATCAATGACCGGCAATCCGTAGCATCTTCCTTCAGATACCATATGACTTCTCGGAAGGGTCTTAACAACGGGGGGAAATTCACAATCTCTTCTGCTAACTCTCTTCTCAGGACTCCTTTCCTTCGAACCTGTTGCTGCATGAACGCGCTTACTCTATCCATGTCAAGGGAGTTATTACGTAGTATACGCACAACCAAGCCGCCCAATTTGCACTAGACCAAAAGGTAGACCCTCAACTGATAAGGATTCTCCGAGGTTTCTTTTGCTATCAGCTGGAGTTGGAAAAAGAAGTCGTGAGAACACCTCTTAGGAATCATCTATGGACTCTTCAGGCAGTTCCTTGACCAGAATCAGAGCAACAGGTAATGGCATTGTGATTATTAAGAGACCGAAAAACAGTCCAGCAGAACTCCCAAAGATGTACTGCGCCAATGGATCAGAATATTGGGGCTCTGTGACTTGCTCTCCCGCTGCAGGCAGAATCCAATTTGTGAGAATCCTGCTAGCGTATATTGATGGATCAGAACTTCTTGCAGTGAAGACTGCGACGATGTCATGTTCGGGGACCACTATGATGCTTTGTCCACCCCATCCAAACGCCGAGTACGCCCCCAATTCCGAATGAACCCACCACTGATAACCATATCCGATACTCTCAATGAGTCCAGGAGCTTCTCTCAATGTCGTATTGACAAAAGGCGAAGTTGCCTCATTAATCCATCCATGAGCTATAATCTGTTCTCCATCCCATTGACCATCTCGAAGATACAAATATCCTATTTTGGCCATGTCAAGAGGCCGGAGCCTCAGCTGCGTGCCACCAATTGTTATCCCTTTGGGATCCTCGGACCATTCAAAATCAGGAATTCCGAGACGGGTGAAGAGCTGCGTTCGCGCAAATTCGGACATCGTGGCTCCTGTGGCAATTTGCAGAATCGCAGAAAGAAGATGTGAGGCTCCTGTGTTATACACAAACTTCAAACCGGGCTCAGACTCCATCGGACGGTCCAACACATATTGTATCCAGTCTGAAGTTCTTGTCATCTGGTCAAAGTCACTTTCACTCTCTCTATACAGTTCTGTCCAGTCAAAGCCTGCAGTCATTGTAAGAAGGTGCTTGATGGTGATTGAATTCTTCCGGCTATCCATGTTTTCAATAGATCGGTCTTTGAAGAACCCAAGCACGCTTTCGTTGACTCCATCAATGTACCCATTATCAATCGCAATCCCATAGAGTGTTGAAGTGATGCTTTTTGTGCACGAGAAGATTTGATGAGTTGAATTCGGTCCATATGTAGATGGATACTCTTCCATGATTACATAGCCATTTTTCACAATTACAATGCTATCGACGCTGACATTGTTGGTCTGATAGTATTCCAGCATATTATGCAATATGTCGGGGTCCATGTTCTGAAGTTCCGGGGCTGAAGTCCTCCACTCATCCTGTGGAAAGTAGTCGGTATCAGCCGCGGATGTATGAATTGCCATGTGGGTTCCAAACGCCATTGGAACTATGAGCAAAATGGTAGTTAGGACAGGGTATACAGTATGGAGATTCATACAATCCATCTCAAATGCACTGCAAAAGCAGGTAAATCTGTCCATCAAGGCAGGCGGCTTGAACAAGAGCATATTTCATTTGCCGATTGCATAGCGTCTGCGGTCGATTCACATGATTGAGGACGTTCTCAAGTATGTTGAAAGGAACAGTGACAATGCGATAGAGGAACTGAAAGAGATTGTACGAATCCCTTCCGTTGCGGCAAAGAACGAAGGTCTCGATGAAGCAGCCGAATTTCTCCGAGTGAAACTAGAAGCATTGGGGCTTGAAGCCAAAGTCCATGAGATTACAGGAGCGCCAGTTGTCACCGGATTTCTTGATGTTGGTGCCAAAAGGACTTTGATGTTCTACGATCATTATGATGTTCAACCTGCAGAGCCCTTCGATCTATGGGAGACCCCACCATTCGAGCCAGACATACGAGAAGGACGAATCTACGGCCGCGGTGTAGCTGACAACAAAGGCGACACGATATCTCGGTTATGGGTGCTCAAGGCATTCATTGATACTGGAACCAATCTTCCGGTGAACATCAAGTGTGTCTTTGAGGGTGAAGAGGAGATCGGAAGTATTCACTTTCCAGAATTTGTCAAAAGGAACAAGGAATTCATGCAGGCTGACGGTGGAATTTGGGAGTTCGGGGGTGAGGGCTATGATGGCCTTCAGGAGGCATGGCTGGGACTAAAGGGCATCTTCTATGTTCAGCTGGAGATTGAGCTTCTTACTAGAGATGTGCATTCAAGTATGGGTTGTGTTCTTCCTTCAGCTCCTCAGCGTCTCGTGATGGCATTGGAATCACTAAAAGATGCAGACCATAAGATACTGATTGATGGATTTTACGATGGCATTAGGCCTCTTACTGATGCTGAATGGGACGCTATAGACAAGATCGACCTACGAGAGGAAGACATCAAAGAGAACTATGGAGTCAAGGAGTTTCTAAATGGCATGACCGGGCGAGATTTCAAGGAGGCCTACTACAATGCTCCTACCTGTACGATCTGCGGACTAACAAGCGGTTACCAGGGTGAAGGATCGATGACTGTGCTTCCAGCGAAGGCCTCAGCAAAAATAGACTTCAGACTTGTCGACGGAATGGATCCTGAGGATATTCGGAGAAAATTCAGAAGACATCTAGATTTCCACGGCTTCTCCGATATCAAATTTCTGTGGTATGAGGGGTACCCGGCTGGGAAGACTCCTGTGAACCATCCTTTCGTTGATGTTGTACGGAGAGCGAATTCGAAAGTGTTTGACGACCTTCGGGTGCATCCCACAAGTCCGGGATCTGGCCCATTGTATCTCTTCAAGGACTTTGTGCCCATGGTATCAATTGGTGTTTCTGACTTCAATTCAAAGGGTCATTCACCCAATGAAAGCATCAAGCTCGAGAATTTCCAAAAAGGCATGCTTAGATTAGTGCATTTGATAGATGAAATGGGTAGATGGTAGTCCCCTGCCCCTTTGGTGCCCCCCTCCTACGGAAGGAAATAGAGAGAGGTTCCTAGACAGAATAGTCCCCTTAAGATGAGGTGCGCAGAGAAGGGGATGAGAGACTAACTTTAGAACGGAGTCGGATGCGAGAACACGCTCCAATTCACACGCAACGGAGGAATCGCCCATCCCCCAATCTTTTTATCTAGGCTCCCTCGGCCTCACGGTCGAGATTGGAAGCAGTGCGGTCTGTTTTCAAGAGAAACGGGTGAGTGGTAATTTGAAGCGTATACTTGTAACCGGCAGCTATGGACAGATTGGAACAGAACTGGTCGGTGTTCTCAGGAAAAAGTATGGCGGCGAAAATGTACTCGCAACTGGGAGAAAGAAACCTCCTGTAATTCTAACGGAAGATGGTCCTTACTATAGATTGGACGTCCTTGATGAGAATCAACTCCATACCATGCTGGTTGACTATGATATCGACATAGTCATTCACAATGCATCAGTGCTCTCAGCTACAGGAGAGAAGAATCCTCAGCTTGCCTATCGTACCAACATCGAAGGTACCTATAACGTGATGGAGGCCGTTCGGATTTTGGGACTCGAGCAAGCATTGGTGCCAAGCTCTATAGCGGCCTTTGGTCCTTCAACACCCCGTAGCAATACTCCAAATGATGTTATCACTCGGCCTACTAGCATGTACGGTGTGACGAAGGTATTCGTCGAGCTGTTCGGCGAGTACTACAACCAACGATACGACATCGATTTTCGGTCACTGCGTTACCCAGGTGTGATTAGTGCAGAAGCGCTCCCAGGAGGCGGCACCACAGATTATGCAGTTGCCATTTTCTACGAAGCATTGAAGGATAAGAAGTACACATGCTTCCTCGGGCCTGACACCAGACTTCCCATGATGTTTATGCCTGATTGCATCAAGTCAACCATCGACCTCATGGAAGCAGACAATAAGAAACTGAAGCACCGCACCTTCAATGTCACTGCATTCAGCTTCACCCCGGCTGAACTCGCTGACGAAATCAAGAAGCACATCCCTGAGTTTGAGATTGATTACGAGCCTGACTTCCGCCAAGCGATTGCTGATTCGTGGCCAATGTCATTGGATGACCGCGTTGCACGTGAGGAGTGGGGATGGAAGCCGGACTACGATCTCCCTGCAATGGTCAAGGAGATGCTTGACAAGCTCTCGAAGAAACTTGGTGTGAAATACTAAGCTAGCTAAAACAGAAACCGTCAGGCTTATCTCACCGGTAGATTGCATCGCATAATGCTGAGTCCGAGTGCTTGAGAAAGAGAAGTGGTGGCTAATGGCGATTGACAGACGAGTACATTATTACGTGCTCTTCATCCTGACAATCCTGATAGCTTCTTCACTCTATCTCTCTTGGATCGCAGAAAGCGGTCATGGAACAATCGATCTGGAGAGGACAGGAATTGAGGTGGAGCCGGGACGCTCCGTCAATTTCACGGTGTATACACCGAGGGTACCCACCTATACTGATTTGATGCCCGTAGTTTTGACGATTCATGGCGTTGGTGGGTCTAAGGAGAGCATGTATGCATTCAACATAGAATTAGCGAGACGCAACTTCACTGTCGTCTCGGTTGATTTGGCAGGGCATGGAGACTCGGATGCCCTGTTCGAATGGGATAGTTATGACCAGCTGGCTGAAGACTGTTACGCAGCACTGTTGTATGTCTGGCAAAACTATACAGACACAGCTCCTGGGGTCTACGGAGTCATCGGACACTCACTTGGGTGGCATGTGGGTCTTGCAATGTACAATCAGCCTACGTCGCCGACTGCACTAGTAGCCGTAGGCCCTGTCTGGATTGATGATGTTGTATCAATACCAACAAATACACTCCTCGCATCGGGTCAGTTTGATGAGCTAATACCTCCGGGAAAACTCATAACAGAGTTCCAATCCATAACAGGCAACTCGTCAGCAGAGACCGGAGTGACTTATGGGAATCTAACACAGGGGACAGCCTATAGACTGATACTCGGAGGTTCAAATCATATAACCGAGATCAGTGATCAGCTGATAGTCATCGAATCAGTTACTTGGATGATACAAGCGCTGCAAGGTGAAGGCCAACTCGTTCACACACTGAAGTTTTGGCGGCCCTCTTTCCGAACGTATGATCTTGTTTACACAGACAGAGCTGTCGCATACGTGGTAGGAGCATTCTCACTGCTGGCTTCTCTCATTCCCTTACTCATCATTGTCTCTGAACATCTTCCAAGACGAATTAGCGCACGACCAATACAATGTGAAGCAGCTCGGCTTCCAACTGCGAAAGCGGCGATGACCAGCATCGCTCTGGCTTCCATGATGGTGACATTCTATGCCATCACTGGCTATTCGTTTCAGGCAATTGGTGATCCGGATTTTCTATGGCTTGATTTCTATGATGCAACTGGACTTGTGGTGTTCTTCCTATTATGGCCCATGGCTCTTGTTCTATTTCTGATGTTGATTCTGAAAGGGCAGGAGCTACGGCAGATGTTGGAAGGACTTGGATTTGATCCGGCGAATCCATCGAGCCTGCTAAAGACCTCGGCCAGTGCCGTTTTGCCTGCCATGATCTGCATCTTATGGCTGATAACCTGGATGAGATTTGGAGATTGGACGGAAACGACGACTATTCTCCCACTCCTGCGTATCCCTATTGAACATAGGTTGATGGAAATCCTTACTCTGATGTTCTTTGCATTGCCATTATCAATTGGAGATGCTCTATGGTGTGAATTGCTGCTTCCTGCTAGATCTTGGAGGAGTTCACTGCAGCAAGTCAAGGAAATGGGCTTGGCGTTCATCATGCGATTAGTGCCACTAGCGGCCTTCGCTCTTGCAATGGTTTATGGTAGTGCCTTTCTTGGAATAGTGGCAGGACCATCAGTTGTTCTAGGACTTCTTCTTCTCTACTTCGTCATCGCTTCTACAGCTGCTACATTCATCATATTCTTGACATCATCAAGAATCAAGAATCCGTGGCCTGCAATCTTTGTTAATGCACTGCTTTATGCTTGGATGCTTGTCAATTCTATGCCACTCGTCTAGTCGTCATAGATCTCAAACTCCAGACCTGCTGTCTTGAATAGCTTGAATAGACTCTTCACTGCGGATTCATCTGGCACCTCAAGGACCATCTTGAGTTCGTTCTTGTTCGGTGCAATGTCTGGGTCGAATCTGTCTTGAACGATTTCAATAACGCTGACACCTGACTCGGCTACCATGCTTAGTACTTGATTCAGACTCCCAACTCGGTCGAGAATAACTCCCTTTATCCTGACGTTGCGTCCAAGTCGGAATAGCTCCTTCTCCACGACTCTAGCCATGAAGCTCATATCGATATTGCCGCCCGATAATACCGCAACTGCATTCTTCTCCTGAATATCGATATGTCCATGTTGGAACGCCGCTAGCCCCACACAACCAGCAGGTTCCACCACTATCTTTGCGCGTTCAAGCAAAAGGAAGAGTGTCCTTGTGACTTCCAGTTCCTTCACGGTGGCGACATCAGTGAGAAGGTTTTTTGCAATTTTGAATGTCAGCCGTCCCGGCATCTTTACTGCAATCCCGTCACACACTGTATCCAAACCTTCGACCTTTGTGACTCGGCCTGCTTCCAGAGACGCCTTCATCGATGCTGCAGAGTCCGCTTCGACTCCATATATCTCGACTTCGGGCTTTTGCTCCTTTATTGCAATAGCAATCCCAGTCGAGAGACCTCCACCTCCCACTGGCACCGCAACTACATCCACTTCGGGAAGTTCTTCAAGAATCTCAAGACCTATCGTTCCCTGGCCGGCAATCACATTCTCATCATTGAATGGATGGAGGAAGGTTGCACCACTCACTTCAGCGAGTTCTTTGGCGCGAGCTAGCGCATCATCAAACACATCTCCATGAAGAACCACCTCCGCGCCATACCCCTGAGTGGCTTGAATCTTCGCAACTGGCGAGAAGCGTGGCATTACAATAGTTGACTTCAGACCAAGTCGCTTTGCCGCGTAGGCGACTCCCTGAGCATGATTGCCCGCAGACGCTGCAATGACTCCTGACTTCTTTTCATCATCATTTAACTGGGACATTGCATAAGCAGCGCCTCTCACTTTGAAGGAACCGGTTTTCTGGAGATTCTCAAGTTTGAGGTATACATTGCCGCCAGTCATTCTGCTGAAGGTGGTCGAGCGATCTAGTCTGGTGACATGCTTGATTCCTTTCAAGACCTCACGTGCATCAAGTATTTTCTCATAGATATGTTCATACTTTCCCAAATTGATTCCCCAAAAGACTAGGGTGTCCGAGTGCCTGATAACATTTCCCTGAACTGACTTCCATGTGTCAATTCAGAAAACGCTCTCTTCAATGTCAATGCCTCTGTTGCGCATCTCTTCGATAAAGACCTGCGGAGGTATTGCCACTTCAGGTGCCAGAACTCCTCGCTCGGTGATTGTTCCATCTGCGCACATCACCGCCACCGCAGCAGCAGGAAATGATGTCGTGCGCATCATTGAGGTCAATTTGGTTAAATCATCAAAGTAGTCAATAAGCTGATACTGGATTGTTCTTGGCTCTTTGCCTTCCCATCCTTCAATGGTACAGCGAACCAACGTCACATCCTTTCCAGTAGGTGGCAAGTTCTCCTCCAAAAGCCGTTCCAAAACCCTACGGGGAGCGACATTCACACCGTCAATTTCAATTTCACTGCTGTCCATGAGTCCCAGTTTGTAAATACACCACATCTTATGCCCATGACCCGGATATCTAATGGTCTTGTAATCCAAATTGGCTATCTTTCCCTCATAAGTGAGAGGCAGTGTAGACGTGCCTCCGCTTGTGTTGAATGCCTCAAGTTTGCCAAAGGGCTCTGGAAATTCCAATTCCTCAACTCCAACCAAGGGGTCTTCCATGACAATTTTCCCATCCCTTAGAACTCGACAGGGCTCAACGTATTCATTGATGAGCCCCTCCACAGAAAAGATCAACGAGTAGTTCAAGGGAGGCCGGGGGTCTTGCTGTAGACCTCCAACTCGAAGCCTGACTGAATCTATAGTTGAGAGCTGATCAATACCAGCCCTTGCGAGTATATTGGTCATCCCTGGTGCTAGACCCATATCAGGGATGACGGTGATTCCAGCATCCTTTGCTGCATCACGCATGGCGAACTGCTTCTCATGGACAAATATGTTGCCGCCTAGGTCAACCATGTTTGTGCCTGTTTCGATTGCAATCTCTGTATGCAGCTCGTTTAGAGTGTAGGAAATGGCACTGACCACTGTATCAACACGCGAGAACAATGATTCTAAATCCTTCTTGTTCCTGGCATCAGCTTTCTCTGCAACAGATTTGTCACCAAATTCCTTACTCAAGCCTTCGGCAGCCTTCTCATTAATATCCGCGACGATGAATTGTTCAACGCTTTCGGTGTGTGCAAGGTAGTAGGCTGCACCCCTTCCCATAAGGCCTGAACCTAGAATCAATACTTTCAACAAGCATACCCCTATGGTCTGCTCTTAATCTTTGGCAGGATAAAAACAATGGCGTACGAGTAATTCCAGCATAATCATTTGACTACTTGATATTGGAAAAGGTGACACTTGGCTCAAAACGTATATTCGAGTGGACTAAGGAAATCTGGAACTCCTGGGCCTCTAGGTGGCAGCCACTCCAGGTGCTGCAGAAGTAAGCATTAATCTCCTTGTCTAAGTCTGTGTAGTCACCATGCTTAATTGCGAAGGGTGGGAAGATGCTATCATCTGGGAAGTTGTTAGCATCAAAGCAGAATGGTCTTCCATCCTTCAGTCGCAAGGTGAAGTTGTAATAATAATCACTGCAACATAGGCCGTCAACCTTTGTAACGACGACATCAACGCAGTGCCACTCATCTTTCTGTTCAAATACTAGGCAGACTTTCTCAGGATCAACGGTGTATCCACCGTATACGTGTACATACACGAAGAATTGATCAAGATAATCTTGGTCAATGCAGAGTTGGATATCTCCTTGAGGCAGTACTGCCTTATCAATCTCAATATAACCGTCTTCTGGTTGTAGGACCCAGCTAGCGCTTTCGGACCGAAGTCCAATATCAAATTCATCTTGAGCCAAGTTGTCAGTGTCTGTTGCTGGGTACATCGACCAGGAAACGGCGTTGTTAGAAAGTTCTCCGAAATGGCCCTCCATCTGCTCCAAAAGATTTGGATTCTGCGCTGCTGCGCGGTAGCTAGGGGCGCATAGCGCAATAACGAACATTGCGCAACAAAGGATCATGAGGTGATCCAGTGCGCGTGATGAACGGCGTCCGGAGTACCCACTGTAGTAATGAGTCACTTCTTTCCATCTCCCGGACATCTTGCGAATTCCCATCCTAACCCATTAGTGGCGCTCTAGGTGTAATCGATTAGGTGCCTGTACATTTGCTTTCCCGGGTAATAAAACGTTCGACGTCTAATAATCGAAAAC
>JBHLPF010000026.1:44846-54061 GCA_048939765.1 Promethearchaeota archaeon
AAGGCAGTAGTCAATCATGTTCTCATCCACTGGCAGCAGTCGCACCTGCGATGGAGTCATCCAGAGAGGAATCTTTGGCTTCTTCCCACGACTCTTATCCTTGTGAGCTTGTTCTAGCACACCATATAATATACGCTCCATTGATCCGGAGGGTGAAGTATGGAGGATTAGAGGACGATGCTCCTTGCCATCTTCCCCAATGTACTTTATGTCAAAGCGTTCTGCATTCTCTACATCGATTTGAATAGTACCTAAGCATCCTGCTTTCTCCTGTGCATCAACGACGTTCCATTCACCTTTGAAGATGAAGTAGGCATACTGCTCATCAAAGACCTCAATCATCATTGGCTTTCCAATGGTTCTTGCAACCTCATTCATGAAATCTCTATTCTCATCAAAGAAGGACTTCAGAACTCTGAATGAAACCTCGTAATCAACTTCGAGCTCTTTGTGAAGCTTCTCCACGAAGACAAGCTGCCTCCTCACCGCATCCATAGCACCTTCAACATCAGCCACAAACTCATGAATATCAGCCATGGTGAATACCCTCGGACGGCGCATTCCTGCAAGCTCGCCGCTCTGTTCGCGTCTGAAAGACTGAGCCATCTCAAAGAGCTTCAGCGGAAGTTGCTTGTATGACACCACTGCCTGCTGTAACAGGAGGAATTGACCAAAGCATGCGGAAAACCTAGCAAAGTAATCACGGTCTCCTGATCTGATAACATATTGCCGTGACGGAAATCGCTGGAGGTACGACTTGAGCGAAGGATGTTCGTAGTCGTATATCACCGGAGTCTGTACAACATGTGCACCATAGTCCAGCATCTCTGCTAGAACTCTTTCCTCAACTGCTTTCTTCAATGTGAGTCCACGTGGAGGCCATCTGAAGTTGCCCGGATCTGAACCGGGCTCATAGTCCACAAGTTCAAGCTTCTGCATCATCTCAATATGCGGAGGTGGCTCTGATGCAGTCCTATCCTTCGCAGTTTCATATTTAACGTAAATCTTAAGCTCCTTGTGATTCCTGTAATTGAATTCTTCATAGTCAGTGAGATTTCCATCCGGTTCCATGATATAGAATTTTGAAGTGGCCTTATCTTCTGCTGCAATTGCTGTGAGGTCCTCTCCCAAAGTGGCATCTCTGGATCTAACCTCTCCCGTTTCGACTGAGATGTCAAGCACCTTAGATCGTTCTGCGAGAGGATGTCCTTTGCAGTGGAGGTCAAAGGACTTGTACCAGCCAAATGGAACGCGCACTACCTTGAACCCTCTTGATTCAAGATCTTTTGCGACGTTCTTGAGAAGCTTCAGGGCTGTGCCTGGAGGAGATGGGTCTTCACTAAGGTGAACCCATGGGTACACCACGATGTTCTTCTCCTTGACCTCATCCGCAGCCTTAGCTATCATGTCGGCTGTCAATTTTGACGCTGACATGACGTCCTTCTCGTCACTCTTTTCAGCTGCGATGAAGTTCACTAAACATGAGTCTTCGGTTGAGTACGACTTCGATTTCACAGCCTCAGCGTTCTTGAGTGCTTTGCGTTTAGCCTCATAGGAGAATCCATCACTATGTATCTGGAGCATTCTCAATTTACTAGCCTCTCCTCGAGATTGAATCTAGATTTGCACTTAAGCTTGGCGAAGCATCATAATTGACTCGCCTGTGGCTTTCCAATAACCATATGCTTATTAAGAAATAAACAATTGTTAATATACTTCTGGTGGATTTCTGTTATGAAGAATTATGATTTGATAGTGATTGGTTCAGGTGCAGGACTGAATCTTGCGTCACCTGCGTACAACAGTGGGTTGAAGGTGGCAATCGTCGAGAACGGACCAATGGGTGGGACATGTCTGAATAGAGGCTGTATCCCGACTAAAATACTGACATATGTTGCTGATGTGATTGTACAGACACAACTGGCAGAGAAGCTCAATGTGAAGGCAACTGTTGAGTCAGTGGATTTTCCGGCCCTCATGGAGCGGATGCGTACTCATGTGGGAACTGATGCAGAGAATATTGGAAGATCTATCAATGCCGCGAAGGATTATGATTGGTATCATACGAACGGCGAGTTCATTGGTGACTACACTATGAAGGTTGACGAAGAGAAGATTAGAGGAGAGCATATCTTCATTGCAGCTGGCACCAGGCCGGTTATCCCAGAGATAGAAGGCCTTGACAAAGTCGACTTCATGACGAGCAAGGAAGCACTTCAACTGACAAAACAACCCAAGTCATTGATCATTCTTGGTGGCGGATACATAGCGGCAGAGTTTGGGCACTTCTTCTCCGCAGTTGGTACAGATGTGACTATTATCGGAAGAAATCCATATCTCGTCAAGAATGAGGACCATGACGTTTCAGAGCTTTTGAAACGTGAGCTATCAAAGCGTATGAGGATACTCACCAACCACGAAGCGATCAAGGTGATGGAGTCGGATGGAACAAAGACTGTTGTTGCAAGAGACCGAGAATTCGGAACAGAGAAGACCTTCAGCGCTGAAAGCCTTCTGGTAGCTGTGGGTCGACAATCCAATGCAGACTTGTTCAAGCCAGAGAATACTGGTGTCAAGACAGATGACAAAGGATTCGTTCTCGTTGATGAATATTTCAGAACCACAAAGAAGCGAATTTGGGCCTTTGGTGATGCGATTGGGAAGTATATGTTTCGCCATGTGGCTAATGAGGAATCTGGCATTGTCTGGCATAACTGGTCGAGGTCTCTTGAAGGCGCTGGTCCTGAGGAGTTCATTTCTATGGACTACAATGCAGTGCCGTGGGCGGTCTTTTCGTATCCACCCATCGCAACGGTTGGGATGAATCTAAGACAAGCAAAGGCCTCTGGTCGGCAGCTTCTTGTCGGACAGGCAGGGTATGATAGTGTGGCGAAGGGCTTTGCTATGGGAGAACCTGAGGGATTTGCGAGGGTCATAGCTGATGCGGAAACTAGTCGCCTCCTAGGCGGAACCGTTGTGGGGCCTTATGCTCCAATGCTTATACAAGAAGTCATCACTCTGATGAATACGGACAGTGGGTCCTTCATTCCATCCAGAAGGGCGATGTACATCCATCCCTCGCTTTCCGAGGTGGTAAGAAATGCCATAGGCAATCTTGCCCCTCTCACTGGGGGTCATGTTCACCATCACTAGCCGTGGACTCCGGCAAGTATTCTCAGGGCTTTGAGGGCAGAAATGTCCTTGTCCTTTATCTCTAGCATTAGGTCATATTTGATATCCTTCGTTTGCTGAAGGAAGTCTGTGAAATCATTCGCGTCCAGTGTAGCTGCGTGTTTTCCGGGACGACCATTGGGGCTTTGCGAACTGTAATGCACAATCAACGGACCATCTTGTTTCTTCCAAGTGGTGGCGCTCCGCTTCAAGCTATCAATCATGGAATCACCATTGTTGAGGACATTGTGGTGCAGATTATCAAAGACCACAGGAATTCCTGTCAGATCGTTAAGAAACATACAGTCTTGATGCGTGTAACTGCGGTCGTCATTCTCCACAACCAACCTGCGTGATATTGTGTTTTCCAGAAGGTCATGCCGCTCAGCAAATCGTTGGAGTGATGACTCCTTATCTCCGTAGACTCCTCCAACGTGTATCTGAACCTTCGCATCCAGATCAAGATTCATCAGGTCAAGTATGTCACAATGATATTGAAGATCAGCCAACGCATTCCTGTAAACAGTATTGTCTGTGGAATTCAAGACAGTGTATTGACCAGGATGCATCGACAGTCTCATACCAGCTGAGACAGCTAGTCTTCCAATCTCTGAGAGTTCATCCGAGAATCGAGATTTCCAATCGACCTTCATAGTAGGATGACTTGCAAAAGGTATTAGATCAGAGGTTATTCTATAGAACAGGATATTACTCTCTATATTGAATTTGATGATTCTCCTGAGACATTGCAGATTCTCCTGAATTGTCGCAATTAGGCGAGGTTCTGTATATGACTTGAGCCTGAAGGTCCTTGCGCTAGAACATCCAACAGACATGTTGATACAGGCATAACCAATTCTCACTTGCTTCACCAGAACATGAAGGCCTCTCTTCTGGGAGCATTCGGTCTGACCAATAAAAGGGGGATGGATGCGGAACCCGATTATCTATTCCTAGAAACCTCTCATTCCGAGAGTTCTATCCAACCTGCCCGTAAGTGCCATCCAAGATACGAAGAAGCTGATGGTGACTAATGCGTATCCAGGATCAAGTCCAAGAATACCAATCAGTAGGATTGGGATTCTAATGATTAGAAATAAGAGAATCCCCAAGGCAATTCCTAAGGGTCGAAGCCTTCCAGGCTGAGCCTGTTTCCGCATTCTGCGCCAGACATTGCCGAAAAGAAACACTGGTAGCAGAAACATCACAAGGAGCGGAATCACGAACCAGATTAAATTCAGGAAGGTTTCCTCTATGGGTGCAGGAAATCCTTGGACTATCAGAATGGCAACTGGCAAATAGAACAAGAACGGTAGCAGACCGGCACTTCTATATCCAGCAGCAAATATCGACGTGGTTGATAGTAGAGTCAAGGCCAGTCCGATAGACAGAATTTCAAAGTAAATCGCTTCTGTGGTCGGGAGATTTCCTGTATTTCCTAGCATGCCAGACAGCTGCCCAAAAGCAAACAGTGCAAAGGCAATCAGCATTAGAAATGTTGGAAGCTGTTTGGTTTCTCTCCATCTACCGAAGAGATATGCAGCAGTTCCAGCCGCTAGCATTATCGCAAATGACCCGGCAAGAACAATACTCGTAAGCACGATGTCGCCTAGAAGGCCTTGAGCATATACTCCAGATATTATCAATGCTGGTCCAGCAAAGCTTGCTCCATATCCTAGCAGCTCTCCAGTCATTTCCTGTTCAGGTCGAAGAAAAGTGAATGCAAGCATAGCGGGTCCCATTAGAGCCGCGAATACGATGATATAGGTACCATATATTGGGAGTGCAATTCCGCCAAAGCCTTCTCCATAGAGGTCTGGCAGATTGAGAAGTTGCATCATAAGTGCGTAAGACATCGCTGCTGTAGTACCTCTTCTGGTATCATAGGCAATCCAGACAAAGACGATAGCAATAACAAGAAGAATAGCTGAACGAACCAATGATCCCAAGCTGAAGAGGAAGTCAGCACGGCCGCTAATCCTATGCTGAAACTGAAGGCCGATAGATTGGGCCAAGATTATGACGCTGGCGACAGCAACGAGAAGTACAATTAGGCCGAAGAGTCTTTGCTTCGTGATCATTGACGCAGCAACTGCAAGAATAACAATTTCAACTACTAGAATAACGAACAAGCTATAGTACGGGAAGAGAAGCCCCTCTAAGAACCATAGGTTAATCTCAAAGTAGTCCGCAAGAAAGTCAACCAGAAACGACCTCCCTGTTGCAGCTTCCTGGAAGGTAATGAATGTCCCAACTGCGTATACCAGCATTGCAAGCGCAAACAAATACAGTGGTCTAAATGCCCGTTTCGTTTCTGCATCGGCTTGCGATGATCTTCTCCAACTGTAGTTGATGATTGCCCCAGCGGCAACTACTGTTGCGAGTGCGATGAAGAACTGAGCTACCTCGAACGTTTCCAAATCTCTTGCCTCCTAGAACACCTTCTTGCCCCAGTCACTTGCGGCTTTCTTAGCCTCATCGAGTTCGTCACTGGACCATGCCCTCAAGCCGCTACGAACTTTCTCCGCTTCTTCCTGGCTCTCCGTCATTACCATCTCATTGACAAGTTCCAGAAAGCCATCATCTATCCGTATGTCCGAGCTCTCGTTGACAAGCTTGACGACCTCACGATTGTGATCCTCTGCTTTTTGATCATCAAGTGCATGAAGAGTTACGACATAATCGGCACCTGCATGACCCACTAGAAGCTTTAGGTCTCCAAAGCGGAGCTCTTCAATCTCAGTACCTGATATCTTCTTGATAAACATTTGAACCGCAGAGAGAAAGCCTCCGAAGAGCGAGGAGTCACCCTTAAGATTCTCCCAGCCAATCGACGCAATGGTCTCACCAGCGTCATTGATTACAAAGATACCATACATTACCGAGCCTCGCCATCCGTTGAGTCGTCTGCAAGTCCCTTTCCTGCAATAGTTACGCAAGATAGCCTTTCTATTAAACAAAGCCTAGATTGCCATGTAATAAGCATTTCTCGTAAGTTGTATTATCAAATAATATCCCATCCCGTTATGGGAAGAGCTAAATTGGCCGGAAAAACTACAGGGAATCAAACCAT
This sequence comes from Promethearchaeota archaeon, assembly GCA_048939765.1. Classification (GTDB taxonomy): domain Archaea; phylum Asgardarchaeota; class Thorarchaeia; order Thorarchaeales; family Thorarchaeaceae; genus SMTZ1-83. The sequence goes on from JBHLPF010000026.1 coordinate 51,091, forward strand.
GACTTTGTCTTGTCGACGGCGTCCTCCTGTTTCTTGGCTGCTCCTGCAACAGCCTCGACATCACGGACCTGGAAATTCTTGTCTACGAATACAACGATAGAATGACCATTGGGGCATTGTGTTGTGACAATGACTGGATGGCGTTTTGCCTCGGTGATAGTTGCCGCCTCAACCTCGACCTTCACCAGAGTACCTTTGGAGCATGCCGGACATGCAAATGGGTTGAGTGTAACAATAGCCAACTCTAGACCACCACCTGTGTTTTAGCAGCGAAACAAGCCATCTCATCAACTTCAGTGATGCTGACATTTAACGCTATTTCTGACACCTCAGTCACGCTTCCTCATAGGCTCTAGCAATGAGTCGAGCCACAGCCTCGAACAGCTCGTGTACTCCCTCTCCCGTCTTTGCAGAAACCTCGAAGACTATTGCGTTATATTGCGATGCGTACTCCATCGCCTGCTCTCTTGTCACTCCTTCTCCTTCAACTCGTTCGTCAATCTTGTTTCCCACAATTATGATTGGGCAGTCCTCAATGTTGTTACGGAGTCGTCCAATCCAGTCATCAAGTCTATAGAGTGTGAATGGGCGAGTCACTTCATAAACTGCTATGCCCATCTTTGAGCCTCGGAAGTATCCGTCGACAACATCTTGGAATCGAGGTTGTCCCCCAAGATCCCAGAGAAGCAATGTCACCTCAGAGCCGGATATCACTACCTTCTTCGAGGCGAAGTTGACGCCGATGGTCATCTTCATCTGTTCATCAAATCGGTCCTCAGTGTATCGAACAGCAATGCTGGTCTTGCCCACTCCTCCGTCGCCGATTAATACAGTTTTATAGACTGCAGACATGCGATGTTGTGTCATGCGTGGGCCCTTCTGGTGTGAGCTGATAGTAAATGCGACATATGAAGCTTTTCGGTTTCAGTTGTATCATATACTGTGATGAGCGATTCTGTCAATTTTCTAAGTTTGGGGGATCGGATGAATCGTTTCAACCCAACACGGATGGGAAGTTGTCAACGCTGGCGGCGCTTCCCGGTATCACGTAAACTCCAGAGCCTTCATAGTCGCTCCAGGCATTCCCCCGCGCAATTTCATCATCCCATTTGCTCAGGTATGGCAATTGCAGCTACCACGACCATAATCATTACAGATTTGCTTGACGCGCCTGATGACTGGACAACAATTCACACGCTCCCACATCTCCTTATGTCATTGCGGTTTAGTATGATGATTGAGGGTTGCGGTCGAGCACCTTCGTACTGAATTTCTAGCTATAAGGGTAATCTAATTAGGCTACGAGATTGTCACAAATTCATGAATGGTTTGGAGAGCGCGTCAATGATTTCGACTCCATATTCAGAGAATGGCAAATTCATGGTCAGCAAAGTCGCGGCCAGCGATAACCTCAAAGAGTCGATTCTTAGAGCAGTTGACTTGATTGGTGGTTTCGGGAAAGTCATACAGGCGGGTGACACAGTAACAATCAAGCCGAATCTGAATACAGCTGATCCCTACCCTGCCTCAAGCGATCCGGCATTTCTACGCGCCCTTGGTGAGCTGCTTCTCGAGGCAGGAGCATCCAAATTGCGGATTGTAGACAGCTCGATGTTTGCGTTGAAGACATGCGATGTAGCAGACGATATTGGACTTTGCAGTGTAGTTGGAAACCTTGGAATCGAGCTTGTCTATCTCGATGAGCATGATTGGGTGAAGAGGAAATTCCCAAAAGGGAAGCATATGAAGAGTGGCTCAATTGGAGAACCGGCTCTAGATGGTGACAAGCTCGTGGCAGTGCCCTGTCTGAAGACACATAAATTTGCGAGATTCACCGCCACTATGAAGTCATTTGTAGGATGGGTCAGCGCCAAAGATCGCCTCAAGATGCATGCAAGAAGACTGGAAACGAAAATCGCAGATCTGGCTTCCTTCTTCAAACCTGATCTTATTGTGATGGACGCGAGAAAGGTATTCGTGACAGGTGGACCAGCAAGCGGACATGTCGAATCGCCCAATCTCATTCTTGCCAGTGGTGACATGGTTTCAATCGATGTCGAAGGCGTACGAGTATTGAAGAGTTATGACGCTAAGAACCGGCTGAGTGGTGACATCTGGGATCTACCTCAGATTCGTCATGCTGCTGAGATTGAGATTGGGGCGCGAAGCGATGATGATATCCTTGTCTTGAGCTAGCCTACCTCGATGGGAAACCCCAGTCATCAGTGATGTCGTGCCCACTGAAGTTACTGATCCTAAAAGAGCCTGATGACCAAGTAAGCGGACTGAATCCGAGAAGTAGAGTCTGTGTGCGCCAGCTAGCCACAACGATGTGCTTGTTCAATCCTTGGCTTGGTGCCACAAGAAATACATTAGATAGCTCCATCAGGAGCGAAGTGCTGATTTTGTAGAAGAAGCTGTAGGTCTTGCGATGCTCCTCAGTTCCTTGCTCCTTTAGGTCTTTCAAGTATCTCATTATCGTATCATCATGTACCCTAGAATCCATTACATTGGAAAGCTCGTCCACATCAACAATCACTGCTGTTTCGAAGTAGTAGGCAAGTGGAAACTCAGTAATATGAAAAACAATGAATTTGTCAGTGGTGATCGAGTGATAGAGATGCTCGAAGATTGATTGCTTCGAGAATAGGCTGCTTGGGTCCAGCAATGCCGGCTCGAAATTTGTGGATGCATCTGAAACCACTAACCTGAACATGTCATCTAACAAATCTCCGTCGTATCCTATGCGGACTATATGATACGGACGCTTCGAGCTTTCATCCCGTATCAGATTCCGTTCTCGCAGGAATTCATCGAAGTCCCGGCGAAAAATGTCGAACTCATCATCACTGTTGACAACAAATAGCGATTGGCCTGATTTGCCTAGATTTGATATGGCATCATCGTATGCCTTGAACCGCGCGGCTTTGTCGTCACTATTCACAACTAGTAACCTATTATCAGATATTCA
>JBHLPF010000055.1:0-14796 GCA_048939765.1 Promethearchaeota archaeon
GGTGCTAGAGGTCCTCTGGTTTCAGCCTTCATTATCTATCATGTGAATTATGGAAGGGCGGGTTCTAAGGCATTACTGAAGAAAGTGCTGAACTGGCGGGTGGCACTCCCCTGGTATATCCTTGCATTTGGCCTACCAATTCTCATCAAGTACGGTGCCTTCTACTTCAATGTCTGGTTCTTGGGGGGGACGTTCATACCAGATCTTGAAACAGCGTCAATATTGACTATCCTCATGACATTCGGATCGGAGCTGATACCAACAGGAGGGCAGGAAGAAGTCGGTTGGACTGGTTTTGCACAGCTACGACTTCAACAACATACATCAGTTGTCAATGCGACTCTAATCAAGGCACTACTCGGCTGGATCTGGCATCTACCATTGTATCTAGTCTTCCCATGGGACAGCTCTTTTGGAAGCAACATCTGGCTATTCCTATTTTTCTATATCGCTATTGCTTTCATTCTGACTTGGCTATTCAATAATACAAATAGCGTTCTTATTCCAGCGTTATTCCATGCCTCGTTCAACACAGTTGGATCATTTGCTCAGCTCTACTCCACATCTTTGGATGCCAGCACCCTCACTGTGGTCGTGATTGGGCTACTCGCCTACATCATTGTTGTATTCGCCTTTGTGAAATTTGGGAAGAACCTAACCAGGAAGGAACTACCTCAGCTTGACGCAAATCGTCATCCCGACGAGTTCGAGTCTAGAAAGGCAGCATCGACTTGAGCCCAAGTCCAATAAATCCTCCTTTACAAAAGGGGACAGGTCCTAGTCACGTCAATCATGTAATTTCTTGAGTGAGCTAATCGAATCCATAACCTCTGCATCTTAAATCATTTGCAATTCTATCCGGAAACCATCAGATTATGTACTCTGGCTATTTTTGGGGATGCCGAGGAGTTTGCTAATCTCACGCTTCGAGTATTCCTCGAGATTCTTAGCTCCTGAGTTTTTCGTGGCATCTGATAGCAGGGAAATTATCCACTACCTGAGGAGTGGGATTATAGGGTCTGTCAGTTTCTCAAACACATGAGCTGTTGCCGTCCCTATGGTCCCATTTCTTCTGAGAAGATGTTGTATGAGTCCTTTGTTCTTCGCAAAATTCAATTTAGCTTCAGAGAAATCGCCTGAGAAATTGAGCTGGTGTCTACTTGCCTGGCCTCTCTGTTTTCTCCACTCAGGACGGGTGATTCGGCCTCTGACTTTTGTGTATAGCCCTGTTCCAACTATGGGGTACGGAAAGGAGTATGACAGGTAGTCAAGTGACAATGAAGAAGAGAATCGTAATGTCTCTAGGAGGGAAGAGTTGGTTTCTCCAGGATAACCAAGAATAAAGAAACCTCCAGTTGCGATTCCAGCTCGCTGAACTAGATCAATAGACTTCATGACATCGAGAGGGACTATCCGCTTATTCATGACTCTCAACATTCGTTCATCCCCAGATTCGATTCCGAAGAATATCTGCACACATCCTGCCTGAGCCATCTTCCTAGCAGTTCTTCGATTCAATCTGTCAGCTCTACTCAGACACATCCATTCAAGGTCGAGCTTTTCCTCGATCAGAATATCACAGATCTCATCCACTCGATTGAGATTCTGCGTGAAACAGTCGTCGGCGAAGAAGACTCTATCATAACCAAGTCCTTTTATCTCCCGCATCTCAGCGACAACGTTCGAAGCTGAACGCTCTCGGTAGCTCCTGCCGAAGATAGGGTTGCTGCAGAAATCGCAGAGGTATGGGCAACCTCTCGTTGTTATCTGGCTGGTCACAGTGTACCCATGGTGCTTTTGCCAGAAGCGTTTGTAGGATCGATTGGGAAAGAGGTCGCGAGCGGGGAATGGAATACTGTCTAGATCCATCTCGAAAGGACGTGGCTGATTGATGTGACAGGTTCCACCATCATTTGCGTATGCAATACCTAACACCTCTTTCCAAGAGGTGCCCGAAAGATGATGTTTCACAAGCTCAAGAAAAGTATGTTCTCCCTCATGCAGTACAACAGCATCGAAGACATCCAAGAACTCTTCAGGGACAACACTAGGAAGCGGTCCACCTGCCACAAGAAGCTCCGCATCACCACGGAGTTGTCTAGCGAAGTCTGTGGCGTGATGGTTAATAGTGACCATCGAATAGATACCCACAATTCGAGGCCGCGCTTGTCTGATTACTCGTATAGCTTGCTCAGGTTTCGTAAAGGAGCAATCTAGAAGTCGAACAGATACACCGTTTGTTCGCAACACTGAGGCGAGATATCCCAGCCCCAATGGAGGATAGCGAAAGATGGAGCGATCAAGCTCCTCGTTAAAGTAGGGAAATACTAGAACAACATCCACTCCCACGATTTAGTCACCTCTGAATTCGCTTGGTCCAACTGCGATATCATACTTCAGCTCACTACATGCTGGAGATAGCATGAAGATCACTCCACTCCAACAAATATCCCGCCCAATTATCTCTCTACCACGAAATGCTCTAATCCTATTGGGAATATCTACTCGAAATCCGATATTCATAGCCGGAGATAAGAAAGCCGCCCATGCGGCATGGATTCTATCCCAACCACCAATCTCATCTCCTTTTAGCTTAATGCCAGAACTGTCTGTATAGACATCAAAGTAACTTCCACCAAGTTCATTGGACACATAGATGTGCTGAAGACCTGAAACATCAATTCCCGAGAAGTCCAATTTCACAGTGATGACACCGGTGTCCGCATTCAGCCGATATGCCGCTAGGATAGAGCCTTTGCTCTTCACTCTGAAGAAAACAGAGGGATCAGAGTCGGGTGCATTGAAACCTAATCTACTCGTCATAAGCTGTAGGATTCTTCTCCCTTGAGGAGACTTGTAGGCTCTGTTGTACATCCTCTGAAAGACCCACGAGAACGAATTGATTGATTCAGAATCCTGTTGTTGGCGTCTATCAATCAGATTCATACTGAAGCACTTCCATGCGTTGTCGCCTCTGACTCTACCTTCTTCCGACACCACAGCGGTTCCTGGAAAATAGAAGTCCCTCTTGTACTGGAGAATAGGCACACCAAAACCAACTCCCTCTTCACACATTTCAGCAAGATTGCCTGATGCGCTTGGGAGGAGGCCCTTTTGCACGGGAGAGGATTTACCGAGATGCGGCCAGAGATCTCTCGTCAAGTAATATGATAGCACTGAATCTGGCTTCGCCTCTCGTTCCATTCCAATTTCATGACTCCGAAGTCAAGTAAACTTGCCGATATGTCATTTGACCAGAGAGCTGGCTCCCAGAGTTCGCTCATTCCTTAAACTATGTTGAGAATTCAAGCTCAATCTTGAGAAATCATAATCAGTCTTTACGAGGCTATTTCTCTATTCGTGTCCATATTGAGCATAGTGGTCTATTATGAATCAACAAGAAGACGAACATTCGTTTGAATACGTGGAACAGGAAGTCCGAAAGAGAAAGTTCGGTGTGCTCAGTGTTGTTGACTCAAAGGGTCGACCTCACTCAACAGGAATCATCTATAGTGTTTCAAGCCCGGATTCAGAATTGGCATTCTATATCGTGACGCAGAAGAATGCTGCAAAGGTCAGACACCTCAAGAAGAATCCAAATGTCACGCTGACTGTGACGTTTCCGCATTACTATCTCAGGTTTGTACCTGACAGCTATGTGATGTTCAGAGGAACCGCAGACTTTGTGACGCTTGATGATGAAGATGCTCAATGGGCGTTCTCGCAGGGGAAACTCTTGCGTGAGAATCTTCAGGTCGACTCAGAAGTGATGACGGATGTAGTGGTGATCAGGATAAGACCCCGCAAGACTGTCTATGTCTATGGACTGGGTATCAGCATGAACCAGCTGAGGAAAGATCCGACTGCTGCTCGCTACAAAGTCAGGATTCCTACCGATAGGTTTGGGAGTCCTGAAGAATCTCAATTGGTCACTGTGGAGGTCTAAGTGTTGATTAGAGAGTGGGTTCGAAGACATGTGTTGCCCACCTATGTTCTTTTAGCCTACGGGCTGACCTGGCTTATTGCGCTCCCTCTTGCACTCTCCTATTATGGGATATTGGCGATAGAGGTGCCCTTTGCCATTCACTATCTCTTGCCATTCGGGCCCATGGTCGCAGCTATTGGTACGACTTGGCTGGAAAGAGGCACTGATGGTGTCCGGGAGATTCTTGGAAGGATGACAAAATGGCGTGTCAGGCCAGTATGGATAGTTGTTGCTGTCTTCTCAGTGTGGGCGCTCTACGTCATCTCCGGGATAATCATCGTGATGACGGGACAGTCCTGGCCTGACATCAGCCTGTTTGGGCAGGTCATGTACATGCCATACTTGACTGTCGTAGGCACTTGGCCACTCTGGGTCTTCACATACGGTCTCGGAGAAGAAACCGGTTGGAGAGGCTTTCTACTTCCTCAGCTTCAAGGGAAGTACAGCGCATTGACAGCCGCATTGATGGTCAGCATAATCTGGGCCGGATGGCACTTTCCGATGTTTCTCTATGATGAGAATCTCATGGCGCTTGGACCAGTTGGCACCGTCTTCTGGGCGATTGGCCTGATGTTTGGATCGATTTTGCTGACTTGGCTGTACAACAGCAGTGAAGGGAGCATCCTGATGACTGCTCTTTGGCATGGCACCTTCAACCTGTTCACAGGAGCTGCAGGGCAGGCAGCAGGACTCGCTGCGGGAATAATCAGCATGTTTGTGATGATATGGGTTGTAATCATAATCGTGGTATACAGACCCAGGCACCTTTCTCGTCATGAGAGGCAGACAAGGTAAGAAAAGAGGACTTGAATTCGAGAGAGATTCATCTCTCTCATCCTTTTCTCAATCCGGATGTACTAGGAAGCAATCCTCCTCGGTGCGTATGGTTAAATCCCTAGCTGAGGTATAGGTATCTGGGGAGACATTCGTGCAATTCAATCCATTTCTCGCATATCTTCAGCTCGGAGTACCAATCCTGGGTATCGGTATTCTTCTCACTATTTTGTGGGTGGTCGCGACGCGGAGGTATCGCGCTGAGCGCCTGACAGCAGACCAGACTACTACTCTCGGTAACCTAGGAAAGAAGATTGCCAATACACAGTTTCTGACATTCAAAATTGCTTGGTCTGTCACACTGGCGGTGGGATCCCTCTTCGTATTGATGTCCTTCTTGATGTCCTTCTTTGAACAGTTGGGTTACGAGAACATTATACTACCGTTGCTTGTTTTCGCGCTGGGGTTGATCGTAATCGAAGGCCTATTCTATGGTGCTACTGTCAGAGGGCGTGCCATCTTATGGAGAGGGAGGATAATAAGCAACTACGTGGAATACGGACATCAAGAGTGGGTGATTCAGAAACGCCTAGCAGAACTGGTGAGAGAAAAAGAGGGCTCTGACAGATTTCGTGCCAATATCGCCCAGAGAACCCTTGAAAGCCTGATGGTACGGGAGGACATGACCGGGGATGCAGTTCGCAGGATTATGGCCGACCCCACAGGACCGATTGATAGATTCGAGGACCAGAACATTCCCAGTCTTCTCTCGCAGTTCAAGGTTTCGATTTCCCTGACGGTCTTGATCTATGCTGCAGTGCCCGTCATGGCATGGGGACTTGCTGTCGGACTCATCTCAGACCTGGCAACCTCGACCCGGTTAATCATAGCTATCATCGGACTCCTAACGGTGTCACTATGCAGCTTCTTCATTGAAGGCTATATCGCGATTAAGAAGCGGCGTCGACTTCAACGAAAGATGGCCTCATCCTGAAGCTGCTCTGCATCGGAACAGATTTCAATCACCTCTCCGTATGCAAGAAACTCGGTTTCACAATCAAACTACTGAGGTCTTTCGCGTGTCTGAACAAGTCAAGGTCTTTCGGTATCGGTGGGCGGTGTTGCTTGTGTTCGGTCTGATCTTTATGATCGGACAGATGATGTGGCTGGTATTCTCCCTAATCCGGAACGAGGTCACGCCTGTGCTTGGACTGCCTGCAGGGGACCCGGGCGTCGTGCTCCTCACTGCCTCGCAGCCCCTGGCCTTCATAATTCTCTCAATCCCAGTGGGACTGCTTGCTGACAGAAAGGGGCTGGTAATTGTTGCTGGCCTTGGTTCAATAATTCAGGCTCTGTTTGGCACACTCAGGATATTCATCATCAATGACTTCACCATGATATTCATTGCCCAATTTGGACTATCAGTAGGATCCGTCATGATTCAGAACTGCATTGTGTACTTGAGCGTCAGCTGGTTTCCAAAGGGTGAACGAGGACTAGCAACCGGAATAAGCACTCTCTTTATGCTTCTTGGAATGCTCTTGGGTACTGCACTGAGCATGATTCTCTGGAACGCTCCTCTGTATGGCGACCCTGGTTATACGGTGGCTCTCGCACAGGCGAACCTGGTCTGGATACTGCAGATTGATGCGGCATTGGCCATAATACTCACAGTGGTCTTTTTTGCCGTCGCAAGAGACAAGCCTCCACAACCTCCAGACATAGACGTTCTGGCAGAGGCGACTCCAAGTGTCAGGGCGATGCTCAGGGACAGAAACGTATGGATTGTTGCATTCGGTTTCTTCGGGGGCTTCGGCATATTCATCGGTCTGACAGCCATCGTCGAGGAGCTTCTCCTGAGCCTTGGAATTCCAGTCGCTGCAGGTCTCGGAAGCCCAGCAATAGTCATGATACTCCTTCTGACGTTTGGAATAATTGGCGCTGTGGTTGTGCCTGGAATATCGGACAAGGTTCAGAGGAGGAAACCATTCCTCATAGTCGCAATGGTGGTCGGTACCATTGCAACCCTCATTCTGGGGACAAGCACGATGCTTGAGCTCACTTACGTCTCATCCGCGATTCTAGGATTCTTCCTAATTGCAGTGATGCCCATAGCTCTCTCCGTGGTGGAAGAGTTTGAAACCGTGGGGCCAGAGCTGTCAGGTGCGAGCACAGGGCTAGCATTCTGGTTTGGCAATCTAGGTGGCTTCCTCGGATCAATTCTTCTTGAGGTATTCAGGGTGGGAACATCATACTTCTATTCAGTGCTCTATCTAGTCATAGTAATGGGCATAGCGACTCTGTTGATCCTTACAATTCCCGAAACAGGAGGAGGGCACAGAGAACACCCATAGCGTTCCTTTCCTTTCAACAAAGATCTCCGAGATTCAGGGGCCATAACTGTCCCATGCTCAGGTTTTTCAGCGTTGGGGCAGTATTGCTTTGCGTTAGCGTGAAGAGAGGCGTCTTAATGAACCCGAATTCTAAACGTGAGATTGCCTTATCATTTTTCGACCTTATAGCTACAGGGAGAATTCGTGAATGGTTTGACGAACACACGAATGAAGACCTTATACACCACAACCAGTACTTCAAGGGAGACCGAGAAACTCTGATACAGGCTATCGAAGAAGATGCAAGAGCTAATCCTGACAAGAGAGTAGAGGTCAAGATGAGTCTTGAAGATGGAGATCTTGTGTCCACTTATTCTCATGTTCAGCAAAATCCAGATGACCCTGGGTTTGCACTGATGCATATATTCCGATTCAAGGGCTCCACCATCGTGGAGATGTGGGACATGCATCATGCTGTTATGACAGACTCTCCTAACGAGCATGGGATGTTTTGACGAAGGATTCAGCTGGAGCGTATCCACCACTTCATGGTTAAATGTCACAGTCAACGCTTGAAGCATAACGGACTGATTATATGCCTGAACGATTCATTTGGGACTGCGGTCATTCCCAGGACTGCCAGTCTAGAAGAAGAACTGAAGGGACTTCCAATGTCTGATAAGAGGGAAATGCTGCGACATTTCATCGCATCCATTGCATACCATGCAACAAAGGCAATACAAGACGCACCATCTGGATATCCGGAATTCAATTCGGGTCAGGAGGCAAGGACGCCAAGACAGATCCTGCATCATATGACAGGCGTGCTCTCATATGCACATAGCTTCTTCGAAGAGTATGACACGACCTACTTCGAACACAAGTCATGGGATGCTGAGAAGGCACACTTCTATGAGACCCTCTCGAGGCTGGATACATCACTCAAAGAGAAGGGCCCTAGAGATATGTCTGAGGAGCAACTGCTTCAAGGTCCGCTGTCAGACACTATGGCGCATATAGGCCAGCTGCTAATGTTGAGAAGACTTGTTGGTTCTCCTGTACCCTCTGAGAACTTTATCTTCGCAGACATTCGCAAGGGAGCCGTAGGTTCAGACCAACCTCCACCTGTAGCACCCGACGAATGATAAAACCAATCAGTGATGCTGCATCATTTGATATAAAGCAAGAAGGCCATAGAATTCTTGGGATGCGATCCATTCACCTTCACAGATATCACAGTGATGCTTGTGGCCCATGTTTTGTTCCATCTTCTGTTTGGTGTATTCTTTCTTTGAACAAGCTATCCAGTTTTCGATGCCTTCAAAAAATAGTACACCAGCGAAATTATGAAGAGGAAAAGACCTCCGAGGTGAATCACAGTAATCGTCCACCACTCAATCGCCACGGCTTCGGGTGGGGCCCCCCAGTTACCCGAGAACAAATCCCTAAGGTAATAGAAGAACTGTATGTATATGGGCTGGTCAAGTCCATGTTGAGCAATGATCCCGGGAATTGCAGATGGAGGCGTTGTTTCATCGATGAACATTGTAATAGGATTTCCAACAACATAAGCCAGATTGAACGTCGCAAGTAGTCCGCCTATGAATAGGACTATGCCAACTATGGCTAATTTTCCTGAGATATGCAAAAGGCTCCCTCACCCAAGATATAGAATGCCTATCCGGATTAATTTTCCGCTTGCCTGTCGATGCTAGATAGTTGAACAATGGATCAAGAAAAGTAAATGTAACAATGCGGTTGGCATAAAGCAAGAAAGCCGTCTGAGCCAAAGCCTCGATAGTGGTTCAATTGCTCTCGTCCGGGAACACTTTCTTTGTCGTGACTTATACCATCGAACGGGCAGATCATCACTCAATGTCACCGTTCATCATTCTGCCCTATGTGTCGTCTTAGTCGCTCGGCCAACTTCCGAATGTGTTTATGGCTCTGCTCGACACATCAAGCCCAGACGCCTATCGTGAGCGTACTCCTCAGACGGCCGGAATACAGTATGAAGAGTTTTGTATTAAAGATTTCTTCGCAAGTCTTTAGCGGTGCAGCAACCCCTGAGCGCGTAAAATCGTATCGAGGTATTCATTTGGAGGAACCTGAGTCACATCGGCGGCGTCTATATCGATGATGTAGATCTTGTCAATCTCTGACAGAGCGAGAGCATCCAGCAATATTGGAGGCGATTTGTAGTACAAATCACATTCCCGTTTTATCCGCACAAGCTCCTCCTTATCTCGAAGTCCTGGAGGTCTCAATAGAATACTTGGGATCTGCAATACATGATAGTTTGGGGTCGCCAGACCGAAAGAGTGGCTGTATCTGCAATAGCGAGCAATCTTTGCAGCAATCCTGGTCTGTCGGTATCTTGTTGGATAGAGCGCAGCCTTGGGCGGGACATAGCCGGTCTCTATCTCCACGACCATCGCCTCCTTTCTCTCAGAAAGCCCAAGGCGCTCGGATATCAAGACGTTCTCAATATCCCGTTCCAACTCAAGGCCTCTATCACGTACAGCAAAGAGGTCTGCAACGAGTTGACCTCCTACAAGCGGATGCTCACTATCGACCTCATAGCCTTGCTCGATGAGGTGTTTTGCACAGATTAACTGCATCACGCTGTGGTTGATCTTGATGAGCCGTTTTCGGTTTAGCTCAACTAGACGATTACGAATCTCTGTTAGCTGGCGCATAGTCTCTTCGTCTGATGTTGACTCAAACTGTTCCATCAGCGTATCCAAGTCGCGAGAGAACTTGTTCTTGGCCAAACAACCACCAACGATTCCTGTTTCATCAATTGATGCAAGGACAATCCTATTACCCAGTCAAGATTGTTGCTACCTTTTAACATAATCCCACGGTGGAATCATCCATCGAGCTTTTCCATCAGGTCAACTTCAACAGTTATTCCAAGGCCGAATAAAGCGAGTTTCTATTACCACTCGTCCATTTTCATTATCTCAACGAACTCGATTCCAACCCTGTGTTCTCCATCAGGAAAGTCATAGGTGTCAATCTCTACCAGTATCTTTCTTCCACAGACTCCAATCATGTACATAGTCAGATGCACCGGGTCAAAGGTATGCAAGACTTCTCGCAGCTTGTACACTTTCTTATTGCCAACACTCTGAAGCGCAAATCTCTCGAGTTGTCGAAAGCCGCCCCTTCCTTTGGTGCTCCCCAAATCAGTTTCGTCATATCCAGTAGGTTCCGACATTCTCTCATCCCCCAAACAGACATAGTGACTTCATGATGAATTCCCTATTCACTGAGATTGTAGGTGGTCTCTTGCATTGCTCATATAAAATAGGCTGTTATCCTCATAGGCTGGATTACCGAATGCACGTAGAGTATTGTACTATGTACTTCATAGCCATAACGAGAACGTAGGCAGTATTTCAGACAAACTGACACTGAGGGAAGAAACAGTCCGTGAGATTCTAAAGCGATTTAGAAAGGACCACGCCCTGTCATTATAGACAGAATGACAAATCTCTGCTTTCAGAAAATCTGGAGACAATCCTGCACCACTTATATCGAAGGTATGTTGATACTATGCTCGGGGCTGATTCGTGTCGAGTGTCCTCAAGAAACTAGGGCAAAGAGAACTCCTTGCATTTCTTTGGATTATGATGCTGATTTCAACATGGGTCATATGGGACTCTACAGAGCCAACATATTATGGTGGAACACATACAACTTTGGAGGCGAGCGAGATAGAGGTCGGTTGGTGGAGCGTACCAACATCCACTGATGAAACAGTGGTGATCAATTATGAAACGGAACTTGGGCCAATAGACCTCTATGTGGTTTCACAGGACTCCTACAATCGAACAAGTGGGGACCTCCCACAATCGTACTATCTCCATCATTATGGAAACGGTACAGAGTTGCAGCTGAAAGGCCCATTGCCACGACTCTACACCGTGATTGTGTCTGAAATCGCCCAAGAGATCAACGAGCAGACGTGGACTTACTCATCAGCTGCGATGCTGGCGAGAGCGCTCGCGTATCCTATCACTGTATTTCTGATTGTGGTCACAGGGATCAATCTGGGTTGGTATTGGAGGACACGGAACGCCTCACAGAACAAAGAGCCCGACTTAGTATAGGATGGCTCCTACTCGCATCTACCCCCATCACTCTTCTTTAATAATGAAAAGCATCGATAGAGCAAGTTCCTTATCTTGATTTGTGACTGTTGGGTCGCTATGCGAATAGACGACTACCGATTCGGCCGTATCGTGGTCAATGGTCGGGAATACACCAACGATGTCATCATCTTTCCTGACCATGTCGAGAGTGATTGGTGGAGAAAGAGGGGGCACGAGCTGTGTGTGGAGGATCTCTCCTCAGTCCTTGATTTCAGGCCGAGAATGTTGATTGTTGGCACAGGCAATTATGGCAGAATGAAGGTCCTGTCTGAAACCACTAGCATATTGAAGGATGTTGGCTGCGAACTCATCGAGAGAAAGACCAAGGAAGCCTGTGAACTCTATAATGCGAGAAGGAATGGGGATGGAGTCGTTGCCTGTCTGCATCTGACATGCTAGGATATTTCGAGTCGACATGGAGTACCTTGGAACACGTGTTCCAACATTCATTCCTTCTTCCCATGGAGCAGCCCGTCTGGAATTCCCTCAAGAAGCCCCTTCAACTTGACAATATACTCTCGGAAAGTTTCCACCCCTGAAGGGGTGATCTCGACGATGACCAGCGGCCTCCATGAAAGCATTCTCCGACTCCGAACGAGGCTGGTTTCCTCTAGCTTTTTTATGTGATGATCAAGATTGCCCGGCGTAAGTCCCAGAAGCTGTTTCATCTCAATAAAGCCAATCCTCCTCTTTAGGAAGAGAAGGTACATGATGGAGAAGCGGGGCTGTGACTGGAAGACCCTTTCCTCTTTGCTAAGAGTCAAGGAGTCACTCATAGTCAGCACCACCCAGCATTCAGACTACGCAGGGGATTTCAGCATCTCAGCAGCCATCCTGTTCATCGCAATACCAGCAAGGATGAAACACACAGAAAAGGCGACCAGTGCGAGGTACCCCAAGAGAATGGTATCCAAGAAGAGTAGCAGGGGAATCGAGCTTAGGAAGAGGGATAGGCTGAGATAGAGCAGAATCCGGACTTCTCCATGTGAGCCAACTGTTCTTAGAATCATAAAGGTCAGCAGACATGACGCACCAGCTGCCCAGAGAAGTGATACAATAGTCAGTGATTCAGGAGCCAGACCTGTCAATACAAAACAAACAAACCACACAATACCAATGATGGGGCCGTGCTTCGTGTCAGTGGGCTCCTCTTCAGATCTCGTCTTGGGGGTGCCCCAAGCACCAAAGAATGTGTAGGCGACAGACCCGAAGCATAGGATGACCGCCATCAGATTGGCAAGAATCGAAATGAACCCTGCGTCCAATCCGATTACCTCAGCAACTATGGCTGCATTCATGCTGACGAGGGCACCTAGGGGTAGCACTGTACCAATGACTATCAAAACCCTCCCCCAGGTCTTCCTGAAGAGGTATTCCTCGTATCTTTCAACAACACTCAGAGCTTGTAGTACCTTGTCAAGTTCCTCCATAGGATTTCCCCACCATCGTATGGAGAGCGAACACACATTAAATGCGGGCCTGTTCTGCATTACAGAACTCATCCACCCCTTAAGTAGAATTGCGTCTCTGTCATACACATGAAATCTTCATCGATTGTTTTGGATGCTCGGGACATTTCGAAGAGCTACAATGGAACGAGCATATTGGATGGTGTCAGCCTTGAGATCAGGGCGACTGACTTCTATGTGTTGATGGGTCCAAATGGTTCAGGAAAGAGTACTCTTCTGTCCATACTGGCTGGCACGAACGCCTTTGATGCTGGATGTGTCAGAATTCTCGACAGGGACATTCATCATGACAGACTCAAGGCGAGAGAACATATCGGATATGTTCCTCAGGAGACCTTCTGTTCAGACTTTCTAACGGGAAGGGAGAACCTCGAGTATTTCGCTGGCTTGCTGGGACTATCAAAGTCCCAGGCAAGAGGAAAGATCGAGCAGCTGCTTCAGATGATGGACTTGAGTGATGAGGCTGACAGACGTGTTGGCGAATATAGTGGCGGTATGAAGAAGAAGCTCGACGTTGCCACTGCCCTATTGGGTGATGCAAGAGTCCTGTTTCTGGATGAACCAACCACAGGTCTCGATCCGGGTGTCAGAAAGGACTTCCTCTCTCTCCTTCAGAAGATCAACAAGCAGGGTACAGCTGTCCTTCTGGTCACGCACATAGGAGAGGATGCCGAGATGGCCTCCCACGTGGGCTTCATGATACAGGGAGAGATTGTGGCCGAAGGATCACCTGAAGAACTGAAGTGGCTAAGCGGTCTGAAGAGCACCATCATCATAGATGCTGTACCGAGGACTGACGAGCTCATGTTACTTCTGGCAAGCCTTAGCGGTGACTGCGTGGTCATTGAGAAGGACGGGCTACTTGAGCTAATATGTGAAGACCCAAGGAGCATGGTCCCTAAGATTGTGAGCACACTCCAAGAGGCAGGCTATGACATGCACCGTGTGGAGACAAGACCGCCAAGTCTTGAGGATGTGTTCTACAGACTCACCGATTGTCCGGTTCGAGGTGAAGTACATTGAGCGGTATACGTCAGTTTCATGCTTCGTTTACGCGCTCAATGAGGATCTTTCTCCGAGACAAAGCCATCATTGGCTCCTCCGTGATGATGCCTGTCTTCTTCCTGGTTGTACTCCCGATGGTGCTCTTTCAAGACGTGCCTCTCGAGATCATGCCGGCTCTAATGGGGTTCCTTGTCATCGCCATGGTGACCCTCTTGATCATGAGTACTGCGATGAGCAATCTCCCAGGGTCCATTGCCGCTGACAGAGACCGCGACCTATACTCCAAGCTCTCTTCAATGCCAGTCAATCCCCTGCATGAATGCGTGGGAAGGATCGCAACGGTGTTCGTCTTTTCTGCCATTGGTAGCGCATTCGTCATCGTTCTTGGTCTAGTCCTCGGAGCCGAGCTGATAGTGACATTCATTGATCTACCACTCATCCTAGGACTCGCTTCGGTCATAGTTCTCTTTGCAGCCGGCATTGGGCTAATCATTGCGAGCGTTGTGAAGAGCGAGTCAGCCGCCGCACACATCGGGGTGGCGATAGTGATGGTCAATTACTTCGTTGGAATAGCTTTTCCATATCGTAACCTGCCAGACCTTCTCAAGCCATTGGTGCATGTGAACCCACTGTGTCTGGGAAACAACATGATTGCTGCACTCACTGTGGGAGAGGAGTTCTTGGGATACAATCCATTCAACCTCATTGACATCACTGTGATGCTCGTGCTGACTGCGGTTCTATTCAGTATTGGGCTGTACATCTACTCAAGATGCTGCTGGAAGAGATAGTGCATGGCTGCATATGGGGCTATGCAATCATGCGATCTTATCCAATTCTTCAAGACCAGATCCACCATCTATCAATGGCCATTTGTTAAGTCAGCACTTCTATCGAGCAGCTTGTCTTCCCCGAATTCCTAGGACTCCAATTTGATGCCGCAAATTCATGCGCTCCATGGCTTCTACAGGGCACCTATGTGCACATCCCAAATTGGGAGAATATATTAGCAAATATGAGGGTATCTGAGCATAGAATAAGCCCGCGATGCGGACTCGCCATTGGTGCAC
>JBHLPF010000102.1:0-3534 GCA_048939765.1 Promethearchaeota archaeon
TAGCCACTGTCTATGGTGCCTGGTGCATTGAGAACCGTCACACCATGTTTCAGCGCCAGCCCGCTTCTCGGTCTTACTTGTCCCTCATAGCCCTGAGGTATCTCGAGAGATATTCCAGTGGCGACTGGATGCCAGGCACCCGGTTTCAGTGTCAACTCCTCGACTGAGTATAGGTCGAAGGCTACATCTCCGGGATTGGCAAGTCTTGGCACCTTGGCGTCAGGATGGAGAAGCTTCACAGCTACGATTACTGGATCGTCTCTCATAGTCTACACCCACTAATCCGCTTTCCCTATTTCTCTCACATATACTTGCCCCTTCTCACTCTGCCTAGCTGGTAACATTTATAAGTAAATGACGCATAGTACTATACAATGCACAGTATAGTGTGATGCACAATGATGCACATTACAAAGCAATACAATTCTGGTGAAACTGATGTCAAAAGCAGACCAAGAAATGGACAGGTGGGCTAAAGAAGTGAAGCGCGGCGCAGTCACTCTTGCCATACTGGCTCTTCTCGATGATGAGCCCGCTTATGGTTACGAGCTTGTGAAGAGATTGGAGCAGAAGGTCTCCTTCTTGCAGCTCGAACAAGGTACTGTCTATCCTCTGCTGAGACGGATGGAGAAACGTGGCTTGTTGGTATCCGAGTGGGACTATGAAGATCCAACAAAGCCCAAGAAATACTACGGTTTGACAGATGAAGGACGCACAGCTCTTCAGATGATGGCGCAGACCTGGAATGTCCTCTCGCATGAGATGAGAGATATCACAACGGGGGTCGAAACACAATGACCAAGGATCCAATGAAGCTCATTGATGAGTATCTTGACCGTGTCAAGGTCTATTTACCAATTGGCAGCGAGGATGTCCTCCGAGAGATACGCACTCACCTCATTGAGTCTGCTGAGTCTATCGGGAGTGGAACAATGACCCCGGGCTCAACACTCATGGCGATTGAGCGGATGGGTGAACCCAAGACCGCGGCAAGCGAGTATGCAGACAGCGGTAAGAAGGTTGGCCCTGTTCCTGCTGAATACGCCCAGCCCGTGTTGAGAATGCTGCTAGTTCTGATTGGAGTTGGAGCCGCATTCATTGTTGGATCCTACGTAGTAGGCAATGCTCTACTTGTTCCCCTAGGGGTCATCTCTGAGATAGAGAACTTTCCCGCGTCACTGCCAATCATGATAGTGGTCAACGTGATTTTTGTCATGTTGATAATCGGTGGAATCTCCTTGGCTGATAGAGACAAGTTGCCGACTGAAAGGACAGCACTCGAGGGAATCCTCGGCATAGGCAGTGAGGGCTTCAAGCCCAAGTCAAGGTCTGATGCAGCAGGTGATGTGTTCTTCGGGATTATTTTCGGCATAGTCCTACTCCACCCGGTCATCCAGGCTCTCTACACTCCTGCATTTGTTCCCTTCGTGGGACCTGTAGTAGCGCTGTTATTCTTGGGTGCTGTCAAGGGTGGCATGTTTCTGGTAGCAGGCGAGAACAACCTCAATCTAATCTTCGAAGCAGTGCTGGGAATAGCCTCGATTCTGTTAGCAATGGGTCTTATCAACGTCGGCTGGCCCACAGACTATTTCTACGGCAGTATCGATGGAGTGACTTGGGGTCTGATTGACATGGAGGCCTTCTTCATCGACAACGGGATTCCCTTTGTGCCATTTGACTGGATATGGATCTTCATCATATTCATCGTAGTCGTGACCAACACATGGAAGGTCATTGTCAACCTGACGAAGGTTCCAATGCATCTCCAGAGCGGGAGGGGTCTATGGTGGCAGGGTGACTATGGCAAGAGGCAGCGGCCCTTTGGCAGACGCAGGCGCCTTTACCGCCGCTATGAAGAAGAATACGAGAAACGCCGGGTCTATTCGGACGGATATCAAGGTTCTTACTAAACAATTGGGGGGCATTAGCCCCCTTCCTCTTTTTCTCTCATTCTCTGGCACTCAGTCTAGCCATCTTTCTAGTTTCATGCACTGCATAGACAAATGCAATTCCGATTCCAGCAGTCATGAGTAGGGCTAATTCCAATGGAAAAGTGATGAATATCAGGATCACAAGTACAATGAATATGAACAGGGACAGGAGCAGCATCATGAGGTCGCTCTCATCCATTGCTAGTGGAAGAATACCCCATACTGTTTCTGACACCTACAAATCTCCTTGTCACGACTTGGGCTTATCCGCATATGGCCCTTTCTAGAGTGGAAAACACTGCTTCAATAGAAGCCCCTTTTGAAGGACTACTGTCATCAGAGAAGAGGTCATTCCTCGATGAGAGGAATCACCTTGAGATATTCGAGAGCGGTTGTAGGAAGCACCCTGTGGGTCAGAAGTTCAGGTGTGGGGAAGATGCGGGTAAGAAATGCCCGTGGCTCCTAGGGAGTGCAAACACTATGATTCGAGTAGTGAAATTCGATTTTGGACTTGGGTTGAGCTACAAGGGCGCTCCATATGAGAGGGGCATCAAAGAGGATGACATCACAACAGAGTTCGTTCGTTGTCCTGATCCCACCTCAGCCGGCGTGGTTCTCAAAATCACTGCTAGGAAGAGGACGCGTGGGAAGGCATAGATTCGCTTTGGAAAAGGAATTAATGAGAATTCAATTCAAAGGCTCCAACTAGGCGTATTGTCAGGGAAACATGAATGGATTCAGCCAGCCAAATGGATTGTCGAAGAAGCTGCCTTCTGTCTCTTCAACGTATACATAGCGCACCCTAATCCAAACCGGACCGGCCGATTCAACTTCAATAGCTATTGTATAGTATTCGCCTCGGTAGTCATAAATGGCATTAGTCCCCGTAAATGATGCCAGGAGGACATTCTTAGGCCAAACGCCCGCGGGATACATGAAGCGAATTTCAGCCGTTCTGTTCAGTTCAACGGTGACAAGAGTAATCATCGGGCCTCCGAACACCAGCGACACATTGTGCCAGGATTGGGGCGTTTCCTCATAGGAATTGGTTCGCTGTTCAACATGTCTGTATGGAACCGAAAGAAAAAGACCAAGACTAACAACAAGCATGCCTACAAGAGCATATTTCGCGAAATCAGACCACTTCAATGCAGCCACGATCCATCAGACACGAAACTGTGTATTTCGGAGAGTCAGCACACTACAATCAGTAGATTCAGATAACTACTTTTCGGCATCATTCAAGGGCCATTATTTCATGGGATTCTTGGCAAATCTTCAGGCATAGATTGCCAGTTTCTCAACCAGTCAAACCAATCACATCAGTCTTCAACACGACTCAAATAGTCCTCTCGAGGAGGACTGAAAGCCTCGATAAGGACTGCCGGTCTATCTCCTATCGCATCGAAGTTGTGAGGTGCATTTGGAGGTATCCAGAATGAAGTGCCTGCCTCAATCTCTCTAGACTCATTGGTGATATACAGAATGCCCTTTCCTTCTAGCAAATGCGCCATTTGCTCATGAGGATGTGAATGAGGCTGAGTCGGTATTCCTGGCTCGATGGTGAGTTTCATCATCATGACGTTTTTGCCAACTATGAGAA
>JBHLPF010000027.1:0-51779 GCA_048939765.1 Promethearchaeota archaeon
TAGATCTGTGTTGGGTGGCATCAGGCGCCCTCAATGCGATGGTGGATATGAGGGGTATGCTCCCAATTGTCCACGTGTCGGGTACACACATGGTTTTTGAGGCAGGAGGTTATGTGGCGGAAGCGGATGGTAGTAGACTCAATTTGCCCATTATGGCAAATCAGATGATGAGCTTTGTTGCAGCATCAGATGAAGTTACTGCAAATGAAATACTTGCACTCTTTAGAGGCGAACCATGAAAGGAAAGATCTAATCCGACTCTTCCTCTCCTGAATCAGAGACAACTTCATTGGCGGTTTCTTCAAATTCCTCCTCTTCTTCCTCGTTTGTGCCCTCTTCTGCCTCAAGCTCTGATTCCTCAACCTCTTCCTCCTCTTCCTCCTCTTCTTCATCGTCAGGACCAGCGGAGGGGATAAGTCGGTTCACGTAGAAATAGCCAATGAAGACGCTTATCAAGGATAGCAGTAGTGTCACCCAGAAAGCACCACCTGCGCCAAACCATGCAACAGGATTGATTACGAGCTCAGTCGTCGAAGCCCCAAGGACAACTGACTGGAACCATATTGGCACTCCAAAAGCTAGCGGTATGCAAATCACCACTAGCAGGATAATCGACATGATGATCTCGGCTGTATAGACCAGGATTTTCCGTAATGTGCTATCCACCGCTTTCCTTGCAGTCGACATTTCACTCGCCTTGAAATGCCGACTTGGGCTTGCCTTTAAAACCTGCCGTCAATGGAGCATCTTCAAAATGATTGACTGACAAAGAAAGGGATTCGCACAGGGAGTCCGAGAAAGAGTTAGTCAGCGCGTGTATTCGTTGACAGATGATTGAGAGGAGGGAGAGGGAGGAGAGGAGAGGGTTTCGGACTCCCTGTTCACTACAAGTATTGTATAACTAGTATATAAGTGTTTATCATATTTCATATTATCATCTATGCATAATAAATATAGTATTTGTTTCACCGTCCAAGGCTGTTTAGAAGGAATGCATGTCCTCTTCCTCAAGAAACAATTAGAAGGGAAAAGCGGGGCCGGAGAACGCTTGAAGGAGGAGAGAGAGATATGAGAGAGAACGGCCCCTAAGCCCTTCACAAATATTAGCCATTAATGCATATTTAAGCAAATCTTGTTTGAGGATAAATTTACCAGATAAAGCGCGCTTTTTCGTAAACGAATTCGAGGCACTGAGCCTATTTCTGGATGAATTCTAGGCGATTCTAGATTTTACCTCTTCTATTATCTCCTGTAGTGAGTTAAAGACCTGAGAGGCACCCTCTTCAATCAGGTCTTCTTCTGGAGTTTCGCCAGTCGTCACACCCCAGAATTCAATGCCAGCCCTTTTTGCAGCGGCAGCGTCGATTCTGGCATCACCGACATATACGACCTCATTGGTGTGCACTCCCACATGTTTCATTAATTTCCTGAGACCTTCAGGAAATGGCTTGGGACTTGGAGATTCATTTCGGGTCTGAATCACATCAAAAAGGTCTTGCATTGGAAGCTGTTTTAGGATGAGTTCAACAGCAGTTCGTCCATTATTCGTAAGAACTGCGGTTTTAAGTCCAAGGGCCTTAAGCTCACGTACAACTTCCATTGAACCATCGATAAGTTCTGCGTTTGTCGCGGCCCATCCTTCATGCGCACTGAGTGTCTTGTCAATCTCGCGCTCCATACGCTCCCACTCACTCTCTGACACGCCTTGCGAGACGAAGTATTCCCTTGCCTTCACTCTGGAGCTTGAAATTCCATCGGCAGGATCGAATAAATCATGGGGCGCACCCTGACCTCGATAGTACTCCTTTGTATCTCTCCGCATGGCATCAAGAGGGAGAGATAGAACGGTGAGAGTACCGTCTAGATCAAAGAAGACAGCCTTCAACATTAACGACCAGCCGATTCTCTCGCATCGTGTCGCCCTCTTAAGGTTAGCTCTCTAAGGGCTGCTTCAGAAACTCACGAAGGTTGATCCCCACGGTGCCAAGGTGTCTCAAATAGAAATGCCCCTCCCCTTCGAGTGAAACAGTCTGGACATCCCTCCTTCCCAGATTCTTGGCCAGAAGCAGCATGTCATCAAATGGAACCATATTGTCATTGGACCCATGGAACATCAGTACTGGGCATTGAATATTAGAAAGAGGCTGTAGTCCCTTTCCAGCCTCCCTAGTCAAACTGAGAGACGCACTGAATGTCACTAAGAAGTCCGTTTCAGTACTTGATGCTAGATGAAGAGCAACAGATCCGCCAAATGAATAGCCAACAATCGCCAAAGATTCCTTTTCTGTTTCATCAAGGAGTGCTTTTGACGCAGCTTCTGCGTCTTGAATGGCTCCTGAGAATCCTCTATAATCTGCACGAGAGTCGACACCTCTGAAATTGAATCTAAAAGTGGTGTATCCCAGATCCAGGAGGGTATCATCAACGAATCTGATGACTCGATCATCCCGGCAGCCTCCGTATAGAGGATGAGGATGAAGGAGTAGGGCGATGCCCTTGGACGACGAATCAGGTGTGCTCATAATCCCTTCTAGTTGGTAATCATTAACAGTGAACTCTACGGCTTGTAAGTGCATGCTGAGTCCTCCACCTGAAACTTGCTCGGTACTGATGACTTCACCGGCTGCATTATTGTATTGGGCTCCTTCGAGCAATTAGATTTAAGGAAAGAAGCAAATTCACTGAATGAGGCTTCCAGTTGAAAGAACTTGAGGATATTGATACCACAGACATGAATGCAATGGTCGCATCATTCCCCCAAATGCTAAGATCAGGTGCCCTAAGTGATGAGATTCTGGGCGAAGCAGAGAGAATTCGCAAAGTAGGAATTGATGGTATTTGTCTTATTGGCATGGGAGGCAGTGCAATAGCAGGCGAGATTGTCAAGTGCCTGTTGGCCGATAGTGCAGAGAAACCTATTCTAACCATCAGAGATTACGTCCTCCCCAAGACTGTGAATAGTAGATGGGTCGTGGTCGCAGTCAGCTACTCCGGAAACACTGAGGAAACAATATCAGGTTTTAAAGAAGCAGAGTCGCGCGGATCTTCTACGTTCGTCATCACAACAGGGGGCGTCCTACTGGATATATCTGATGAAAAACGAGTCCATGTGATGCCGACGGGATTCCAACCAAGAGCAGCCCTACCCATCATCTTCGCAGGGGTTCTTCCACTTGTTGAAACTCTACTGAACTTGAATTTGACCGACCTAGATGAGGTTTCAAGGGGTTTGGAGCTGGCATCGACTAGGTGGAATTCATCTGACCTTGAACCAGGAAGGCTTGCCAAGTCACTTCAAGATAAAATTCCAGTCTTCATAGGATGGAGGCATTTGATTCCAGTTGCCTATCGAGCAAAATGTCAGTGTAACGAGAACTCAAAGGCCTTTGCTTCGAGCATTCAGATACCAGAGATGTATCATAATGAAATCGAAGGTACGCTCTCTTGCAAGACTCATCCCATTTCACCAGTGTTCCTAAGAAGTCGAGAAGAGGATGAGAAAGCGAGAATAGGAATCGAATCCGCAGCAGAAATCTTCAAGGAGAATGGCTGTCAACCGAAGCATCTGAATCTCGGGTTTGACTCGAGAATCGAGGAAACCCTTGGATTCACCATGTACTTGGACACTGTATCAGTGAGTTTAGCAGAAATCCTTGGCGTAGACCCTATGTCTGTTGATAGAATTGCAATGCTGAAGAAGAATCTGAAGGTCAGAGAAAGGTAACTCCTTCATAGAAGAAAGCGATTGTTCGCCTGTACTGGTTTGTGGAGCTCATCACAAAATAGCAGTATTGTACTGCAAGACTCCAGGTCCAATTCGTTGAGCTGTACGCAGCGAACAACACATCTTAGTGGTTGATCGATTGGACCACCATGACTGAGATATGGGCAGCAAAGATAATAACAATTCATGGGCTTTCTGTATCACAGGGCAAAGACATGAGAGCTGACGAATTCCCGTGAGGGTAGCACTAGTGACGGTAAGAATATCGGACGAATTGGACAGAACGATTGAAGTGCTTCAAAAAGCCTTGAGAAAGGTAGCAGACCTCAACAAGGCGTTAGAACCACTAGAGAACGAGCTCGGTGCGATGGACTTCGCCAAGAGTGGGATCTATGTTCTTGGAGCGTCCGCGGGTGTGGCCTGTTTCCCTACTGCGCTTGTTGAAGGAGACCCCATGAAACCTATCCTTGATGATGCAAGAACAAGAGATGCGAAGATGCCCTCAATTGTTGAAGCGGATGACCCAGAAGAATCGACAAGCACCTGTAATCGTGTTATAATGATGCTTAAGAGAGAAATATGGAACAAGAGAGAGACCATCCTTAAGCCCAGTTTTGTGCTTATCATACGATGGGACCATATGTTTGAAGACTTAGAAAAAGGCAAGACTGTTATTGTTGGCAAACGGTATATCTCTGGGTCGGAAGACAGCTTGAAGAAGTTGGCAAAGAATCTAAGGAAACTCGGACTTGCGATTATCGAAGACTCAGGCCAATACGGCGGAGGACCAATGACTTATGAGATCATTCAGGAGTTCTCTAAATCTAGGTCACTACTAGTTGTTCAACTCACCTTCTCTCATAGCGCTGCAACAGACAAGGCGACAATATTGGCAATGTTAGATATGTTGTCATCATTTCAGGTGCAATCCCATGACAGATACGGGTCCTAGAGAAAGTGAGATGCACCTGCCTTTTGTCCACGGTATTGAGGTGGAGCTTCAAGTCATCAAAAAGGATGGTTCGTGGATTCGAGGTGAAGATATACTCACCATCTTTGACAAACTAATCTCAAACGCCAAGGCGTTGCTTGATAGGAGAATCCAAACGGCTCGAGTAGAATCTGTGAGAAGGAAGTATAAGCATTCCAGTCAGACAGAAGAAGGAGAGCGCGGCTCAAGGGTTGTGGTTGTATACGATAATGCAAGGGGACAGCCCGCCGAATTTACACTTCTCGGTCATGATCCCAATGTCACGAGTCTGACGTGGATACTGGAGATTGCGACTCCTCCATGTACCTCGATTGAGGAGCTGGCATGGTGGATGCAAACACTCATTGCCATCTCCTACGAGTCACTCCCCAAAGAAGCTCGTGCCATTCTCATATCAACTGGGTTGAATCCTGCTCAGGAATATCTCAAGAATCTCTCATTTGGAGAGCATCATCATATTCTGGGACCAGATGTAGATGATAAGGTAAGAATTGCTGTATATAATATGCTTCGAAACTTCATCCCACATCTAATTGCTCTTTCCGTCAACTCTCCATTCGAGAATAAGAAACCGACTGATGTTGTTGAAATTGATGAGGATGGACGGACAATTGCACCAAGATGCAAGAGATCAATCAGACTCATTAGAAATACAACCCAGCTTGGACCTACAAATGAGTTTGAACTGATTCCATATATGGTAAAACCGGACAAGGAAGCCTTTGCTAGGCATGTGAATCGTAGCTATTCTAGAATGGTGGATATGTATCCGTTTCATAGGCTAGGAACAGTTGAGCTGCGAGTCTTTGACACACAATTGTCTATACCACGGAGGATTGGCATTGCATTAATACTTCAAGCTCTTGCCCTAAAGGCTAAGAGAATGGTGGAACGGGGAGAGAGGATACCTAATGCTGGGGCGAAGTCACTTGCAGCCAACCGTGAATCAGCTGTTTCTGCGGGGCTGTGGGGTCCGTTTCGACCAGGCACTAAAACGGACAATCCCGAGTTCATGCACATCTACAACCACATGGTAGATGATGAAGGTGCCATTGAGGATAGAAAAAGAAACCGCTTCATGGGCGATGCTGTAGTATCAATGCTATATCTGATTCGAGATGAGTTGGAGGAGCTAGATATCGTTGATAATCCATTTATGCAGCCAATTCTTATTTCGGTGTTTGGGAGCGAGGTTGTACCCCCAAGAACCACTGGTGCAGACTTCCAGTTGGATGTTTACGCAAAATCGGAAATGAACATGGTAGTCCTGCTGAAAAGCCTAGCTGACATCACGAGAGAATGCTGTACTAACTGGGTGTATGATCCACTTGAAGGTACACCAAAATTGCCTACATGGTTGTGCTGGTGGACAGGTCTCGAACCAGAGATTCTGACAGACATTGAACAGCTCTTTGCAGGACAAGAAGCTGAATTTGTTGTTTCC
Source organism: Promethearchaeota archaeon (assembly GCA_048939765.1). Taxonomy (GTDB): domain Archaea; phylum Asgardarchaeota; class Thorarchaeia; order Thorarchaeales; family Thorarchaeaceae; genus SMTZ1-83. Next base: position 6,160 of record JBHLPF010000027.1, read on the forward strand.
CTAAGAAATACAGGTGAACGACCTCTCCTTAACCTTGGAGTGGATTTTGCTATAGAGGACTCAGACAGAAATGTAGTCCACGAGGGGACACGCACTATCCCGGAGATCAGCTCAGGACAAATTCATTCCGAACGAATTGCTTTCCAAACTGCCAAGGATGTCACTGCATACAACATCATAGTGACGATCACTCTTGCCGGGAAGCAGATTCACCTGACTGGAACATTGACTACATACTGGATGAAGGCGAATATCAGACCTGGCACCACAACACAATTCTCTGATGGGAAGACGCCCGTTCTCTATGAAGGAGACATTGAGACCAACTTCCCAGAAGCGACCGATGTAATAGTAGACATAGCGGTCATTGCTCCTCGCAAAGAGCGAGTTCTGGCTATAGTAACGGACAAGCTTCGAATCGAGAGCCTAGACACACTACTGTTTGACCAGACAAGCCTTCCAGATCTCATAGTTCCGACTGATGCGTCACACGGCGTTGAACGATGCATACTAAGACTCAATCTTGTGGATGCTGAAGAAGAGCTAATTACCTCAGTGATGTCTAAGCCATTCTATGTTGGATTTGCCAGAAAAGGCCCACAACTTCTATTTGATGCAGATATTAAGGGAGTATATTACCCCGGAGATTTGATTGTTGGTGAGATTGAGCTCGCATCCAAGAAACATTCGATGAGCAAATCCGCATTTCTTATTGTAGAGTTTCGCTCAGATTCAGGCGAGCACCTCGAAATTGCTCGATTTGGCATTAAGGAGGTTACTGAGGGCCCAGTGAGATTCACATGGAGAGTGCCGCCAATCGAATCTGAAGATTTGTCGCATCGTGCAGGCGTAATTGTTACCTCATTGGTGGACAAGGGAAAAGAAGTTACGTCCGCAGAATCGTCCCGATTCAGAATCGATCGCCTCGGAATCATGCTGAATATCGACTCGCTGCGAGCTCCAGAAACAGCCCACATAGGAGGCAAGGTTGCTGGATGGTTGAGGGTTCGACGCAACACAGAACTGGGCGGACCAGCTGGATTGACTATTTCGCTGAAGTTCCCCGACGAGAATGAGCAAGTAATTCTTGAGCAAGGGGTAAAGCAAAGCAAGAATCTCTCCTTGTCATTTGGTCCCATAGTAATTCCTGAGCCAAAGGGGAAAAAGAAATCGTCGAGTGTAACTCTCACAGCGAAACTGACATATGATGGCACAGTCATCGATCAGAGATCCACTGAGATAGCCCTATCTGATGGTCCCGAAGGGCAAATTGCAGGCGTGAGCTTCGCAGGAGTCCCAGCGTTTGTATTGCCAGACGAGGAAATCAGACCAGTCCTTCATGTGACTAATATCACGGGCAAGAAACTGAAGTATGATATTAGAATAGAATTAGAGTCCATAGGAGGAACTGACCAACTGCTTAAGAGTTCTCGAACCTTGGGGCCAGGTCAGAGTAAGATTCTACCGATTAAGCTGCGTGTGCCACTCAGTGCTGAGATGAGTACGGCGCATCTAAAGGCCATCGTGAAGTGCGGCAGACTCACCATGGAGAGAAAGGAGCGGTTCAAGGTCAAGGCTATTGAAACCCCCGTGTTTGATGTCGATTTCTGGATTCGAAAGAAATCAGGCGAGGATATACCCGGACTTGTGGCGAGGCTTACAAAGGTAGACCTAGGAGCCAAAATATGTGGGCTCAAGAAAGGGATGCGAGACCTCGGAATAATTCTCAGGGTTATGTCGAGAAGGGAAATAGTGAAGCAGTTCAAGGCGTCACTTTCTGATGTAGATGCAGGCGAAGAGGAGATCATGTTCCATTGGACTACGCCTCCTGTTGACATGGTTACTGGGTTCTACTTGGATGCTGTTATCACTCAGGATGGAAAGATGCTCCCAGACAGAGTGGTTCGACAGGATAGAAAGCAATTCACTGTGTACTGACTGATTTATTGGGAAATATAATACAAGTGTCTAACACTTCTAGGGCCGTAAAACAATCCTAGAAGAAAAACGATGCAAAGTTCGACATTTGTCTGTTCAGTTTGCAAAGGTATAATAGGGACAGCACGGCCGCCGTTTGGTAATCGGAGTGGTTTGCTGAAGCTGGTATATGGTCATAGAACTGTATTAACGTGGAGATTGTCTGAGTCAAAAAGTGAATGAATGACTGATATAACGAATTGCGGATGTGAATCTGATGCAGGAACTATTGACCCACCCGGTCGTTTCCGGGCTTCTTGTGATGGCGCTAGTCGGCGTTCTCGCATACAAGGCAGGATTCCTTGACATCTCTGGAATGATTAGCGCTTTTGTGGTGGGTTTTGCAGTCTGGTATACTGGTGGCCCACCTGCATTCACCATTCTGCTGTTCTTCTTCTTGACTTCTGGCCTGGCTACCAAGTACAAATACAAGGCCAAGGCCAAGCAAGGGCTTGCTCAAGAGGGAAAGGGCAAGAGGTCGTATAGGAATGTACTTGCTAGCGGGGTAATTCCACTGATCTTCTCAGCTGCCTGGTACATTACAAGGACATATCCATCTCTAGGAATCGATCCTTTCTGGATGTTTGGAGGCTTCGTTGGCGCCGTGGCAACGACTGCAGCTGACACATTGGCTTCAGAAATAGGCGTGTTCAGCAAAAGCAAGCCCAGACTCATCACTAATCTAAGGAGAAAAGTCCCAAGAGGCACCATTGGAGCAGTATCGCTTTTGGGTGAGGCTGCGGCTGCTGCAGCTGGTTTGGCGATAGGCATAATCGCTGCTGTCTTTGCGTTGACATCTTCTGGACCAGAGTGGGGCTCCGTTCCAGTCGCTAATGCAGCTCAATTCATGTTCATAATCCCATTATCCATCCTTACAGGGTTCATAGGATGCAACCTCGATAGTCTAATCGGCGCTGTAGCCCAGAATAGATTTGTCTGTGAGATTTGTGGTGCTATCACAGACAAAGAGTTTCATTGCAGTTATGAAACTAAGTATGTGGGTGGATTCAAGCAATTTACCAATGTCCATGTCAATCTAGGATCATCGACCATGGGTGCAACGCTGGGCATAGTCCTAGGTGCTGGATTGTTCGTATGGATTTTGGGGGGCCTGTTTTTCTGGATTGCTGCATCTTCCAGCAGCTAGATTCTTGGCATCTGTTTCTGCTCATGATTCATTGCAGCACCGAAAGCTTCCGATACGCTTGATCCCTTTGCCAACGATTGTAGGAATTTCGCCATGAACCATTGGGTGATATCCTCAGTCGAGTACTCGCGAACGTGCCAGATGGGCTTAGAAGTCTTATCAGTAAAGACCTTGAAGGCATCCTTGTCTTGCATCACAATCAGAGCTGCATCCGTCACACTTTGCAGTATAGGAATGGGATTCGACCCTAGTTGATTTCTAATCTCATCCCATTCGCGCTTCGAAACCACCAATACATCAATCTGACTTAGAACGGGCTCAATCTCATGAATACCTCGCTTCCAGAAATGCGGCGAACATCTATATACTACGGGCACTCCATTTGCTGAGGCATAGGCAGCAATTGAAACTGCAACCTCGAGGAATACCTCGCCTAGATAGACCACCTTGGCACTGCCAATGACATCCCAAGGAACTTGAGATGGAGAAGTTATTGAGAGAGCTGACGTTTCTCCAATACCAACTAGAGTTCGAACGCCATCTTCTTCCTCAACAATGATAGTTTCGTTTGTGTGCTTTTCATCCTCGACCACAAAGTGAGATACATCCACGCTGCGGTTTACAAGATTTGATATCACAGACCACCCATGTTGATCGTTCCCTACAGAAGAAACCAAAGTGACCGGTAAGCCCATATCTGCAAGGGTGAGAGAAAGCTCTATGGTCGAGCCGCCAGGTTCTCGATGAGGAACGGTACAACCCATCTCACCTCCAATTGCAGGCATCTCCGGACAGCCAATCTTCGTGAAGTACGCAGAGGCGCCAAACAACACGTAGTCTGGCTGCTCATAAGCTTGTGACCCTTGAAGGATTACCCTGGCCCGTGTTCTTGCAAACACCTCAAAAATCGCAGACGAATCGAGTCCGCGTTGGCGATACAGAGAAACAAGACTAGAAAGATAGTCCTCAAGTAGTGACGCAGTCAGCTCACCGAGGTCTGAGGGCAGACTAGCAGAGAACAAACGGGCAACACCCCATCCAATCTTTGTCAAAGTGTGAAAGACAACACGCTTTCCCCCTTCGACAGAAGAGGCTGTAGTAATGAGGCCGAACTCCTTGAGCGCATTCAGATAGGAAAGTATGCTTTTGTTAGAATAAGGGAGAGCCTGTACAAGATCGCGTTGCAAAGCTATGCCATTATCGTCGAAAGATGCAAGAACTCCAGAGGCAACCTTTGAAGCAAGTACTTTCTTGATGAACAACTGCTTGCGATCCAACTCCTCCGGTAAGAACATAACATAGGGCCAGAGATTCTCCTGAGATGCCATTTTACTTGTCTCCAACATGTTCATATACTCGTTTAGGGCAGTGATTTAGTGTACAAAACTGCCTATGTAGTTTACTAAATTACACAGAATGAGGGAGACGCGTTAGCATGTCAAACTTCACACGATCAGGTGCTTATCCATGGGCTCTTGTTGGCATCTTTGCCGCGGTGCAACTTGTGATGACTTACTTTCCATTCACCTTTGCTATTGGAGCCGCAGGAATATTATCAGTAGGATTGGTATCTGCACCCATCATTGGTTATCTTTTAGGACCATTCTTTGGAACGATATCTGTCCTTATTGGATCCTTCTTAGGAGTTTCACTCAATGTGGCAGCACATCCACTAGCAATGTTCACACCAATAGCGCCTGCAGCCAGCGCATTGGTAGCAGGGTCGCTGAGAGTGAGGAAGCCAGTTGTTGTTCCGCTCATCTATATCGCAGCAATGGCGATATTCTTATTGAGCCCGATTGCAGGACTCTCGTGGACCTTCCTATGGTTCCACGTCATCGCACTGATTCTGTCATTCCTCTTCCTGATGCCTCTCTTTAAGGATAGGCTGGCGGGAGGTCTGGAACTAGATGAAAATGTAGGATATGGGATCGGTGTTGTGTCGATATGGCTACTGAGCTTAATCGCAGTGCTGGCAGACCAACTCGTCGGTTCAACAATAGCAGCTTTCTATTTTCTCACCTTAGGAATGGATGTCCCTACACTTGCAGGAATTTTCACCGGTGTAGTATTCATCTATCCCATCGAAAGGACTTTGGCTTCGATAATCGCCGCTGTAGTAATCGTGGCTCTTGCCAAGTTCCTTGCTAAGACATATTTCGATCTTCCCACCACACCATTACAACCTGGAATTCAGGAACTCCCAGAGGAAGAGATACAATAGACCTTTCGCCTGAAAGGAACTGGTAATGTGGCGGCACCGAGACGAAGCTTCATATGCGTTCCCGTGAATTGACACACAGAACGGGGATTTCACATCCGTTTCGTCCAAGCTATATGCTTGGAGAAGGACAGGAGAAAATAGAGATTGCAGTTTATTGATCCATATTGGGGAACGGTCCTCATCATCGGATTTGTGTTCCTCTTCATCTTGATGTTTATCGCTAGTGGAATCAAGGTCCTCAGAGAATGGGAACGCATTGCGATTCTTCGACTCGGAAAATTCCAGGGCGTCAAGGGCCCCGGTATAACATGGGTCACACCAATCCTTGACAAGATTGCAATGAAGGTTTCGCTCAGACTATTGACCTATGCTTTCAAGACTGAGAGGTCTCTGACGAAAGACAACGTGCCAGTTGTTGTAGACGCTGTCATGTACTTTCGCGTGATTGATCCAGAAAAGGCCATTCTGAGCGTTGAAAGATACACGGTTGCAGTAGAACTTGCCGCTCAGACTACGTTGCGTGAAACTACTGGTAAAGTCACCCTTGATGAGCTTCTCGCGGAAAGAGACAAAATAGCAGAACATCTACAGGAGCTCATTGATGAGAAAACTGAGCATTGGGGCGTTAAGGTCACATCTGTTGAGATCCGCGACGTTGTAATCCCAGCAGCTCTTCAGGACGCCATGAGCAGAGAGGCTCAAGCTGAGAGAGAACGGCGTGCGAGAATCACATTAGCAACTGCTGAGCTGGAAGCTGCAGAGAATATGATGAAAGCTGCTAAGAAGTACGAGGAATCCAATGTAGGCTTTGTTCTAAGAACTTGGAACATCATGCAAGAGATATCCAAGAATGCGAACTTGATAATCATGGTGCCTACAAACATACCTGAAGTGGGTGTAACCTCGGCTACAGCAGCTGCAATTTCTGCAGGTACTGGTGGGCTAAAAGTGCCCAAGAACAAGGGAATGGCAGATGAAGATTAGAATAACGCTGAGAGGTTGACATGATGGATGCATGGATTAAGATCTTCGTCGTGTTATTGCTGATGTCACTACTCAGTGTCCTCATAGGTTATGTCTTGTTTAATCCATTTGTCGGGTTGATTCTTGTTTCGATTGTGCTGACCCTGATGGTGGTTGCTGTTGAACCAGCAAGCGGAAAAGCCATGGCGCAGGTCGTTGTTCCCATCGTACTCATCCTCTTCGCAATGCAGGTGTTCTTCACGCCCGGTTTCACCGTTGATATAGTCGAGCTTGTCGTCATTGCTGGAATGCTCTTCTTGATGCTTGCCATATTCACTGGTGGCGGAGGATTCGTGGATGGCGGGTTCATAGATGCCAAAGTGACATGTAAGCTCTTTCCGTTCTACGGGGTAGCAATACTTCTCTCTGTGCTTGTAGATCCTACAAGGACAATTACTGTCTATCTCATGGTAGGAACTGTCATGGGATTAATGGTGCTCTATGGCATATTCCTTAGAGGCTATGATAAGTGGCCTGAGTTCTCAGAGTACGACAAGATGCACGATGTCATTGCCATTTCAGACATCAATCCGATTGGCAAGGTGAAAGCAGGTGCAGCCATTTGGAGAGCCAGAACAGATGGGCCGCCCATCAGCAAGGGAGAGAGTGTATCTGTTCGCGGGATAACTGGCTTGACAATGATTGTGGGCCACGAGGTCCCTGGGGAGTTCAATCAGCGCTAGTCTATTGTAGTCAGGGTCGGGCTTCCCCGACCCTCACTTATTCTTCAAGAATTCTTTTAGGAGCACCCAGATAAGGGACAGGCCAAATAGGAATCCAAAGACTGTCGTTATACCCCATTCAATCTGAAATATCTCAACCATGTTCACAGGTTCAAGAGGGTACACTGGAAACATTACGAATGCTACAATATTCCAAGCATAATGAAAGGCGATTGGAACCCAGAGCCGATTGCCAGACCAGTAATAGCTGTAGCCGAGTACCACTCCACCCAGAAATAGGTTGAATGTGAATATCAGAATAAGATGCAGTGGGATAGAACCCAAGGGAATCCACCAGCCGAAGTGGAGCAGTGCAAACAGAAGCGAACTGCCTAGAATGGCAGCTGAACGTCCGACAACTACCTCCATCCTGGTCAATAGATAGCCGCGATAGACTATCTCCTCGAAGAGAGCCACGGGGATAGTGAATACTGCCTCGTTCGCTATAAGATCCCCAGTTATTTCAATCGCAGGTCGAAGGTCGCCTCCGAAGAACAATGCAATGAAGTATACCAGCCCTGCTGCTATCGTTCCAGCTACCAAGCCTACAACGAGATGATGCAACGTCTTGCTGTCAGTCTGCAGGCCTAGACTAGTTATGTCACCACCGCGCTCCCAACGCAGAAACAGTATCACTGCAAAGTACATCAGAAGATATAGACCGAAAAATTGGACGGTGCTGATGAGACCCCTTGTTGCCTCATCCATTGATGCTGTTACAATCGCAATGGATTCGGATAGAAGATGAATCAGCAATAGTGTAAGGGAGAATAACAATACTCGATATGGTCCTAGTTCGTCTGACTGTGATTTGTTGGCTCCCATATGTGGTTGGAGGCAATTCACACCTAAATCTCATCCGGTAAGGCGCGATAGGACACACAAGAAGGGTATACATATTGCCAAATTTAATAACTGGGCGTGGCTCTTCGAACTTAATGGGTGGATACTAGGTATACAAATAACTAGTTCATTCCATAGATTCAATCGCGCCACGGAGGATTGCTCTTGTCTGAAACAAGACGTCTGCTACTGGAGTTCGAAACGGAAGAAGTCGGAATCCGCGCTTCAAAGGATAAGAGGGTAAAAAAGGCACTGGTTAGTGCGTTTTCCGATGCATCCGATGTTGTGAGGGAGCGGGCTCTTCTAGCAGCAATTGATGTTGGCGATCCGACTATTGTGACTGACATAATCAAGGCAATGACGGATGAAGAAGACAGCGTTAGAGTTGCAGCCGCGCAGGCTCTGGCATTCTATCACCAGCCAAGGACAATCCCTAATCTATTGAAAGGACTTCAAGACATCAATACATGGGTCAGGTCGCATTGTGCTGTAGGACTCTCAAAGCTGCTAAATGGCCCAATTTGGGCAAGACTTGAGTCAAGTGACGTTGAAGACCTTATTGCTGGCTTTCCTGAAATGCAGGATTCAGCTATTCGTTCAAGACTAAACAAGATGAATCTGGACTCAGATGCCATTAATAGATACTTGACCTGGCGAGCAAAGGACTTTGACATTGAAGTCGATGTTACAGACTTTGTCAGGGGATTGGAAGAAACGCCGATAGTATTGCCAGGTGTGGCCGAAGCCGCTGCAGCGGCTCCATCCGATGAGGCCCCGAGGAGAACTGCAGGCGTTTCTCCGGAGGTTGAGGAGATTCTTGGTGAATTGCCAGATGATCTTCGTGAAACTCTGCCGGAGGAGGACCTCAGAAGACTCACTCCTGATACAGCAAGGGAATTGGTCACCTCCTTGACTACAGCGATGCCCACTGCGAAGCCCAAAGAGAAGGAGAAGAAGAAAGCAGTCAGGGTCAGGAAAGTCAAAAAGGTTCGCAGAAAGAAGAAGGGACCAAGCAGACAGGAACTCATGGAGATGATTCCAGAAGAAGTGAGGGAATCAGTTTCGGATGATGTTCTCAAGACATTGACATATGAGGAGCTTGAGGCGCTAATCGCATCAACAACTGAAACCGCAGCTCCCGAAGCAGACGCTTCCAAAAAGCTATCTACGAAGGAGGCAATAATTGAAACGCTTCCTGCGGAAGTAGTTGAGTCAGTCGGCGATGGTAAACTACAGAGGATGACTGTGACGGAGCTAGAGGAGCTTGCTGCTACCGCGAGTATGAGTGATGATGAACGTCGACTTCAGGATTTCACGGAGAAATTTGGTGAAGAGAAAGCGAAAGTTCTCGTAGGAGTGTCTGAGGAAATGCTTGCTGGTATCCCGGAGGAACAAATCCATGAGATGGACTTGGACACTTTGAAGGCACTTGTTCAGGCTCTGGAACACACCTAGCTCATACCTACTCCGATCCGCGTATGACAATTGCGAATTCACTTGCCAGCTTTCCATACCACTCTAAAAGATCTCTCATGTTGTCAACATGCCGATATGTTCCATTGCCGTACTGTGCCATTGCGAGCATCAATTCCTCATCAATCTCACTTCGTTCGCCAAGTCCGATGGTGTAAATCACAAGGCTGGCCGTATCTGCAAATCGATCCTTGAGAACCTTAAGTGGAGCGGGGCCAGATGTCGTCATTCCATCTGTCATCATGATGAGCATTGTCGGCTTTGTCGGGTCCCCAAATGCTTTGATGATGTCGGCAGCCCGCACGAGAGCAGTCCCCATATCTGTTAGAGTGCCTCCCTCCTCAATTTTATCCACCACGTGAGTGCTTATGATTTGAAGACCAAGAGCCTTCTCTCTTCCTGTACACTCAACATAAGGTTGGACCTCCCCGGTTTCTGAACTCAAAAAGGTCATCTCAGTAACCTCTTTCTCGAAAGTCACAACTCCAACTTTCTCGCCATAGCCTCTCCCAACCTTTTCTGCAAGGTACAGCAGGACGGCCATTGCCGCAGCCTCACCTCTGCTTACATTTGTTCCTTCCTTGAAACGATCGAGAAATGCTTGGACCTCTGGATTGTCCCCGGCGAGATCTTTGAGGCCTTCACGCGCATGAGCTATGTCCTGAACAGGGACATCGGTCGTTTTCATCGAACCGCTTGTATCAATACAAAGCACTGCATTGAAAGGAGTAGCAATTCCTATAGTCTTGAATTGATATCCGGTTCGTTCTTTAAGAGCTTCAAAGGCGAGTTTGGCGAATCTCTTGCCTGAGAGAGCTGGACGAGTTGTCATTATCTCGACTTTCACGTTCAGCTCTGGCCAAATGAATGACATTCCTGGGTATACTAGACGTCCACCTATGAGCTTCTCTAAAGATGCGACTTGTTCAGCAGCTCGCGTCACAAGGTCTTCAGTACTTGCATCCTCAGTTAGGGGCTTGAGTCCGAATTCCACATACTCCAGTGCAATCATGTCCTCATCATACAGAGTCACTTCTATGCCAGAGTCGCCTTCCATTAAGAGCGAGGCCTCAAGAACCAAGGTATCAATTCTGATTCTGTCAGGCGGAACTCCATCATTGATTCTTATTTGAGCAGCTCCCCAGAAAGATGATGCAGGATCCTCAAACACAACGATGGAACCCAGCTCAGCATTGAGCTTCTTAGCAGTCTTTGGGTTGAGAACGGCGTATCCTCGCAGATCTCCGCCATCATCAATCTCCAGTTTCACCGACTTGGTGATGTCATTCTCCTCCTATTGTAAGTTGTTTAACTCTTCTTCAGATTCATTATAAACAATTGTGCCAGCCTGTTCGTCACACTAGTAACTTCAAAACCTCTCTAGTAAGGTCTACTGCCGTCCTGCTCTTGATGGGATTTGTATTAATCGCTTTGGTGAATGTGGCGTTAATTCTCTGAGTTCCGAACTCAAGACTATCGAGGGAATCTTCACCTTTTGTTCCAAGAACAGTGCAGCTTGTTATAGTTCCAGGCCCCCTTTTTACCCAAAGGTGCAATTCTGTTATACCGTCACGAACACCCAGAGAAATAACATACGAGTCAAAGTAAATGCCATTATGACCACCTGAACCGATGGATTCCATCTTTGGCCATGTGTGCTTTGGAGGTATCATGTAGTCTACGGAAGTGATATCCCAACCCTCACCAGCAATCAGCTTCATCAGGGTATCTTCCAAGGTGACTATTGCGTCGCTTTCGCAACCAATACAGACAACTGTTTGAGGAGGGCGCTCTGTAGCTCTCTGTGTCCCAAATGGACGATTAACCAAGGATAGTGCATTTCCGCCAAGAATTCTCTGAGCGTCCTCTAATCCACCTGGAAAGTCGCGTGATAAAAGGTGAAGTATGACTTCAGCAGCTTGTACTGAGAGAAAGGTATAGTCAGTCCCAAAGAGCAGATTATCCGACCAGCTCCCCATGGGCATCTCTAGTCGATCATTCGACATTCTGAAGAGGACAGGAACGTCCTTGTCATGGAGGGTAGAGGTTTCTCCGTAGATAGCAGGATCTCGCAGGATTTCATAAAGCTTGGTGCTTCCTGGACTCATAGCACAATGCGCGAGGATCACACTCAATCCCCGCATAGCATTTGCGTATTTATTATCCTCTCTCATTGACACAACGAGGTTTCTTATTCTCTCAGCTGTCCGGATGTTCCTAGTGTCCAGGATCACAGGGACATGTAGCTCTCCTGCCCTGGCAACAACGGCCTTCACATAATCGGACTCGATGTCTTCCAAGAAGAGCTGAGCAAGAGGATGAAGCTTCAAGCCCCTGAGACCAAGCTGTCCGATAGCTCTGTCAAGCTCTCGAATTGGCAAATCAGGTTTTCCACTCAGGGCGTCCTTTGGATCTACCCTCGCAAAGCCAATAAGTCTGGATGAATGAGGAGCATGTGATGTCCAGGCCGCAATCCTGTCGTTCGAAACGTAAAACGATGGCTCATCAGGTGACCGACTCTTGCAGTAATCATCCGTGTAGGGGAATACAATTGTACGGTCGACTAACCAGCCATGATTCATCCGTGCCCACTTCTCTTTGGCTGTGAAGATTCTCTCAGGCAATTCGGGCGACTCAATCCTAACAGGGTCATAGAGCAAGCTGTCATCATTCCTCATTTTCTCAGCCATTCGCTGCATCTCAATCCATAATAGCGCGTAGAACTCATATGCCCCGCTAGGAGTGTTCCGATGGCTCTTCTCTTTGCCCATATGTTGATGAGCATCCACAATGTATAGCTTGAACTCATCTCCCTTCTTGATCCTTCTCTCTGGAATGTCCTGAACTGCACGAACAACCAACATCTAAATGCGGCCTCGGTTAGTGGAGGCTACTGACTTGTGAGAGATAAAGTATTCCTTCATGGACAGAAGCACGAAGTCCGTCTGCGTCAGGCATATATCCGAACATGTGAAAATGGAGAACAGAGTCCCTGGGAGCATATATTGATGCTTGTTGTTGAAGACACTGCAGAGGGTGAGGTGAAGCGCTTCCTGGTTGTTGATGCGCTGATACAACTAGGAGAGATTCAGGCCGGTTCTCAAAGCAGAGTCTTTGATCCCAATAGGGTACTCTCATTCTACGATATGGTTGAGAATCAACTACACGATTATTCAAGCAAATATCCTGAGGCTTTCAAATATATCCCCCGAAGAGCCTATACGTACCTCAAGAAACCTCCTATTCTGAGCGAGTTATATCACGATGTTTCTTCTTCAGAATTAGGCTGGTTTGCCGATCTCTTTGCAGTTAGACCGATCCTAAGCATAGGTGAAACTAGACTTCCTCTTGACCAGCGTAAGAATAACATTACTCGCACCGAGAACTGGACTGTTACTCCACCCTTCAGCTCAAGGCTATATCGACTTCAAGATATGAGATATGGGAGTCGGGGTAGAAATGGGTGGGGAGCAGTAATGACTGCAACAGATCTCAAAGAGTCGTTGAGAAACGACAATCGGGCGGACCTCTTGAGCTACTTCAAATCCCAATTGCCACTGATAATTGAGATTGAAAAAGGAGATGACCTTGATCTACTAATGGAATGGCTCGTCTTTCTAAAAGATGCTGGACTTGAGGCCCCACCCTCCCTTTTCTTGCTTCGTGACCATAAGGCGTGGAACTCTGAGATCGTCCGACTGCTTCAGATTCCAAACTCCAGACTATTACTTGCAGGTGCAACAATCTCGTCATTATCAACGTTAATCAAAGACCTTCGCAGCTCAAAAGTGGATTCCAATTGGTCCAAGAAGTTTGTTTTTGCCAGCACATATCCTGAAACTCAAAGAGGTGATAGCATAACAGAGATTCTCAGCTTCCTTCTGAGCAATAACTTAGGAGCTACTCCTGAAGAGCTGCAAAGGATTCTTGCAGGCAACTTTCTTAGTATGATTCCGCCAAGACCTCCATATTATGAGTATGTTGACAACACCTCGAGTGTAATTGCTGAAGGATTGATTGGAAAGGCATCGCTGGGTGAGCTGTCAAGAATCTTCAGAATTCTCGCCGCTAGAAAGGTACAGATAATCGAGTCTTTTGATTACATGATTGCAAACGAAGGCGGCGAAATCCAGCTAAATGATTCGGTTCTAACTGTAAGAAATCCTATATCAAAGACCGCCAATACTGTAGTCCTGCTAAACGAGCCAGATGACTCCCTCACGGTTTCCGGCTGGAGAGAGTCTCTAACAAGAAAGTCTCCAGATAGAGGAGTAGACCCTCTCAGAGCTCTAGTTCAATCAACAGCGAGATCAGATGGTCCCATTCTGCAGTCGCCTTCAGATATCAACCGGTTCAATCATGCCCTCCTAGAGTGTTTGAAAGTGAGGAATTTGCAGGAGGTTCTTTCTGCGCTGCATTTCAAGCTGAATATTTCTGGCACTAAGAATGGAACCTTACTGATGTCAGAAGAGGATATGCGGGCGGTGGGTTTAGCAAATGGGAATCTAGTGTTGGGGATGGATGCCATGGAGGGCCAGTGGTGGGCGGGGCATGTCGAGCTAGATGCAGGATGCCCTCAGAGAACGATCTGTGTCTCAAAAGATGATGGACTAATTCTCGGGCTCTCGGAAGAATCCATTGTCGACATAGTCAAGAGCGAAGGCAAGATTAAGAACCTAGAGAAAGCAGTCTTTGCTTTGGACTCGACCAAGGGATTCTCAAGAGCGGAGTTATTGTCGTACGCATACCTGCATGAGGAAAGACTACAAAAGACGCTGAATGGTCAAATCCTAGGCAAGGGAACTTCAATCTGGATCAATGGTCGTGATGCAGGTGCTTGCATGACACTCACTCACTCAGTTCCACAATTAGAACCGGGAGAATTGGCCAGACTCACAGGCGACTCATTGGAATTCAGACCTTTGCAGATGTTCAGACCATTCAACATGATTCTAGCCATATCGACAGATAGTGGAATGGGTGTTCAAGACATTGAACTCAAGACATTGCACTCCTTGAAACGAAGATTGAGCGCATTGGTTTCGATTGTGCCGGAGATTGAAGACTTCTTTTCTAGACTTGGGACCTCCATAACTAGAATGGATACGGCCACACTTGCAGCTTTACTGCTGATTCAAAGTCTCTCCGGGAATAGAACTGATGGATCGCTGGGTATTGTCACAGTTGGAGAAACACCCACTAAATTCTCAATTCAGAAGGGAGAGATAATTCAGACGAGACTGCAGTTCTCAAATGACTTGGCGTCTGAAGATGTTGTGGTGTCAATCCTCTATTCGCTCCTGGATAGCGCCCACGATTTTGGAGGTGGAGCCAGATTGTCCGGCGCATTCAGATCTATAGCCGAGTTCCTAGAAGACTTTGGTACCGAAATGCCAACACTGATTTTATTGATGGCCAATCTAGGTGGTGAAACCTTCGAAGATGTGAAACCATTCCTCCAAGCAATTGCATCAAGGAATAGATACCAAATGGAGATTCTCAACCTGGGAGAAGATGCTCAAAGCCTCAGCTCTGATTTCAAAGATATTAATGTAAGAGTGCACCACATGACCAGTTTTGCAGCTGACGTTTTTGAGGGCTATTTGGCTAACGTTATTGAGAAACTAGTGATGGGAGACATTGACCGTTCTACTTCCGATGTTTTTTGAGAGACTCAATTGTCCCTATTCGGGTTTCAAGCACATCTACCTCAACTACAATGGCGTCGATTGCATTGCCGATATCCTCAATGGCATTGAAGTGGTCACGAATACTCAGTCCTTCTAACCGCCTAGCATCTGCATCTATAAAGGATAGAGATTCTTCGACGCTGCGTAGGCGTGCCTCAATTTCCTCAATTATGCTCAGCGTTTCTTCAACCCGACCGATTGCAGGAGGGAGTTTCGGACTTTCTGGCACAGGATTCACATCCAACTTCAATCAATAAGCTGAGAGGCACGTTCCTCGATATTTCCTAGTCTTTCAGATAGCTCTTCAAGTCTATCAAGCAAATGTCCAAGCTTGGTGCGCAGCATCCCCACAGCTGCCCCTTCATCTCCTCCAAAATCACCTGTCATCATAGCTGAGTTCAGTCGTTCTCCAAGTAGACTGGATTGGTTCTCGATGACTTCCAATCTCTCGATGATTTCTTCAACTGGAAACTTCTCCATCCGCTCTCTTAGCTCATCAACTAGTCTGGTGAGATTCTGAGCTGCTCGTTTCTCTTCATCGCTTATTGTCGACTTCACTGGCTCTGCAAGGGAGAAGGACTTCTTCACTCCTTCTAATATGCCTCCAGGTTTGCTGACCACCACTTCTCGAGTTCTAATGGGCGGATGAATTCTATCACCCCTTTCGAACCAAGCAGGCACTAGAAACTTGCGTGTGATATCCTCAAAATCTCTATCCAATAGGATGGCGAATGTAGCTAATTCACGTGGATTATCCCATATGGCTAGCTCTACACTGTCTTCCTTTCTAAGAATCGCCGCAGCCACTCCTAGATTCAAATCCTCAAATATCGGCAGGTCAATGAGCCAACGGCTGAATAGAAGCGCAAAGGCTGGGATCTGTCTTAGTTTGCCACATCGGAGAGCAATTGAGTATTCCTCCTCCGGCTGTTCAATTGCCTGTTTTATCCAGATTGATGTGTTGAATTTCCTTCCAGGGATAGAGAGGCTAAGAACTTCAGCAGCCTCCCATTCTATTGCGTCTATTCTTAACTGTTCAATATAGTCCAAGTGGGGTTCTTCAAATTCAGGAGAGAGTTTCTCTCCCAAGATATACTTCAGAACAAGGCGAATGATTTCATGCGGGGAATAGTCACGCAACCAGATTGTTGTGACTAGCTTGACTCGCCCTCCTGCATGTTCATCATCGGATAGCACAACGACGAGCTTCGATGAGTCCAGCCCCGGCTCTCCAAGAATGAAGATGCCTGTCCTTCCAGGAGCGTCCATTGCGCGATCAGCCATCAACTGTATAGCTTCGTGCGTCGGTTCAATGTAGTTCTCTTGATTGAATTTCGTGGTTGAAGACTCTTGGAGTCCCTTCACAAGCAGCCCTTCCTCAACCCAACCCGATTTGAGTCCCTTTTCTGGAAGTTGCGCTATTAGATAGCCAAGTATCTCGCTACTACTATACATTGCTTGAAGTCTGGTTATTGCCTCGTCGTTCACCTGCCAACAACCTCGTTCTCAATCCTATTGAATATTCCTTCAATCGCTTGTGTAATATCTTTGAATTGGTCTATATGAATCAGACTACCATTCCCTGCATTTGCAATGGCCTGCATTAAATCCCTGTCAGATTTAACTCCCAGTGCCACGCTTGTAATCAAAATGTCTTCGCACGCACCAATTTTCCTTGCCATATTGACTGGATTGCGACCTGAAGTAAATGCGCCCCCGGATATGAGTATCACATTGGTGGATAGTCCGTTCCGCGAATTCAGATGTCGTGCTACTTCAATAGACAATTCCAAGGCACTTCCAGGATTAGAAGGTTCATCGTTGCGATCATTATTCTGTTCTGAGAGCCAATTGAGGATTGGTTGACATGATTCTGAACTCAATTGAAGTGCGCTACCTTCACTGGTTGTCAATTGTTCGGATGACTCACCAAACGCAATAGCTGAAACCAAATTGACATCGCACTCCCTAATAGAGGACAGTATGGCTTCAATTGCACGCAGACCAGCTTTGAAACGCGTGATTCCTCCAGTGCCATTTTCCATCTCTACATCCTGAATGCTAGACGATGCTCCAACGTCTATCGCGAAGCATACATTGAAACAGGATGGTAATTCAGCCTGAGCGGTCAGATTGACTTTCAATATCTGATTCCACATGATTCTAGATGCCTGAAATTGCTCGGCAATAGGATTCAGGCGTTCCACGACAAATCCTACGCTGAGTTCAGCAATATCAATTCGCTGTCCCATCCGTACAATCAGACCATCAAGATAATCCTTGAGATCTTCGATTCGTTTGGATAAGGCATCCACAGCTTTCGTATTCACTAATCCTTCAAGGGAATAAATTAGGAGCGACAGCTCATTGGAGTCAGGAATCGTTTCAGGAACAGCTGTCAAAGAGACTTCGCTGTGCTCTTCACATCCCAACTCATCGAATATTCGGGAATCCATTACAATAGAGCCAGAAGCTACTTTCTCCGAAGTGCGTATGTCAGAAAAGACAATGACACCCCCATAACTCAATTGGGCTGTGGCAATCGTGGTCACAGAAGGATGCACAAATGAGATTCCTCTCTGCTTTCGTCCTTTGATAGCTTCGAGTTCCAAGACCGGCCACGCACCTAATACAGACGTGTATTGTATATCGCAGTTGCGAGGGATTTGGAACCATACATGACCTCAACACGAATGCTTGCCTTGCCTTTTTCATCTGTCATTGGTGTGAGCTGCGACTCAATATGTCGTTCAGAGTTGGGGCCAATCTCATGCTTCTCATTTGTGACCTCGGACACCCCTTCCGGCGTGATCAATGTGACTACAAGACGGATTTCTACGACAGCATGACTTGGATTCTTCACTCTCAAGTCGTACATGAATGGTCTTCCGGCGATCAGGGCATCAGGGACTTCACCAAGCTCCACGCTCATTCCCATCTTAGATGCCGCAAGAGGCCGACCCTTTGGCCACCTCGCAATCTTACTGAGCTCAAGCAATCGTGATAGCGAGGTCTTTACATCCCTAAGATCCAGTCCAAGATGAACTGCAGCCTCACCGATGTCAAATGTCCCATCATTGGCTTCATAGTAGGCAAGGACTTTTCGATCAGACTCAATAAGGTCACTCACTCCCTCAAGAATTTGGAGAATAGCTTCAGGTAATTCGTGTGCTTCCTGAAGAGAATAGTATCGTCCTCCGTCTACCGAATCTGCGATGCTTTTGAAAGACTCTCTCACCAGAGGATTACAGCCACAGACGAAAATGAAGACGGTCTCCCCATAACGGCTCTTGAGAGATTGAGCTTCTCTCTGAGGGTCATGGCCTTTGGGGCATCCATCTGGAAAGTAATCATCGCTAAGGTTGTTGTACTTTCTGCCATGTGGTGGTGCATCACCGACAAGTAGCAACGCCTTGTAGGCATGTTCATCCCACGATAGCTTTGTCCTGGCATCAAACAATCCATCAGCAACAGCTTCAGGCGTATCTCCGCCCTGAGAGGGATTAAGATTTGATATCTCCCTATGTACATTCTTGATACGATCCGAGAAATCGAAAATCCGTGTCACGTAGGAGTGATCCTGAGGCGGATGATCACGATACGAAACTATCGCGAATCGTATACTCAAGTCCTTGGTTCGTGTAGTGATTCTGTCGACTATCTCGAACAGACTGTCCTTCACCGCACGTATGTCATCCTTCATTGAACCGGTCGTATCGACCACAAAAGCAACGTCAAGTTTGGCTCGCTGCAGCCCAATCCACTCCATTTGAACCTAGAATATGCCACAATTAAGCCTTTGCTGAAGGAGCAGACGTAGGAGATTTTAGCAGCTTGAGTCGATTTAGTTTCAACGGTGTTTCAGATGAGTGAGAGTGACGTGCCATTGGAGATGGAATTTGAAGGGGAACTCGTTTTGAGCGCAGTTCTGCAAAGGGTGATGGCGCCCCTCATTGTTGAGGATATCAAATCAAAGCTTCCTCTTGAGGGCAGAGCTGCGCTGATGCGTGACGAGATGCAAATAACTCTCGGTATCGGCAGAGGCAACATTAAGCCAGTTAAGGAGGTAAAACGAGGAGATATAGCATACATGCCTTTGGGCGATAACATCTGCATCTATATGGTTGACAAAACTACCTTCAGTCCTGTCACAGTCATTGGACAAATAGAATCAGACGGGGAGAAGCTGAATCAGCTTAGGGGCATCAGACGGGGAAGCAAGGCCCTAATCAGATCAAAATGAAGTAGATCTATAGACTCTGCTGAAGGTTCCGTAGAAGTAGCTCATTCTCATCAGGTTCTACCACTGTAGGATCTACGACTATGCCGGATTCATGGGCCTCAATAACTACATCAATTCCAGATTGACTAACTCTCTTTATTCCTGCATGCGAAAGAGCTCTCACTCGCAGTTGGGTGGTGTCAAACTCAGTCCTATCAGCGGCCTCGACCGCCTTGACATCTCTACGCAGCTTTGTCTTGGCTATTCGGAGCTGTTCCTTCAATTGAACCAGCTGGAGCTGTAGATCAATTCGCTCACGGTCTGCCTCCTCAAACTTCGCAACGACCTCATCATACTGGGCCTTCGAAACGAGATTGCGGCTTTGATCAATCCAAGAAATGGTTGTTCCATCAAATCGCCGTCTTGTTGATACTTGTCCTAGAGCTTTTAGAACAGCTATAACATCATATATTCGCCGTTTGGGAGTATCGAGTTGCTCAGCTAATATATCGCTCCTAATCCCTTCCTCCCCACATTCCTGTAGTATTCTAAGAGCAGTTTTTGCCAAATCCACAAGCTTCAAAGTCGCACCCCACTGACAAGCCGGCGAGAGTCTCCACAGAGCACTCTTCCACTATAGAAACCATTGACTCTATTTAAAGGTAGGTGTTATATCTCGATTTTCCGAACCTTTCAACTGATAACCATAATTATGATTATTGGACCAATCTTTCGAAAAATCGACGTCGGTTTGATGAACGCATTCACCGTTAATTACTTAACACGCACCTCTGGCTAATTCAAACGTTTCTGACACGTTTCAACGGAGAGATTCCAATGACCAGAAAGAAAGTAATAATCATGGGTGCAGCTGGACGTGATTTCCATAACTTCAACGTATTCTTTCGTGACAATGAGGACTATGAGGTTGTAGCATTCACAGCTGAACAGATACCGGGTATTGAGGATAGGCTGTATCCTCCAGAATTATCGGGAGCCCTTTATCCTGATGGTATCAAGATTTACCCCGAAGAAATGCTGCCTGAATTAGTTGAGAAGTTTGAAGTGGAGCAGTGTATTCTAGCATATTCAGATCTTTCCTACGACACAGTGGGTCACAAGATTGCATGGGTGAACAGTATTGGTGCGGACATCAGACTCATGGGTACCAACTCAACGATGTTGAAAAGCAAGAAACCAGTCGTTGCTGTCTGCGCTGTCAGAACCGGATGCGGAAAAAGTCAAACCTCTCGCCGAGTGAATCAAATTCTGGTCGATATGGGTTTCAAGCCCGTTAACATTCGTCATCCGATGCCTTATGATCCTGATCTCACGACCCAAATAGCGCAGCGCTATGAATCTCTGGAAGATTTGGACAAATACAACTGCACGATTGAAGAACGCGAAGAATATGAACCTATGATCAACATGGGGGTGATTCTCTATGCTGGCATTGACTATGGCAAGATACTGCGGCAGGCTGAAGGAGAAGCTGATATGATTACGTGGGATGGTGGCAACAATGATTTTGCGTTCTATCGTCCAGACCTATACATCGTAATCACCGACCCACACAGACCAGGACATGAAGTGTCCTATTATCCAGGCGAAACCAACCTTAGGATGGCTGATGTTGTGATCATTAACAAGGTCGACACTGCCGACTATGACTCTGTTGAAGAAGTCAGAGATAACATCATGCATGTCAATCCGAAAGCAATCATCATTGAGGCTGCCTCGCCTGTCACTATTGAAGACATGAGCATCATTCGCGGAAAACGAGTACTTGTTGTTGAGGATGGGCCAACTGTTACTCATGGTGGCATGCCCTATGGTGCCGGATACATAGCAGCCAGAAAGGCAGGAGCAGAGATTGTTGACCCAAGGCCATTTGCGGTAGGATCAATCCAAGACACATTCGAGAAGTACTACCATTTAGAGGACGTCTTACCGGCGATGGGATATGGTAAGACGCAGATGAAGGAACTAGAAGATACCATCAACAAAGCAGACGCCGATGCGGTTGTGATTGGGACTCCAATTGACCTCGGGCGACTCATCAAAATCAACAAGCCAAGTGTTAGAATCCGATATGATCTGCAAGAGATTGGAAGACCTAACCTTGAAGATATTCTCTCTGAGTTCGCCGAGAAGATGGGTTTGAAGAAATAGAGAACAACACCCGGGAGTGTTCCCGGATGTCGAGTTCATCACCAGTACTCCTGCTTTGTCTGAATTGACCTTGCCGCCAAGTCCTTGTACAAAACAGCCTGATATATGTAGGTGAGAGGAGTGATAATCAGCATAGAAGCGAACGGAGTGACTAGTATCGAAAGGTTTCCGATGAAGAATCCAAGACCGAGATCAATTGCAAGTGTGATAACTACCAAGACTACATGGAAGAGAATGATGCCAGCTAGAGCATGAAGATACTTATTACGCGTTAGGCCTATTGTCCGGCTTATCGAGCCACCTGTACTCTGGTCTTCGCCTATTACCACCGCTCCATTCGGATAGAATAATGCCACTACTAGAATATACACTATTGCCAATGCAAAAAGCGTTCCTGATACCTGCATCATTGCATCAAGATCCATGGCAATCACTGCATCATAAAGCAAGACTAGCGATTCTTGAATCGGAATCATGATTATTGCATATATTGAACCAATGATCAACGTGACTACTAGCAGAGTCGGGAATCGTTCGAGGGCTGAACCAAACCCAGACCCCATCGAGGAGTCCTGTCCAGTGTAGGTTCGAAGTGCTATGCTGACAGCCGCACCTAGCACCAGAATATTCAGAACGAAGCCAATCAACATCAAGACTCCGCTTACACCTACATATGTGCCAAAAACCCCAGGAGGGATTGGCTGGCCTAGGAGTAGGTATGTGCCATAGATGAAAGAAACAGGTTCAGAACCTAGATATCCAATGGAGGTGAGCATTTCTTCTCCAAACACAAGATACAATATGGTGCTGGACAGAATACTATAAATCACAGGTACAATCATGACGCCAATGTACGCAGAGATTCTCTTCCCAAACAGGCTTAGGACAGTTGAAACCTGCGTACTCAATCCAATTGCATACTGGTCGTCAACAGAAGTCGGTGTCTGATCTTCCACGAATGCCAATTAGTCCACCTTTACGGCGAAACGCTTCATGCACCTTATAATATCTCCGGACTTGACTCTAAGCTGGTTTTGGACGAGCATCAAGAATCTCCATGAATTTCATTCCACCCGCACGCTCTAGCAATTCCTCGAAGGACACGATGAATACGCCGGGAGTAACTTCTGTACTGATTTTCGTTAGCCTCTGAATCTCCAGGATGAGAGGCTCATGGTTGCCTTCTGGTCCATCTTTTGGAGCCACGTAGAGATTCAACACATCCATACTATATGGATCGCTCATGTCCTCCTTGGCAACCTGGATTTGTAATTCTTCAATCTCTGAAAGCTTCAACAAATCAGCTCTCAAAGCAGTGAGATTCACTGTTGCGCCTTTGATCTTCTTCTCCGCAAGACCCATCACTTCAATCTGAGCTTGTGCATCGTTTGTGCGGCCAATGTCCCAGAAGAAGGGTCCGTCTATTCCACAACATGGACATTTTCCGCGCTCATGTTTTGATGCCACATCTCCCAGTAGGAACCCTTCAAAGACTGTTCCAGTGCTGTCTAAATGAAAGAGCAGTGTATGTCCCGGTTCATCCTCTCCAACGAACTCATAGCTCCCATCATCATTCAGCCTGACGAACTCCCAGGACATCATCAGTGGGGACAAGTTATGATAAGGTCCATCATATTCGCACTGTACTGCGAATGAAACCTTGCTCTCTGATGAAGCATATCCCCCAACGATCCTGACTTCCTTAGCTCCTTTCTCAGTTAAAACCTGTGTGATATCATCAGCCACTCGAGGATAGATTTTCTCCCCTGCCAATAATACAACTACTTTCTCAGGAGCCTCATAATCTTCATCTTCCTTCATAGCCCGGAAGAACCTGTTTCTAAGATAACTCGGCATTCCGGCAAAAGCGTTTGATTTGAAGGACTTCGCGAGCTCAACCAGCTTCTCACTGGGTATCGCTCCACCTGCGCTTGTGGCGTTATAGAACTTGCTTATCTGTTTGAGACCTACATTGACAGCATGCCAACCTAGATGTGGAGCGTATGGAAATAGGTTCATGCTAGAAACCTCCCACCCGCTGTCTATAAAGGGATCAATAGCGAGCTGACCGCACTTCGCACTGTTACTGGATAGCAGTTCATTGTCATAGCGAGTCAGGAACACTGGTGATGGCAACCCTGAGGCCCGACCGGAACTCAGCCAGTATTGAAGTGGAGAATAGGTGTAGGTCAATTGTTCCTTAATTCGATCCATCGCTGCGGAAGCTCCAATCTTAAGCTTCACACGTGCCCCATTGTTGCGCAGGAAATTGTACTGACGGCCGTTACCTGTATCCTTTGAGTAGTTCATCAAATTCTGAACAATCTCCGCAGGCTCTCGTTCCTTCCCATCAACCTCAGAAGGATTAAGCACAAAATGTGTAAGATTGTCTTTATAGTCGGTCTTCCTCACCAGTGGGATTTGATATTTCGCCCAATCTTCGATGCAGGTGATATTGTAGGGATCAACATCGTTCTCTTTGAATAGGCGCCTGTAGTAGGGATGGTTGGGCCATATCTGATATCGAATGAATGCCCGGAACTTCTGGTCCTGCATTTGCTTGATTTCACGGTGGTTAGTTCTCTTTAGCTCCTGGAATGTTAGAGTAGTTTTTGTCATGAAGAAGACTCCGAAATAGGGCTTACGAGAGGCATGGCTTTTTGTCTATTAGATAAAAGTTCCGAGTTGTCGTTTAATGGAGTAATACACCCACTGAATAAGGGAATACAGGAGAAACCCATAATAGTGCGGGTTTCTTCATTCAATCGGCCCAAACCCTAAAGCCATGGAGTGTTCAAGCATTGTCTGAATCCGATGAGAAACTTCAGAGAGGAATCATAGAACTGGAGAAGGGAAACCACAAGAAAGCATTTGGCGTTTTCAAAGATGTCTTCGAAGACAGGAAAGAGAGATTCCTGCAAAGAGTTCAGGACAATCCGAAGTCACCAACTCTAATGCTTGAAGCCTTGCATATGATCCATGCTCTGGTTTGGCTCAGAGTTGCAGAAGCTGGAATGGATAAGCATCACGCCATGGAGCTTTACGGAAAGGCTGTTGGTACAGTTGAAGCGGCTAGAACTGCACTCGGACCCCTTGTTGGCGGACTCGCTCAATGGGCAAAGGAACAAAACATCAAAGTAGTCTACAACAAAGCACGAGGTCTCCTAGCAGCAACTACGGATCTTGAAGAGATGGCAAAGAAGGAACTTGAAGCATTTAGAAGGATGAAATAGACTACTTCAAATGGATCTCTGTGAATGCATTTTGAAAGAAAGGTTGGGCCTTGGGTGACAAGATGTCATACCAATGAAGAAAGAGGAGGGAGTGTATACTGATTACTGCGTTTGTTAGTATGTCAGTTACACCAGGTGAAGATGAGAGTATCGTCAAGGAGCTAGTGAAGGACAGAATCATCCAAGAGGCGTGGTTGACAACTGGAGAGTATGATGTGCTCCTCATAATCAGGGCGGAAGACACAGAGGAGATTAATCATTACGTCAATGAGAGAGTTCGTGGAATTGATGGTGTCGTACGCATTGTTGTTACATTTGGTATTCAGTCCATCACACATAGCGATTAGCTAGAAATCCTTCATGTGCTCCGACCATTTATCAGCAGGAAACCGGTTCTTCATGATTTCAAGCTCAGAAAGGATGCTCTTCTCGAGGTCCACTTCAAAGAAGTTGGCGAGCTGTAAGAGGAGGGCTAGAACTTGGGCGAATTCTCGAGATAGTTCATCTCGAGACGGTGCATCATGACCCAATCCAATGACCTTGTATCCCTCTTCAACAGTAATATGGCGTGAAATTTCTCCAAGTTCTTCAATGAGATGAGTGAAGACGAGAGAGGGATTGAACTTGTCCCAGCCCCTCTCCTTCTCAAATTCAGCAGTCATTCTCTGAATCTCGCTCAGGTCCATCTATGTCATCCTCCTCGTTATTTGCAATACCTGAGCCCGTGCTTGGTCTATTGCCTGGCTTGATGGACTCTTGAGAGGGCCGAGCTCTACATTATCAGACAGTGGCTCTCCCCCTAGAAACATCGCCTCACTGACCACGCCCATCATATCAGCCGGCGGAAGAATAGCACAAGGAAACTTCATCCCAGGTTCCACGCTAGGTATATTTGTTACAATAGTCCAGATGCGGCTGCCATCTGTGCATCTACACTCAGTGAGATTAGAAGAACCTTCCACATCTCTTATCTGGGTGACTTCTACAGCTAGAATGTCAATTGCATGAGCAGGATCATCAGCAGCCCTCAGGAGCCGCTCTTCAAATCCCTCCACAATGGAAAGAGAATATTGTGTTTCTGTGAAAGATAGCTTCTCCTTGACGGATTGTGGCTTGTAGCCTTGTGATTTGGATGCCTCTCTGAACAAATCTGCAAACTCAGCAATTGCACCAACAAGGCTCTTTGTCGCTTCAAGTTCAGCCAAGGTCTTGCCATCAACATATGAATACTTCACTTCATACAGTAGAGATCCTGCAGTCTTTAAGGCGTTCACCAGTTTTGAGTACTCGATGTGCATCCTTAGCTTCCGGTTGCCTATAATTTCGTTAAGGCGTCTCAATGCATCCTCGAGCACTAGAACTCTAGCATCCTTTGCAGTGTCCAGAACGGTTCACCTAGGAAAAATGTGTATGTGGTCTTGATAAAGGCCGCGCCTGATTGGTTTAGGAGACCACGAATAGTGATATAAGACAAGATTGGTAACGCGTTCACATCAGAGACATACGCCATATGAGGTGCTTGAATGATCCAAGCGTTATTCATAATCGCTGAGAGTGGGCTTTGCCTTATCAGTAAGACATACGGCGCTGAAGAGGAAGGAGGAATAGATGACAATCTAGTGGGAGGGTTTCTTCAGGCAGTTGGATCATTTGGGGAGGAACTCCATGGTGGAGGAGTGTTAGAGGACATGAGCTTCAAGGGATTCAAGATTGTCCTCTCAAGGCACCCTGGTTTTATGGTAGCTGGGATGATAGACCAAATTGATGATAGGATATCAGCAAAAGCAGTCCTGTCGGATGTTGGAAATGAGTTTCTTGAAGGTTATAGGAATATAATAGCAGATTTTGATGGCAGCTTAGACCACTTCGAGGGGTTTTATCCGAGAATCGATGATATAACGAAGTCTGGGAAAGCCGCCGAAAAGCGAGTTATCGTGCCAGTTCTTAAAGGTAAAGTATCTCCAATGCTAGTCAGGCTTGGACAGATGACCCAAACAGTATTTGATGTTGCTAAGAAGTGTCAAGGCAAATTGACCACCAATGACATCGCGTATGACCTCAAGATGTCGCTAAAGGAGGTCGTTAAGTCCTTGCACACTCTTGAAGACATGGACATGCTTGAGTGGAAAGAAGTGGGGTAATACCCACAATTGATTATTCTGCTGTTCGGACGCGCTATTGTGTCTGACCCCATTCGTTTCCTATGGCGATGAGAATCAGACCAATAACGATTAATCCTGGAGCCAAGACGCCGGGAATTGTATATGACCCAGCAAAGACAAATTCTGCCAGCACGTGGCGAGCTGCGTGGATGACTCTGCCAGCAAATAGTACGAAGAATCCCAATCCAAGCATGAAGTTGGACCGTCTCAGAATACCCCCTGACTGCCAAGCTAGGTACCAGAACAGGAGAGGAATGAACAATGCATAGATTGCCCCAGCACCACCTGAAAGAATCTGACGATCTAGTTCGGCTAGTGGCACAAGAGCTAGGACAATACCAATCAAGACGGCCGGGATGGCAAAGAGGATCTCAGCCCATCGCTTTCCAAAAATCATGAATGCTGCAGTAGCAGAAAGGATTGCAAGTGCCATCCATTGGAAGAAGGCTCCCGCACTAAGCCATGGAGCAGGATCTGATAGCAGAACTGAGAACTGCGTTTCAAGTCCTCCATATAGAGATGATATATCTGCATAGAAATCACCGACGAAATAGAAGCATCTCCCTATGGCAAGCAAGAGAAAGAAGAGGGCCATTGCAAGCTGGAAAGGATTTCTTGTCTTCCTGTATCTAAAGAAGAGGAAGAATATGAAGATGAAGAAATAATACCCAACCACTAGGAACCATAGTCCTATGTGCACTTCTCTAATTGCCATGTCGATGGTTTGTAACATCGTACTCTCTCCATTGGCTTCTAGACAACACTAGTACGGTTCTGTTCGCTTCCCAACAAATAAGTGTATTCTGCTCCATAACGAGTTAATGAGAACAATACGTGTGCAATACACCAAAAACACGCTCTACGCATACACAAAGACAACCTCTATATTTGGCGCGTGTGACCTTCAGTTGGTGGTCCTTTGAGTCCTGAGCGAACGTGGAAGTTGAAAACTGCAGACGGCACGCTTACAGAGTTCAAGGACATTCGTAGAATTGTGGGCAATCAGATTATACGAGCCTATCTGCTTGAAAAAGCAATGTCTGCAAACCGTCTTGAATGCATCAAGGCAACTCTCAGGGGGCCAAGAAACGAGTTCAAGGATTTCGATGATTTCTTTGTGTTGAGAACATCAATTGATGGAAATCTCAATATTCTCGTCGAGGCAAATGTCTATGACAATTTGAGAATCGTTGGCACTGACAGCGAGAAAATAACGAACATGAATGCGAGGCAAATCATTGAAATGTTTACTGAAATGCTTGATGACCCAGAGGGTCATGCTGCTACATTGATTCTGAGCGAGAATTCCAAGGTGAGTGCTAAGCAGGGATGAGCGAATTCAAGCGTTATGCGAAGTGTCCTGTCTGTGGTGAGAGAACTGTGCTCTCTGTGCCTCAAAACGTCTTGAAGAAGGCAAAGAGATTCCCTTTCACACTCAAAGTTGTACATGAGGACCATTATTTCTACATCAATATAGACTCTCAAGCATCAATCACTGATATTCTGAAACCTGAATTAGTAGAGTGATTAGCCAATATAGCGGTCACTGGGCCGTTCTCCTTCCTCTTCAGCTGTTCCACGTTGGGAGATCTCATTCTTGGCCCATTCAATGAAATCGATCACCTTGGTGACATCGTCTTCCAGAATGTCAAAAGAGGCTTTGATATTGAGGAAAGAGCTAATCTTCTCAAGTACAGTTCTTGCTGCACGATAGTCCATCTTAATCATACCAAGGGTTTCCCCGAGAAGACAAGCTCCCTTCATGTCATACATCGAAGCAGCCCACGCAGGAATAAACCCATTCGCTCCATTCACAACGCCCTCTTCAGTTGCCACTGTGCCTCCAACAGTAGAGATCTCTCCAAGTAATTCAGACGAGCTTGCAGAAATGAAGACACGTGGCGGCATTGGATATGACTCGAAGAATTCTTGGTAGCTGGTTTCATAGGCAGCTAGTGCGTAGACCTCCTTTATTCCAAGACCAGTGAATTCCTGTACTACAAAATCAGCATACTCGAATACGCCGCGCCCTGATGCTGGCTGGAAGTCAGCTGATAGCAGAATGAGGTCATGGGGCTCGTCAGGGGCTGCACGATAGAGCATTATTGAACTCTTGGGGAAGTTGGCGATGCCATCTTTCACAAAGACACGTGGCGGAAAGTCATCAGAAAAGAAATCCATAACCGGCTGAGCATCAAGAACAGATGAGAGGGTGTCGACTGCAATGCGTCCCACGTTTGCTATGCCTGGAAGTCCCAAGATTGCTACGGGACTCTTGAGTGAACTTGCGTCAAGGTCAATGAATCGCCTCGTGTACATATTCATACTTCCTGTGGTTATAGATGCCTGCCAATTGCATTAAGTCCTATCGGTAATGGAATTATAACCTATAGAAGGCCAAGGCATTTTTGGTTGTTGCCTTGGCAACGTCTTCAGAAGGTAATTCAAGCAAATCAGCCAAAGACTCACAACCATAGGCTATATTCGCGGGTTCATTTCGGTTCTCTGTAGGTGACAGGTAGGGACCATCCGTTTCGAGGAGAATCTGCTCCAATGGCAGAGTCCTAGCAGCGTCAACTCTACTCCTATATCTAGCGAAATTCGCAGGGAGTGTTATGCGCCATCCGTTATCGGCTATTCTTTTCGTGGTTTCTTTTGGACCGTCGTAGCAGTGCATCAGCACGTCATTCGCTGCATTCTTCTCCAAAATCTCAGTAGCCCGTGCCTCGGCTTTCCGTGAATGTATAACCAGAGGCAAGTTAAGTTCACTGGCCAAATTTATAAACATCTGGAATAGAGGTTCTTGAGCCTTTCTTTGATTGGCATCTTTCACCCAGTAATAGTCAAGACCCACTTCTCCAACTGCGACAATAGTCGCTGCATACTTCTTGATCAGTGAAATTGTCTTCGAAGCTTCTTCTTCTGTTAGTCTTGAAGCTTGACATCCTGCAGAATGGTGGATATACCCCTTATACTTCTTCACAATTCCAAGCGTTCTTCGAAATGATCCAGGTCCCATAGAAGATGTAACCATACCGATTAGTCCAACTTTCTTTGCCCTTTCAATGACCTGATCTCGATCATGTTGGTAATGTTTCATGTCGATGTGAGTATGTGCATCGAAGAAGCGCATTATTCGAAATTCTCTCCTGGTTAATGGACTCGTACTAGATTCCTTTTAATCGTGTGCCATACACTCTGGTATTGGGGGCAAGCGATGTCAGATGATGTCCATGCGCGTCTCAAGGAAAAGACTCTGCAGATTGCACAACTCCAACATCAGTTGCAGGTTTTGCAGGCTCAGCTGGAAGGAACGCAGCGTCGAGCTGGAGAAACAAGCACCAAAATCGTCGCTCTAGAGAATCTCATCGCTGAGAAGGATTCAGAGAATCATATGCTGCGAACTGAACTGGGCCGTACTAAAGGTGCATTGGACACAATGGGAAAGGAAATCCGAGGGATACGGGCTGAACAGACTCAACAGCTGGCAAAGGCGAAACCAAGCAGTGATGAACACTCTGTCAAGCAACAGCTTTCTGATGCATTAAGAAAGAATGAATTGCTGAAGGAAGAGATCAAATCTCTGTCAGAAGCGGCATCTGCAGTACTCAAGGATGAACCAAGTTCTAGGGAGCATCTTAGAGCCACAATAATGCGTGTTGGAGACCCGAGATTCAAGATGCTCAACATTGTGCTGGAGAGGAGATCTGTGAGAGTAGAAGAACTTGCTTCAATTCTTCTGATTGATATGAATGAAGCATTGGCACTTGTGAATGAACTCCAAGCCGCAGGTGAGATTGAGATTAGAGATGGTAGTACTGTTATTCCAAGAGAGAAGTATCGCGAAGCCAAGATACCTGTTGAAGAGTGGAAGACTTGGGACCCTATGGATATTTTCGATTCTCTTGAGGACCTAGTTGGACGAACAGAGGGACACAAGTCTATTTCGAAGGCAATTGTGGCCGCAGTAGACATCTTAGAACAGAAAATCGCCCGGGGCGGCGCGTTGGTATTTCAAATGAGAAAGACTGCAGATCTATGGAAAAAGAGCGAGGGCAACATTGAGGAGCTTCAATATGCAATACGGGAATGGAAGGGTCGTGCGCTATCGCTAGGCTAGTCTTCAGAGCCTTTCCTTATGGCCTCCTTTACGTAGGCACCAAAGTCTGATGTTTCACCATCACGTTGTATGCGGATCTTAGGCTCTTCTCCCCTGATCTGACGCTCGAT
Organism: Promethearchaeota archaeon; assembly: GCA_048939765.1. Taxonomy (GTDB): domain Archaea; phylum Asgardarchaeota; class Thorarchaeia; order Thorarchaeales; family Thorarchaeaceae; genus SMTZ1-83. Next base: position 37,278 of record JBHLPF010000027.1, read on the forward strand.
GTATCTCACATCCAACTGACTCATCTGCTGTCGATATCCTCTGTAGACAATCAGATATAGAATGACCTCTTCTACTTGCTTAGCCACTCCTTGATTCTGCGTCTTCAAATTATTGAGATATGAAAGTGCCTCTGTTGTGAGAAACTTGCCAAGCAGCTTTGCTCTTTCTACTCCTACCTTCTCTTCCTGTTCACGTGCAGCTTGCATCTGCTTCTCTCGCTTAATCATCTGTGCCATTTTCTTCCTGCGGATGACTGCAAGGTCAGGATCATCGTCTGTCAGCATTGAAACCTCTGTTCCAGAGCCGTATTGAAGAGCAGTTAAGCCTAACGATACAACTAGAAGTGCTTTTTAGGATTGAATATGAGTAGACGTTAGACTGGAAGCAAGTAATAGACGAGGTATACGATAATTGACAGGACTGGAAGTATGCAAATGGCTTGCTGACTCAAAGACAGGTAACACGTGTAGATTAAGAAATGTTTCACTTCCTAGAGGAGAAGTGGCTGCCAAATGCACAAAGTCAGACTTAGCTGTGATTTGCGTGGACGCTTATTCCGCGCTATCCAAGGGACTCGAGTCTCTAAAGGCTGGCAGCACTGACTCATTCCTATGGCTAATTGAATCAGCAAACCAGTTTGAGAACCTCGGAGAAACTGACAACGCAATAACAGCCATGGTCAAATCCATTGACTTTGCAACGAAGATGAATCTAATTGACAAGGGCTACGAAACCTTCAGGTACGCAAGGAGCATGATGGAAAACGGCCTGAGTCGGAGAGATCCATCTCTATCAAGCCCGATGCTTAAACAGACCCTCGTGAAGAGTGGGCAGAAGCTGATTGAAGCAGCAAGAAAGATTGCAGCTGGCTCTCCAGTTGCTGACATGCAAGCTGAATTGAAGGCAAGTATACTAAGCGGTGTCAGCTTGAAGAAGACAGAAGAGGCGTTGAGAGCTGAAGAGAAAGACAAGCTTGTAATCAGCCACGGCAGGTCCCTCTATGAAAAAAAGGCATCGGAATACAAAGAGGGAGCTGACACATATATGGCCTCAGGAATGACACAGAATGCCATCACATTCTCCTGTTTGGGAGCCCTTGCGGATCTCATGCTGGGCAAGCCCAAGGATGGTCTACTATACCTTACGAAGTTCACAGACCAATCAGGAATAAAGGAGGAATTCAACAACCATCCCTGTTTTCAATGGACCAGGCTCGTGTTTAAGGGGCTGATTGGTAGGGATCAGGATGCCCTATTGGAGGCCAACAAGATATTCCTGAATATTCCTTGGAGCTTCAAGGATGACCACGAGTTTGCTCGAAGAGCTATGGACTCAGTAGAAAGAAGAATCACGCAGTGATTCTCATTCTAGCAATGAAGAATCCATTTGAGTTCTCCCTGTGGGGGAATAGCCTAATCACTTTCTCAGCACATTCAAATCCAGAATAGCCAGAAGACCCCTCAAATGAAATCCGCATTAGCTCGATTGGATGACGAGCCATCGCAGAGTCGATTTGAGATTCACCCTCATGAGGGAGAAGAGAGCATGTCGCAAAGACCACTTCAGTCCCCGGCTTATCTGAGTAGGCACCAAGGACCCCATCAAGGATTTTGTTCTGGATGGACATTAAACCCATGAGCATGTTCTTATTTAGTCGCCATTTATAGGATGGATGACTCCGAAGGATACCAGTGGAAGTGCAAGGCGCATCAATGATGATTTTTTCTGCATCTGTAACTGGCGCAATCGACGCATCAGCCTCCATGAACTCAACACCCTCACACCCAAGGGCAGAGCAACGACTCCTAGCTACTTCCAATCGCCCAGCATTTATGTCAGTGGCAGTGAGCTGACCCCGACCATTCATTGACTCCCATATGAGATGCGTCTTCATTCCTGGCGCTGCACACGCGTCCCAGACTCTCATACCAGATTTAGCTTCGAGTGCCTTTCCGACAATCACACTTCCCTTATCCTGCACTAGTATACGACCAGTCTTGAATGCGTCTGAGCTGAAAAGAGAATTAACGCCCTCGGCAACTCGAAACAGGCCTGAAACGCTTGGTTCTGGAGCTAAAGCCACACCTCGTTTTTCAAGAAGTGAAAGTACCTCATCATAGTCATTGAGAAGTGTATTCACGCGGACAAAGTAATCACGGGGGCCGTTATTGTGCTCCATCAGGTCAATCGCTTCATCTCTTCCTAAATGTTCCAGAAATGTGTCCACAAGAAACGAAGGATGAGAGAACATAAGGCCAAGTGTATTTGAGGGACTCATATTCCGAGTCTTCTTGCGAAGGCTAATCTTTGAAGCCCTATCTACAACTTCCAATAGTTCGAGAGATTGCAAGAGCGCTGCTAATGTGTTCTTGATAGGAGCCTGCAGCCAACGATTCTCGTAAATTGCAAGACGAAGCAGACTTTGATCGTGGGCTTTCAAATCAGACAAGTTCATTTTCCCCAGGGCGCGAACAGCCAGGAAGTCGATTGTGTTAAGAAACCTGATGACGCCCAAAGTCCTGGATTCAACATAGCTTCTGGTAGGCAAGTCATGTTCAAGGTCAGAATCAATTCCTCTCAACAGCTCGCGCATTGATACCGAACCCTTGGCATATTCGGAAAGAAGACTGAGAGTCAGTTCGATGGCTGATTTGCTCTCCTTAGTTCCGCTGATTTCTAAACACATCTCCTAACAGGGAGGACCTGCAGACGGCGCGCACTCGAGTGTAGAAGTTCTTAAATCTGCCTAGTCGTCGCCAGAGAAGTGACAAGATTGGAAGCAGATCTCTCAATATCTGGATGGTACGATCATGAGGATGTTCGGTCATCTCATCAAAGGCGAGATTGTTGAGTCAGATGATGGAAAGACCTCTATCTTTCCAAATATGAATCAAGCAATCGAAGATCCCAGAATTCTGTATGCAATGGCTCTGAAGGAACAAGGGTCGCTTGGACGTTTGGCTGCACGTTACTTCAGCAATTTCCTTCCAGAGAAGTCACCAGAGATTAGATTACTAAAAGACTACATTGGTGCTCATGGCGAACCCGCCGCGACAAAGGAAGAGATAGAGAACGTCTACTTTGCTAAATACGCGGTTGGAGGAGAACGAGAAGCTGCAACTGCATGTGAAGAGGCGCACAGAATTAGGCGACAAATGCATAGAGAACTGAATGAAAAGGGGTCAGGCATGTCTTTACAGGAGCGTGCAGAAAGCCTAGTGCCTGTGGGGCAGCATTTATGGAAGAACTATGATACCTTCAAAGAAATAGGAATTGCAGAAGGTACTCCAGTGCAGCTTTTCGACTGGCAGACCAAAGGTGTATTCAATACGCTCTACAAGGATCATATTGACTTCGCTACCTCCAGAATTTCTCCTGAGGATATCCCTTGTGCTGTTGACGGGGAGAGAACAGTACTCACTCGCTTTCCTTATGGTGCTGTGGGAGTCTTTCCACCTTACAATGCCGCAATTGGGCTGGGTGGTATGGCTATCATATCGAGCTACTGGGCGGGAAATGCCACCGTAATGAGAACCCCATCAAAGATGCCTCTCACCAACATGCAGCTGGCATATGTTCTAGTTGAAGCAATGAGGGAACTGGATTTTCCAACAAGTGCTTTTCAATCAGTGATAGGTCCGGCAAGAGAGATTGCAGACTATATGATCAACCGGTCGCCGCTAAATGCTATGGTCTATTATGGAGATTCAGATGTGGGCCTAGAACTCATGGCGCAGGCTGTCAGACGAGGTATGCACTTCGTGCCCGAACTTGCAGGAAGCGGAGCGAGTTTGGTTTGGAAAGATATCGATATCGATAGGGTGTCCACCTTTGTCTCTGACGCACGCTTCTTTGGTTCGGGACAGACATGTTTTGCTGCGAAGCGGCTGTTCCTCCATGAGGCGATATTCGATGACTTCATAGCTGCTCTCGTTGAGAAAAGCGAAAAGCTGCGGGTTGGACTACCTGAAGACCCGAAGACAGATTTGCCCGTTGTTGGGACCAAGGCGCTATACCAAAACATCGACATGATAGATGAGGCATTGAAGAAGGGGGCAAAGCTTGAGTCAGGCGGATACAGGTTGAATGCTCAAGATGAAAGAGACCCTGCGGGACTATTCATGAAGCCGACAATTCTCAGCGACGTACCGCTTGAATGCAAAATGTGGTATCATGAAACCTTCGGCCCCGTTCTACCAATAATGAAAGTCAGCTCATTTGAACAGGCCATCACTCAAGCAAACAATTCGCAGTATGGACTCCGCACCTCAGTCTATAGTGATAGCCCACAGATATGGCAACGCTTCTTTGATGAAATTGATGCTCCCGGAATAGCAATCAACACGAGCCATATACACTTCGATAACTTCTACCCGCACCTCGGCGGATTGAAAGCAAGTGGAATCTATGGGGGGAAGTACTTCTACGAGATTCTTACGTATTTGAAGTACCGTCATTTCCCTGCATAGCAGATGGTAGAATCATAGCGGTCTCTCGTACATCTGAACTAGCATGCCTTCTATTTGCTCGTATGGCTCGCCCCATGGCCGAAAACCGAACCTCTTCATGAGCCGCTCGCTTGCTTCTTGGCCAACTAGAATATTACAGTAGTTGCGTTTACAACCATGAACTCTGCCATATTCTGCAAATTGGATGTACATAGCTGAAGCAAGTCCGCTTCCCCTGCATGCAGGAACAACAGTCTGATGTTCTCCGAAAAGACCCCTGTCTGTTATCTTAGCTTTATAGAGACCGACTATTTTCCCATGAAGTCGACTGCCAAAGTAATGATACCCACTGCTCATATCTTCAAGAATCTGCACTGGAGAGTACATTCGCTTCTTGCGCCAAGCCTCGGGATAATCCTCTGCCTGAGGCCAGACATGTTTGAAGAGGGCCGATATCTCTTCTGCATCCTCTTTAGTGAGTTCTACAATGCGAATCTCCTCTTCAGGAATTTCTGTCATAGCTAGCCAGTATCGCATAGTTTCAACCCGACATAAACTTCTGTGTTTGCAGGAGAGTACTATGATCTGCTAGCCGCCCAATCGTATGCCTCTTGAATTGGAGAGCAACCTCCACAACGATGGCATCCCGCCATTGTTTCACTTGGATTGATGCCCCCTTGAAAGAGCGCATTACCGACTTCCTTGTATAGACTCACTGATTCCTCAAGCCTTCCTACATATGTTGGAGTGAAGTCAGCTAACTGACTCCCTGGAGCTGGACGAAATGGAGCCACTATTGGTACAATGCCTGCATCAGCCAGTTCCTGAGTAAGAGCTATCGTCGAAGTCACTTCCTCTCCGAGGCCGTGTAGCATGAAGGTGCTTACGTTGCCTCGCTCGAAGAATTCTAGGGCGTATTGCCAACGCTCGCGGTAGAAATCTAATGACCCATATTCATACTTGCCTGGGCACATCATTTTTCGCACTGAGTCATCAGCGCTCTCGATATGCATTCCAATTGCGTTGGCACCTGCTGCAGCAAGTTTCTTGATGGTCTCAATTTCTATCGGAGGCTCAATCTGGACGCCTATTGGCAAATCACTGACTTCGCGAATCCTCTTTATAATATTCACCAAACGGTTTGCACCCATATCAGGAGAATCAGGAGTCCCCGTTGTTATGAGAATGTCAGTGATGATGCCACTCTGTTCAGCGGCATGTACGACTTCTGCCATTTGTTCAGGCGACTTGTCTAGAATGGTATCGCCTCTGAGATGCGAAGTGGGTATAGTGCAGAATTTACATTGAGCACCGCAATCCCAATACTTGCAGGCTTGATAGGCAGTAGTAGCTAGCGTGCTATTGCAGTGAAGCAAGGCGATCTGCTGATATGGAATTCCCTCGGCCGTTTTACCATTCAAGAATTTTGGACGAGGAACAGCACGAATCTCAATACTGCCATCGTAGACCCATACTGATGGATCATCAGTCGGCTCAAGCATTCTGGACCCAAATCTTTTGGCCATCTCTCCCCTGCGTATGGGAATACCACAATGACGGCCGTTTGGCAGAATGAAATATCTTCCCCCCACAGGACCCGCGCCTCCCTTCCTTCCAGCATACTCACTCTCAGGAAGGGTTGCGCCTTCAGTAAGAAGGCGGACTTTGAGTCGAAGAATCTGTTCTGGGTCCATCTTGCTCTTCTCCATGGAGCCCTAGACCTTAATCTGTCTTCACGTGTGTGCGTTCTTCTTCTCTATGGCCATCAAGGCCAACTCTGGCAGGTCAATGACCTTCATTTCGTTATCGCTTTGAGAAACTAGTAGGTTCTTGCAGAACGGGCATGCAGTGACAAGCACATTGGCATCAATGTCCTTCGCTTGCCGGATACGTTCTGATCCAATTACTTTGGCTTTCTCTGGCCAGAGAAGCCGCATTCCAGCCCCATTACCGCAGCACATAGCATTATCGCCATGGCGCTCCATCTCGATAACCTTGCTACGTGTGACATGTTGTATCACTTTGCGGGGTGAATCATAGACTCCCATGTGTCTGCCCAAATGGCAAGGATCATGGAATGTGAATTTTCCGTCAAATTCACCAAAATTCAAATCCGCAATATGCTCTTCGAGAAACTCACTGATATGCCTGACAGGCACATCCAGCTCCAGCCCGAGTTTTGCGTAGTCATTCTTCAGGGTCCTATAACAGCCAGGACAAGTCGCGACAATCTCTTCGACTTCAAGCGAATTCAGGACCTCTGCATTGTGACTTGCCTGCTCTAGACCTATGTCAACGAATCCAGTTCTTAGCAGAGGCGATCCACAGCACCACTCATCTGGGAGCACTACGTCGAACCCCAAAGTGTGTAGAAGCTCGACAGTGCTCTTCGCAATCTCCTTCTCGCGATAGGCAGAAGTGCATCCAGTGAAGTAGGCAATCCTCTTGCCTTTGTTCGGTTTAACCCTTATCCAGTCCGTTCTCTCGGAATGCGGCTCACCAAAGGGGTTGTGGTGTTCTACTACATTCGCCACCATAGAGTCCAGGCCAACAGGATATTGGCCATCCCTCACAAGCATAGTTCGGCGGTGCTCCACAATCTCAGCAATATCAATCTCAGGAAGACACCAAGTCAAGCAGTGTGAGCACTCAAGACACTGGTATAGGACTTCAATTCCCCGCTCGTCCAACTGCCTTGTGCCCATTATCTCCTGATGTATAAGGAGGGCTCTCCCATGAGGTGTGGGAGAATCTGATCGCCATGCGAAGAAGGTCGGACAGACATGTCTGCACATCTTTGGGCAGGCACTGCACATCCGAACCTGACTGGGAATCATCTCCGGATCGATCATTCCCGTACCCCCAGTCCAAGTTTCCCAGGATTCATGATTCCTTTTGGATCGAGTGTCTTCTTGATCTGCTTTAGGACTTCAAAGGCAGATCCCATCTCTCCCTCGGTATAGGTTGTCCGTGAAAGGCCAACCCCGTGTTGATGGCTCATGGTACCTCCTTCTCTGAGGCAAGCCGCCACTCCAACGTCCCATATCTTCCTATATGTAGACCAAGCAGTTTCTGCGTCCAGTTGACTGGTGAAAAAGATCATGTAGATGCTGCCGCCGTTTGGATACATGTGAGAGAAATGGGAAATGACTATGGGAGCGTGAGCCTCCATGGCCTCCTTCATCGCATGATAGACGTTCTCCAGCTTGTCATAGGTAGCCACTACATCGATGGTATCAGCAGTAGCATACCCAGAAGTGGTGAGCGGTCCGGGGTAGTACATGTCGTACCGGTGGTCCCACCATCTCTTCGCAGGGCCTTCCCCATAGTCATTCCCTCCATTTGACAGGCAAATCTCTACTGATACACTCTCATCTATGTCATTCTTTGCTATGGACCCGTCAAAGCCCAGCATCAGCATGCAGTCACCGTCCTTGACATCGAAGTGGCTGGTAACGGTCAGTGCGGTGTCTTCTGGGTCGTAGAGTCGGATCAAGGAAGGTACTACTCCACTCCTGAATATCTCGCGGATTGACTTCAGGCCACTCCTAACGTCGGGAAATGACATGCTCCTGAAGCGGCGCTCCTCTGGGATGGGGAACATGCGTAGAGTAGCTTCTGTGATGACTCCGAGTGTACCTTCTGAACCAATGAAAAGCTGCTTCAAATCTGGACCCACAGATTGTCTGGGTACAGCCTTAGTGCGTATAACACTGCCATCAGCAAGTACGACCTCAAGACCCAGAGTCAAGTCTTCGATTTTTCCATATAGAGATGAAAGAGAACCTCCAGAGCGAGTTGCTATGAAACCTCCAACATTGGACGCTCTCAGGGAGGTAGGAGTGTGGCCCATTGTATACCCATGTCGGTTCACAGCCTCTTCCAAATCGATTCCAACGATACCGGCCTGAACTGTGACAAGCAATGACTCATGATCAATATTGAGAATCCTATCCATCCGCTTCAGGTCGAGCTGAATGCCTCCATGAATTGGAAGAGTTCCGCCGCAAGTACCAGCCCCTCCTCCAACAGGCGTGACTGGAATCTCCATGTCATTTGCCACTTTCAGAATTTCAGAAACCTCTTCTGAAGATGCCGGGAAGACAATTAAATCTGCAAGTGGTAAAGATTCGCCAGCCCGAATCTTGGCTTCGCTGAGTGGCCATGCATCATGTGCATTAAGGACAGCGTCGGTTTCATGAACTGTGACATTCTCACTTCCGACAATGGATTCCATCTTTTTCAGAAGCGTGGTCTTTGTCTTAGAATCCAACTCGTACACCTCACCCTTTGGGCAGTCTCTGTGCAATGAAGACTGTAAGGTCGTCCACCTCAACCGAGCTGCCGCTCTTGAACAGGTTTGATTCAATCTGTGCTGTGCATAGCGGACATGGTGTCACCACTCGCTCGGCTCCAGTCTTGTCAATTGCAGCCAAGTTCTCTTGGACTACCGCTTCTGCTACGTCCTTTGAATGGTATGCAACCATACCCCCTCCTCCACAGCACGAGTCTTCGGCCTCTGACACGACCACTCTGACACCACCAATCACTCGCAAGATTTCGATTGCATCCTGCATTGTTCGCCGCGATGTATGCCTTATGAGATGACAGGGATCGTGCACAGTAACTGTCACATCACTGAATTCCTTGGAGGATCCAAGTGCCGCCTTCAGTCTATCCAGACCAACCTCCTCAGCTAGATACTCAACCATATGATAGACCCGGACATCCCAGTTGTCGCGCAAGCAGATATCTGACAGATTGGATATACAACCAGCACATGTTGTGACGATCTTCTTGACTCCAAGTTTTTCGACCTTATCCTTCAATGACCCAGCCAATCGTCTAGAAGTTTCATCATCACCCATAAGCGCTGATGGCAATCCACAGCAGCTCATGTCGTCAAGTAGAGTATAGTCTACACCAAAATAGCTGAGAACGACCTTCGCAGCCTCACGGATTTCTTGTGCCCGTTCCTCAGCTTGACAACCAGGATAGAATAAGACCTCGGCATCCTTCTTGATCACATCTTCAATATATGGGATGCCAAGACGCTCGAGCCGCACATCACGGCTCTCAGTTTTCTCTTCAGGATCCTCCCAGGGCTCAAACGCCAAGTTATGCTCCACAATAATCTCTCGAACTATGTGAAGACCCTTTGGAACAAGATCAGGCCGATGCTCAAAGATTCGTGCGCGTACAAGATTGACGACATCCGGAATATTGACGTTCTTCGGACATATCTCTCTACATGTGCCACAACCAGTACAGAGGTAGACTTTATCTCCAGTTGACCAGAACTCAGGAGGGGACCGGCTGAGTTCCACTGCTATACTTCTAGGTCCTGAGAATCTATCTACCCCGACTGCTGCAACAACGGGACAGTGGTTGATACATAGACCACAGTTGATGCAGGCTTCCACTGAACGGACGGTTTCAATATCATCACTATGATATGGAGTGATGCGTTCTTCCTTCAGAGTATTCTTAACGAATTCAAAAGATTCTTCCTCAGTCATCTAGCCACCTCCATTGCCAGTCTTGTGGCGAACTCGCCTGCGGCAAACCCAGTACTGAGAGCAACTCCCAATCCACTCTTTTCCAGTGAATAGTTGTATTTCGCCAAGATCGATCCGGCGCAGAAGAGATTCTTTGCACTCTCGACTCCACTGGCATCGATTGGTCTGAATTCCGTATCTACAGCTAGACCAGTTCCGAAGACTGCATGACCATCAGGACTAAGTGAGAACACGTTCGTATGATACGCAGGACGCACATCCTCAGCTGGATACAGACTTGTAGTCACAGGCATGAGATCGAACACGGTCTCTCTGATTCCAGTTTCATCAGCCTCCAATCCACCCCCAATGAATTTCCCAGTTGCTAACACGACAGCCTTAGGTGAGATGGTCACCTCCCGATGTGGGCTCCGTGCCACAACATTCTCAACCATATCATTCTTGATGTTCGCAGAAGTTGCTTGATGCCCAATGAGAAGTGAGCCCCCAGCATTCTTGAATACGTCATCCATCGCTCTTTGAAGCCTAAAGCCTGGAACAGAGGGCGGTAATGCTAGCAGCTCAAATATCTCCACATTGAGCTCCTTTTGCAGCAGAGATTGATTATGCGATGCGTTGTCAATTCCCAAGACGGGCGGGAGCGCAATATGGGATGCGCCAAGTTGGTCTATGTGAGGTTTAAGGGCGGAGGCAAGAGCTGCGATAGACTCTTCATGGTCAAAATGCCTTGCGAGCTCAATAGATGAGATATTGTATGGCTTGCCAAATGGGGCGATATTCAAAACGCAATGGCCAACCTTGTGGGGAGGTTCACCAATACGTACCTGGTTCTCAAGATATGCTCTTGTGGCAGAGAGTGCATCAAATTCAGCATGTCCACGAAAACCAGCGAAGACTAGTACGTTATCTGCATCTGAGTTCAGAGTTTCAGACCACATTGATTCCTGAATCAGACATGTTGGCTTCGTAGTTCCAAGTACGGTTATTGGATAGATATTCTGGTCAAACTCTCCGACGAGAGGGGCACAGGAATCAGTCAGTCGCTCCTTCAGCCATGAAATGGACTTCTTCACATTTGCAATTACAGATTCCAGGATTCTGTCCTCATCTGCTCGAAATCCAAAAATGCCATACGGGTGAAAGGGAAACAGACTCAGAATTGCCTTGAGGCCTTCAGATGGAGTTTTGAATGGCACCTCAATATCTGGAAAATACTCCTTGAGAGCAAGCCCTTCGGGCGGATATCCTATAACGTCTATTGCACCTGATGAGTATGCAGTGGCACTTTGACCAGTTCTCAGCACCAGCGTTTCCAAGCCATTCTCTGATGCGACAGTGCCTGCCACAAGGCCAGCCATTCCACCACCAATGACCAAGACATCCGGAGTAGTGTTCAACTAGCCGACCTCCTCCCAGGGTTTTGGGTCGTATTCAACATCAATCTGGTCAAGATTGCCAACGCACGCATAGAGACCTTGCGCTACTTCCTCCTGGGCCAATTGGGCACCTCTCATTGGAGGTCTAATCCCTTTCCAACGCTCAGCACGGAAGTCCAGTATGTCAACAAGATAGTCTGCACCAACCAGATCGAGTTCATCGGCAAGGATTGCTGCAGCTTTGTAGGTGCAGAAGGTACCTTGACATGGACCTGTTCCCAGACGCACACGTCGTCTCAAATCGTTCAATGTCTGAGGGAACTCATTCCTTATTGAGTATCGAATCTCAGCTTCAATAACAGGTTCGCAAGTGCAAATTGTGGTTCTCCATTCTGGGTGCTCCTTGGCGAGTTCTAGAATCTCCAGCATCTGTGTTCCTCGGCGAGCCCTCAAACGCTCCAGTGCGTGTTGAGAGATATCATAGTCCTTTGCGAGGGATAGGACATCTACATCAGATTCCATGCCCGGGAGAGGTAGTTTATGAGTGGCGCATTTTGCTTCGACGCCGAGCTTCTTGCAGACGCCGTCCGTAACAGCTTCAGCCATGTGCCGACACATTACAAGTTTCCCACCTGTGAAGCTCAGCATGCCTGAAACGCCGTCAGACTCGTGATCAATGATTTCGTAACCTCTCGTCACTTCGCCCTCTGGAACCTTCCAGGTCGGTACTAGAGGCCTGACCCCTTCCATAGTACGGATTATTCGGGCCTCTCTAATTGAGGGAATGACCCATTCAATGCTTTTCAAAAGGTATTCGATTTCGTCGTGAGTTGCAACAAGTGTGTCAGGGTTATCCCAAGTATCAAGAGCTGTTGTCCCAAGAAGAGTAGTGTTCTCATGTGGGAACAGGTAGATCATGCGCCCATCGACTGCCTTCGCTATTATTCCCACGTTCACCACTCGGCGGTCCAGGATTACATGTGCGCCTTTATTCAACCTAAGATTCAGTTTTGCGCCGACCAAAGCTGCGATTCTATGGGCCCAAGGACCTCCGGCATTGATGATACTCTTGGTTGTTGAGGTTTCAAGTTCACCGGTGACTCGATTATAGTATGTGACACTCTCAATTGTTCCGTATCTCTCAGAAATTCCAACAACTTCACAATAGGTCTTAATCACAGCACCGTTCGCTTGCGCATCCAATGCTTGAAGAAGACACAGGCGAAATGGGTCGATGAAGTATTCCTCGAAGTACATACTAGAGATGATGTCTGGATTAAGTAGAGGCTCTATCTCAAGCGCATCCTCAGGTTCCAAGAACAGTACTGGAGGAACATCTCTGGACTCTGCACGCTTGGAGTATTCAGCTGCAAAATTACCCCCTGTGGAGAGATCACTCAGTTCCAAAATCGGAGTCAGTATTGGATTCTTCATTATAATATGTCGCGCAATATGGTTGAGATGGACAACTTCCTCCGAACACAAGTCTACGATCTTAGGCTCATCCATATACTTCAAGCCGGAGGATATCATTCCTGCACATGTGCCGACTGTCGCAGAGGCGATGTCATCTCGCTCAAGAAGAAGTGTCTTGAGCCCTCTCAGAGCACAATCTCTTGCTGTAGCTGTGCCTGTGCTACCTCCGCCAATCACAACCACATCAAAGTCCGAATCATTCAAAGCGCTCACCTCTTCTAGGAGTTTTTTTCTGTGTGGTCATTGAAACCTCAGCCTTCAATAGTGTGCTAGAAGGGTAGGAAGCTCCGCCAGAATAAGCTTGTTGAACACCTCAAATCGTTTTTCGTAGACTTCAACATTTTCAGGAATTGGCTCTCTTTTCTCTTCAACGTGAAACATGTTATCAAAGGCTTCATCAAATGAGCCATATACTCCAGATCCTAGCGCAGCAATCATAGCGGCACCAATAACCGTAGAGTCTCGAGCACGTGGCAAAACTACCGTCTTGCTAGTACAGTCAGCTATAATCTGTCGCCAGAGAGGCGAGTTAGCTCCTCCGCCATCGATTCTGAGCTCGCTGTAATTCTGATCGAGCATGACCTCCATCGTCTGAGCATAGAACTGGATACCATATCCATTGCCTTCCATTATAGCTCGAGCGAAATGGGCCTTTGTGTGGTCAAAGCCCAGATTGTAGACAATGCCCTTTGTAAATGCCATGAAAGGGAAGAACACAAGCCCATCACTTCCAGCTGGCACATCCTTTGCCGAGGATTCCATTAACTCGAAGAGGTTTTCATTGCTCTTCGCTTCATAGAATTGATCACGATACCATTTGAATGCCCAACCTGTCCCCGGAAGGACACCCTCTAAAATCCAAGTTCCCTCAATCGCGCCGGGATTGCTATAAAGCACGTAAGGGTCTTCAACATATTTGTCCGTATGAACAGTGACGAAGGTGCCAGTTCCGGTAGTTGCTTTCATTAGGCCTGATTTTGTGATTCCTGTGCCTAAGGCAGAGCACTGCTGGTCACCAGATCCCATAATGACGGGCGTTCCCCTCCGGAGGCCAGTTGCCTTGGCGGATTCAGCGGTGATCTCTCCAATTGGTATACCTGAATTCACAATTTCCGCATACCTGTCTGCCGAAACGCCTGTTTCTTCACAGATCTCATCCGACAATTTCATTGTTGTGTGATCAATCGGACCATATCGTGCGTTTGATGGATCTGCAACCATTGCACCGCATAGTCTGTTATTTAGAAACGCATCCAAGGTAACGAACTTATCAGCAGAATCGAAGAGTTTCTTCTTATTCTCAGACAACCACAGGATCTTCCTAAGACCTCGCCTAGGTCCTATCAACTCTGCAAGTTCATCCCGTTTCTTGCTTAAGCGGTTGTCCGTCCATAAGATAGTAGGACCAAGTGGATTGCCCTTCTTATCTACAGGTGTAAAGCAATCACGAGTTGTCGCCACAACAACGCCTTCTATAGCCTCTGCTCCTGGCTCATACCCCGATATGGCCCGTTGCATGGTTGTGCATGATGCTCTCCAAAATGTGTCAGCCAGCTGCTCATGAGTTGCTAGCTCCTTTGGGGTTGGTGGATATTCCTCGTATGCTTTGCTCAATTCGCGGCCTTCTTCATCCACAAGGACTGACCGCGTACCAGTCGTGCCGACATCAAATACTGCAAAGA
>JBHLPF010000056.1:0-14133 GCA_048939765.1 Promethearchaeota archaeon
CGTGAATCCAGGCATTGAGGAATCGAAAGAGGTTGTGCCGTGTGCGGAGTATAGGCCATTCAATGTGACAGGTAATGATTCCGCAGTTCCTTCAAAAGACCCTTCGCCTTCCGCTGAATAGTTTGAATCGTTCTCTGGTAAAGGATATTGCAGCCCTGATGCACCTATTAGAGGTGTTGGTCCTTCAATCGATGGTGCAAGAAAGAAGAGTATAATCACTGTAAGTGCGGCAATTCTTTTCATCCCAACCAACCCTTTGTGACTGCAATTAGCCCGCCTATACTATCACATACACTCATCAAGCAGGAGAGCAAACAGAATGCTCTCGAAGAAATGAAAAATAAACTATCTTCGTCTATTCGAACCTATTATACATCAATATATACATTAAAAGGCAAATAGATTGAACCACTGATTGGAGAACTAGACGCTCTTCTATGGTTTCTGCCAATCTGTGATGAATGTCTTTGCAGCTTTTATCCAAGTCTGAACCATCTCAATAGTGAACTCATAGCCTTTTGGAACTTCAACGGCTCCGTCTGCCACGGCCTGAGTCACTTTCATCAGAAGAACATCTGCATCAGAGTTCGCTAAGTCTTGGTAATTCCTAATTCCCACTTGGACAATAGCTTCCGAGTCCTCCTCCGAAATACCTTCCAACCAGCAGAATCGGCTCATGGCTTGCCACTTCGCCGCCATATCTTCTGATACGTCACAAATCCTAGCAACTTGAATGGTGCCTGCTGCGAGTAGATCTTCCACAGTTACGATACCAGCCCTCCGCAGCTTTCGACCATAGGCTGATCCAATTCCTTCAATCGTTTCAATTGGTAGTTCTACCAGTTTTGCAGCTGGTTCTTCAACCTTGGGCACATACTCCTCTGTAGAAGTTTCCTCTTTCGAGCCCTTTGCATAAGACGCAGCTTCTTTTTCAGCTGAGCCTCTCAAGCAGGCAACTCCTATGACTAGAGGAGCTAATAGCAGATATATCAGAAAAGGATCCATTAAGTCTTCCACCTTACCAACAGAATAATACTGGTTGCTAACCCTCCATAAAGAACCTTCGCTGAATTTGTCCCTGAATCCTTTCACTTCAGTCTGCTGATGGTTTATCCAGAATCATATTATTAATAGAAGCGGACAAAACGAAATTGCAGGTGTCACATGAAGTGCGACTTCCGGGGACAAATATCGAGGTCTTGGTTAGTTCCAATATCATTGAGATTCGAGATAATGATTATCTCCAGAGTATAGAATACAGTGGGAAGAAGTATGAGGACGTCCTCGATGAGATTCAACGCATAATGCACAACCGGGGCTGGGAGATTACGAAGCGTGTGATCAAATTTGTGTTGGATAGACTTGGCTTGCCAGAGGTTGAGTATTTTCCACCAGGTGAGCTGAGTGCCAATGAAGACACAGGCTTGAGTGAGATGATTGACAGCATAAAGGAACTCACAGGCCTAGAGGCTGAGGAAGCGAAAGCGCTCGCCGCTGAGGGCGAAAAGGATCTCAATTTCAAATTCCATGCCGAGAACGTCCCAAAGGAAGAGCCTTCTTCACAGCGGAATCACCAATCCAAGGATTCGAGTTTTGATTGGGAAGAAGCTCCTTCAGTTGGTTCTGAGTAGCTCGCCGCATTCTAAGATTTTCAAACCTATATGCGACATGCATCATTATTCATAACACTAGCATAAATAGAGTCTTTCCCATATATTAGGTCATTAGGGGGTTTTCACGAGAGATGAGTAAAATTCTGCGAGTCAACATGACTGATATGAGTCACAAGTGGGAGGATGTGCCATCCGCCTATGAGACATTAGCTGGACGCGCTTTTACGTCTGCTGTTGTCAATGTAGAGGTTGAAGCGACGTGTCACCCGCTTCGTGAAAAGAACAAATTCGCTATTTCGCCTGGCCTGCTGGCCGGAACTCTTGCACCATCCTCAGCACGATTAAGTGTTGGGGGGAAGTCACCAATGACGGGAGGCATAAAGGAGGCAAATGCCGGAGGTCTCACTGGGACAAGACTTGCTCGAATCGAAGTTAGGGGAGTTATCATCGAGGGAATGCCAAAGGATGACAACTGGTATAGCCTACTCATACGGAAGAACAAGGCAGAGATTGTGAAGTCAAACGATTATGCTGGCATGGGTCTCTATGATCTTATTGCGAAGATCTGGAAAGACTACGATTCCAAGCCAGGAATAATTGGGTGTGGGATCGCAGGGCAGCGACTTCTCACAAACGCAGGTATATTTGGCAACAACATCGAGAACTCGGATCCCGGTCGATATGCTGGTCGGGGCGGGCTTGGTGCTGTTCTTGGATCCAAGCACATTGTGGCTATCATAAGTGATGATACTGGCGGAAGTCGTCCCGAGGCCAGGGAAAAAGACAAATTTGAGATGGGCAGGAAAAAGCTCGTAGCAGCATTGAACAAGCATCCTGTAACAGGGAAGCTCAAGGATGACAAGGGCAAGCCATTTGGCGGACTGAAGAACTATGGCACCAATATTCTTCAGAATATTATCAGTGAGGCAGGAGGTCTCCCAACAAGGGGCTTTCGTTCCGGTCGATTCGATAAAGCTGCAAAGATCTCTGGAGAAGCTGTCCATGCACTGGTTGATAAGTGCAAGGAGAAGTACGGCGACAAGTCAGAGGGGCGATATGGCCACCCATGCCATCCGGGATGCATAATGGCATGCTCCAACGTCGTGCCTTACGAAGATTCAGGGAAGCTCCATGTTGCACCGCTTGAATACGAGTCAGCTTGGTCGCTCGGGGCAAACCTTGATATCGGAGTCCTCGACGATGTTGCAGAACTCAATCGATTGTGTAATGATATCGGTCTGGATACAATTGAGGCTGGCAACACCATTGCGATGTTCATGGAGGGCGGTGTTATCCCATTTGGAGATGGTCCTGCAGCGATCGAGCTGCTGAAGAAGGCCTATGATGAGAAGTCTGTGGAAGGCAAGCTTGTCTGTTCGAGCGCACAGATTGCTGGCGAAACTCTTGGTGTATCTAGAATTCCATCGGTGAAAGGACAGGCACTTCCTGCATATGACCCGCGACCGATTAGAGGAATTGGTGTTACATATGCAACCTCCACAATGGGAGCTGATCACACGGCCGGATATACCATAGCAGCTGAGATTCTTGGCGTAAAGGGTAAAGTGACAGACCCACGAAGTCTTGATAAAGCGGAGCTTTCACGCGCATATCAAGCCACAACGGCCTACATTGATTCGACCGGCTACTGTCTATTCATCGCATTCTGCATCTTGGATGATGATGACGGATTTGCCGGAATGAAGGACACTGTCGACTCCTTCCTCGGCATGAAGATTGATGTCACAGAGTATGGCTCAGCGATTCTTAAGAACGAGCGGGAGTTCAACAAGAAAGCTGGCTTCACGAATAAGGACGACAGGTTGCCTGAGTTCTTCTATACCGAGCCATTGCCGCCACACAATGTGGTCTTTGAAGTCAGCGATGAAGAGCTGGATAAGGTGCACGGATAGACACACGAGTCTAGACAGGGGAGCTAACGCTCCCCTCTATCTTTTGAAAAGGCCAATATCTCATACCTTATCAGGAGCAACCACAAAGGAGACTCAGCATGATCGAGATTCACCTCTACGGATGTCTCCGTGACCTTGTAACCGGAAGTCGTCCAGATGAAGACACCGTGCTATACCGTGAGGTGACTTCAGAGCAGACATTTGCTGATCTCATTTCTAGCCTCGGCCTCACAAAGGATGAGATTGGGGACTGCTTTATCAACGGGACATTGGCAAAACTGGATGATCCGATAAAGGATGGCGATCGAATTGGGATGTTCCCATTCAATATGGTTCTTCTTTGTGGCGGTCAACATTTGAAAGGGCATGGCTATACTAAGGATGACGTTGATGTTGACTACTATTAGGTGACACATATGAGAGTGAGTGTGAAACTCTATGCGACCCTTCAAGAATATTCGCCTCCTGAAACAGAACTGGGTAAGGAATTCTCAGTGGACCTAACGGGGAGAACTGTTATCGAACTTCTGTCCAAACTGGGAATCAAAGATGAGCAGGCAAAAATAGTCATGGTGAACGGAATCCGCATTGATACCTTGAGTTATGAATTGAAAGAGAATGATTTGATTGTGATATTCCCGCCTATTGGTGGCGGCTAGAAGTCTTACTCAAATCTTGATTCACCTCGACATGCAGGAAGATTGGAATAGCAGATGTGCAAGTGAACCTTCGCTCCCTTCCTGTGAAGCAGGCGATAGAATCGAGTTACGTCCAATTGGCCTTGGTTTAGAATATGGCGGACATCTTAAGTAGAGGCACGTAGAGTCATTTTGATTGCTCTGGGTGAGCTCCTTGATGGTCAATGTGAAGCTATATGCAGGCTTGAGGAAATTCATGCCAAGTGATACTGAACTAGGCGATTTCTTTCAATACGAATTTCAGGGGAGCACGGTAAGCGATCTGTTAAAGACACTTGGCATAAAGGAAGTGCACGTACAAAATGTCATGATCAACGGGGAGCGGGCCATCGACTTCAGTGAGACTCTAGCTAAAGACGATCTTGTATCGATCTTTCCGCCCATTGGTGGCGGTTAGCTTATGGCCAAAGGATTACTGAATCAAATCTTGAGAATGAAACGCGGCATCAGGCGGGCCACGATTTCACACATATTGAGATTCACTGCTCTTCTGACAACCTCTCGTCCTCTATAGCTATACTCGAGTTCACGCGGATTAGAGAAGACCTTCTCCGATTCATGACCTGTCGACATGTCTGTGACATAGTGGCGTGTCCCTCCTTTTGATTCAATGACTCGATTGATTCCAAGAATTGAATCAAATTTGTATCCTCCACCATGCGGGAGGATATTGGCTCTTAGAAGCCGGTGAGAAACTCCGTATCTTTCAGCACGTCGTGTAAAACCGAGATGCTCCACTGCTTCAACATCGAAGTTGGGTTTGCCTTTCACAAGATATGCTGGTAGGTCTGCTCGAAGGGCAATTGGGAGCAAATTCCCGTCTTCCGTTATATTCTGACATCCCAGCAGATGATGATTCATGTTCTGAAGCCCTTGATGTATAGGGTTGCATATTTCAGTGAACTCACCAAAAATGGCTTCAGCGGCATGAAGTCGTTTCTTTCTACTCAGCTCGCAGGCAAAGTCATTGAGCTTCAAGTACTCCACGGCAGCCTCGTCCTTGACCACCCAAGTCTTCCCAAATGGCGTATCAATTTCCTCGGCCATTTCACTAAGAATAGGGCTCTTGTGACGATATAATCCAAAACCGAAATGAGTGGAATTATCCCCTTTCAGCTCGGGGACGGATCCGTGAATGACGAAAATATACCTGTAGGAGGAATCAGCCTCCTCATCCAAAGGTTTGTGTCGATATAGGTCAATGAAGTGATTACTTACAGCGAAATCCCATTCAATGACGACGTCGTCTATGACCTCTTCCGATCCTAGAACCGTACTGATATTGTCAATGAGCGAATCAATCTTTGGAAGATTATCGAGCCCACCAACGAGCATTCCACAGGCATTAGGCATGGAGTCAAGGAATATAACCTTCCTATCACCATCCCCCCAGGATAGCTTTCCCCCATAACCCAAACCGCTATTCCATCTTTTGACATTTCGAGTAACGGTCGCATCCGGAGCACCTACAAAGGTGGCATCAGGTTCCATGCCGAGCTGGAAAAGGGCATGATGGATTTTGGCCAATCCATATTTCATATTTGCGACACAGAGGGCATTTGCAGAATCCATCAGACCACTTGAGAACACATGACCTGAGGCTCTGTCTAGCACATCATTTCGAGATAAAGATTCAAAATCTCTTGTCACTCTTTTCATCTCCAGATTCTTCCCACTCATGGCAGACTGATTTGTCACTGAGTTTCCACTAGTAGTTCTTCTCCGAAAAGGTCCTCAATGGAGGCCATCCTCGCGCTTAGGCGGTCTTCGACAACAAAAAGAAACTCAAGTAGTTCTTGATGCAGACTGTCTCCTAGCTCTTTGCTGACTTCGTAATTCAATTTGCCATAGTCATGCTTACGTTTCTCCATGTATTTGGTCATTATGCTCTCCATACTCCCCGTCTTACCAATAAAACCGCGAAGCAGTCCCATGAGACCAAGGCGGTCCAAGGTGTCTGCATCATAGACGATTTTTTCCTCTGGGGTAACTGGCGGTATCTTGGAGGTTGGAGTATGCCGGACAACTACTCGTGTAATTGTATCACGCACGTCCTTGTCAACATTGAGACCGTCAAGAAACTCCTCTGCTAGAGTACCCCCAAAGAGACCATGAATGTGTGAGAATACTCGATTGGTCTTACCAATGTCATGCATTAGAGCTCCAGCAATGCACACAAACGGGTCGACGTCCTTGTCGATGTTCTTGGCAATCTCAATGGCATATTTACAGACCGTGAAGACATGAGAGTAGTCATGGCTGTCACTTTCTGCATGAGCCGCTCTCACAAACTCTTGCATCTGAAGCAACATCTTCAGCTCTTTCTCAGTTAGCATTCTTGCAAAGACCATTTTGCTCATTCTAATATGGATGCATTCCGAGTTAAAGAAATCGCACACACCTTTTATTCGACTTCTGTATCAAATATCAACCACATTAGATTCATAACATACCACTATCATTGTGTGTATGGTTAGGGAGACCGTGTAGGATGACACCACCATCTGACCCATCAGAAGTATCTCCGGGATTTGATGAAGCGATGTATCTTGATATTCTTCGAGACAATCCGCCCCTGAAGCGCTATGTATCCCGGGGGGACACACGAGATTCAATTGATATCATTGGGCCCCACGAAGACGCTGACCGTGCAATCTTTCGAGCAATTCGTTTTACAATGCAAGATGGCATTCCGCGATTTCAGCCTATTCTGGGAAGTGCTGGGATGGGAAAAACACACTTATTCTGGTCATTGAAAGACCGAGAAGACTACTTCAAAAGAGGAAGATTCCTGGCTGTCTATGTACCATCTCCTCCCGCTCCAATTCGCATTCCTCTTCATATTCATGCCTGTATTGTTGATACGGCAGGAGAAGACATCTTCAATCAGGCTGTTGATATGCTATTGATTAAGTTTGGTGGTCTGGGTGGCGTTTCGCATGAAACATATGACTACACATATGCAATGGAGCGACTGCTATGCGACTATCCTGGAATATCGGCAGATGTTATGAAGACGCTTCTGAGGTATCGGCTAGACCCGGCTAACAGTGATCTTGCTAGACGCTGGCTTTTTGGTGATGCGCTCAGTAATGAAGAGATTGTTCGGCTTGGTGTTCGAACCGTATTGGAAGAAGACGATGTTACACTGGCAACCCTCAAGCTTCTTGCTGAAGGATCAACATTGCCTATCCTACTATTCATTGATGAGATGGAGGGACCATATAATACGCATGGCGAGGAAGCTGAGCGTCGGTTCTTTGAGACATTGAAGCGACTATACAATGAAACACGAAACATCGTTATTGTTGCATCAAGTCTGACAGAGATCTGGGATCGGATCTATGAACTTGCTGATGCTCCGATGAAGTCTAGGATGGAACGGGTGGTTCATCTACAGCCTTTTGAGAAGGACGATGTGGCTGAGTTCATTCATAAGACCATGAAAGAGTTCTGGACAGAACAGAATGTTGAGCCCCCTCCAGAGGCATTATTCCCATTCACCGAGAAGGACGTAGAAGAGATATTCGTAAAGTCGGATGGAGTGCCAAGGGATGCAATCAAACACGCGATCTCCAGACTGGATTCCATCCTATTTGAAAAAGAAGAGGTTGAGGTTGAGGAACAGCCAGACTATGTCATCAAGCTTACACCTACGGTTGTAATCAGTTCCATAATCAAGGCGATGGAAGTGACAGGAAAATCCACGGGTATTGATGTGGAGATAGATGCAGATGCAACCAAGGCGACCAAGGAATCTACATCGATTGTCCTAGTTACAAAGGGTGGTGTCACCAGAAAGGTGGGAATTGATGTTCCTGGAGTTAAGGATTGGAATCGCAGTGGAGGTGTTGCGGCGTTCTATTCAGCAAAACGTCTTCAGAAACTAATCGAATCTGGTGCCATCAATATGGGAGTCATCGCTGTTCCAGAAGCCACTGCCGGTGCCAAATTCGAGGCAGCCCTAGATGACTATGGTGACTCATTAGTTGCAGTTCGACTTACTGAAGAGAGTGGACTTGACTTAGTAGAACGCACTACAGAGGGCCGACTATTGAAGGCTCAGAAAGATATTCTTACTGGCATTCTAGAACCTATTTTTGATTGAATATCATGGGAAGAGGAATTTCGTATAAAGGCCACTCTATGAGTTTCTCCGCATAGCAGGCTAGTTCTCTTGCTGACCATTTTCTGAAGAGTCAGGCGCAGCTGGTGCATCTTCCTCCTCCTCACCTTTGCAGACAAGTTCCGGCAATACGATGATTGCAATGAAAATAAGAGCGATAACAGCCAAGCCCGTGGGAGTTCTGAGAAACATCGACACTTCTCCAAGATAGGGGATTCTCAATATCACGACGCCTATTATCTCATCTATTGTGCGATTACCGGGGTCATTTGCGTGATTCGCATCGCCTTTTGTGAAGAAGTAGTAGGTTTCGCCCACAATGTCGATTGCCACAACTCGATGAACAACCGGTGCATCGGGAAACCACTCATCCTGATACACGATAATGTCACTGAGATGTATGTCTTCGGCTGGCCGCCCTTGCAGCACCAGAAGGTCTCCTCGTTGGAGTGCTGGAACCATTGAATCACTTGTCACGACTACCAAAGGACTTGAGGTTCGCATGGTGAGTATGAAACCACCATAGCCCCCAATCGTGATTAGAACGACGATGAAGAGTACTATGACAGTCTTTTGCATCTCAGAGCGGCTGTCCCATCCCAATGCTTGGCGCACTCGTTCCATTACTTGTGCCTCGACAGATGAGAGGAATTGTGGTTGACTAATAAAACTGACTGCGCTATTCTGCTCGACAAGCCTAGAACGCAACGTTAAACTGGGCGTAGCGAGTCTTCCATTATATCATGAGCAGTCTATGGGTAAAGACGTGGAAAAGCACGCCTCAAATTGACTGTGGTCTTTGCGGAGAGGCGACCTGCGCCAGCTTTGCAAGGGCTTTGGTTGTAGGTAGGACTGAATTAGACAAATGTCCTCTTCTTGCCCTAGACAAATACAAAGACCGTCGAGAGGAGTTGGAGCATCTAAGCAAGAGAAGACCAAAACTGATAGGAAAGTCTGCGGCGAAGCTACCAGAAGGAGGAATGCTTCTCACACGTCCCTGTCAAGACACAGATGAAAAGGTCATGGCGGAACTCCGAGTGTTCAATGGTGTCGAAGCTGGCGAGCCGATTTACTTTGGAGTGTTTGAACCCTCGCTTCTCTGCGATTTCATGGACTGTATCGCGGATAGATTTGAACTAGTACGTTGCAGTAGAGACCTTGGATATGGCAGAGCAGAGATCGAAGACATGAGCATCACAATACTGCAAGATGGCAGAGTGAATATGAGGAGAGTCAGTGACGAGCAGCGTGTTTTAGACCTATTCAGACAGATTGAGCGTGCAATCTATGGTTCAATTATATGCAACTGCTGTGGCCATGATCTCCTCTCGGTGGTATCTGGATTTGCGCCACTAGAGAACGAACCCCATACTGTGCTTTCAGCTGGGAGCACACTTAGTCTAGACACTGAGATTCTTGAGAACAGAATGACTTCTCCTGAGATTAAATCTATCCTTCACAAGGCTGGAGTTATGGAGCACATCGAGACGGCTATCGAGCAGCTCAATGCGCTCCTTGCCAAGATTGATGCTAAGGACTTCTCAGCCACTTTCATGGATCATGACGCTGATTCAGGATTCTGCTCGATAGCGAATGTTGCAGTCAACAGCACTGACGATTCTCTATTCACCATCGCTGTGATTGCGCTGGCTCTGCTAAAGGCCGTTAATAATGCAGTAGCTGGGTTGTCAGAGATTCAAACTATATTTCGTGAAGGATCCGAAGCCCAAGTTGAAGCCGGACTCCAGCTATTATCGAACGCGGAAGTCGGTCAATTGAATCCATCATTGGAATATTCAGATGATCTCATTGAGATAGTTGCGCACCTGACACGCGTAAATCGCACCATCAATTTACTTAGAGATCATGGCTGGAAATCCTAGTGGGTCCATTCCTTTGTGGCCTTGTCAATAATCCTCTGCGCATTCGGGTGCTGAGCCGTGTCAATTCGCCACTCATGTACCCACTTCCACTCACCACTTGCCTGAATGAAATTCTGGAAGATCTTTAGGTTCTGCGCTTCAAGACGAGCACATTTCATAGCTTGGATGTCATCACACCTGATAGGAGGACATATTGTCGAGCTAACAACATACCACAGATCCTCACCCAATTTCGTTGCTGCTATCACAGCTGGACATGGATCTATGTTCTCACGAAAGATTACTTGATCTCCCTCATTGATAGATACATCTCCTTCAACGATTGAGCCATCCTTTCTCCTAACGGTGGTGATAAAATCAGTTAGCACCCTTTCAGCGCCTTTCTTGACATCATTCAAACTGGCCTTAACAACAATCCCTTCATATAATGCGGAACCTTCGGAACTCATCTTCATGACTCCAATTCATCTATGATTAATGCAAGCAAATCACACTTTATCTTTTGCCGAAAGCAATCATCTATGTATTTTCTCGTCAGAACTAACCTTAGTCCTTAAAAGATGGCTTAGAAACTTGCACGGGTGCTCGGTGGATGAAATGAGGATAACCCCGGTTCGCTCTGAAGGACTCGCACACCTCTCGTATTTTGTGAGCTCCGAAGGCGAAGCAATGGTAGTTGACCCTCGGCGTGATGTCGACGTGTATCTGGATTTGGCGGATAAGAGTCAATCAAGAGTCACTCACATCTTTGAAACGCACCGAAACGAGGACTATGCGATTGGGTCTCTTGAATTGCAGTATCATGTCCCACTCGTTGAGATTTGCCATAGTAAGGAAACCAGATTCAAGTATGGAAACCATTCACTCACTCATGAGGATTCATTCAGAGTGGGATCCATGAAAGTCACTTGCCTCCATACCCCTGGACATACAGATGATAGCATGTGCTACCTACTCTCGGACATGTCAGTGAGTGCCAGCCCTATAGTTATCTTCACGGGAGACACACTCTTTGTTGGGGAGGTGGGAAGAACAGATCTAGTTGACAAGAAGCGACATGAGGAGATGTCTAGGAAGTTATACTCTAGTCTGCAAGAAACAATACTTCCACTCGGGGATGGCATCATAGTCTATCCAGGTCATGGTGCTGGATCCGTATGCGGCGGGGATATCGGAAAGAGGGAGTTCTCTACCATTGGTTTCGAGCGTAGTAATAGCAAGTGGTTGAGCTTGGACGAAGATGAATTTGTGCGAAGGAAATTGAGTCAGAGTCTCACATATTCCACGTACTTCAAGCACTGCGAATATCTCAATACTATTGGTCCTCCACTAATAGCAGAGCTTGCGACGCCTCGGGCTCTCGATCCAGAAACTCTTGACAAATTGAGAGGTGAGCCAGACCACGTTGTAGTAGATACGAGGTCTCCTGACTTCTTTGTCTGCGGTCATGTCCCCGACGCAATTAGTGCACCTCTCAAAGATATGGGACTGTTTGCTGGATGGGTAATGGAGCCAGATTGGAAATTCCTGTTGGTATTGGAGAGGAGTGAAGATCTGCAATTGGCAAGGAGTATCTTGCTAAGAATTGGATTTGACAATGTTATTGGGTATTTGGGATCTGGAATGGACGGATGGTATGAGACGGGAAGACCAAGAAGCACCATCAGAACCATTGATTTGGACGTCTTGAAAGATGTCTTTGAAACTGGAACTCTGGAGATGGTTGATGTGCGCCAACCACATGAACAAGAACGGGAGTATATTGAAGGTTCGAAATTCATTCCATTGACAGATATTAGGGCGCAGTCTTCTGAAATCGATCAGGAACAATCTATTGTGACCATGTGTCCAGGCGGAGTCAGAGCAACAGCAGCGGCGAGCTTGCTGAAGAGAGCAGGACATGAGAACATTTCAGTTTCTCTTGATGGAATCAAGGGGTGGAGGCAGAAAGGCTATCCGATTAAAACTCAGGAGTAGAATTCGTAGGGATTATCGACACAATAGAGGAAGGTGAATCATTGTATGTCACAGGGATTCTCAGGTCGTTCCGACGTGCTTGCAAAGAATGGTCTTGTAGCGACTTCTCAGCCTCTAGCCACGCAAGCTGGACTCAGGGTGCTTCAAGCTGGTGGGAACGCCATCGATGCGGCAATCGCAGCAGCAGCCGTCCTCGATGTTGTAGAGCCGTTCAGCACGGGATGTGGCGGGGATGCATTTGCATTGATTCATATGCCAGGAGCAAAGAAGCCCTTAAGCTACAATGGTTCAGGGCGGGCGGGCTCTCTTGTATCCTTTGAAGAACTCAAGGAAAAGGGATGGACTGAGATACCTCTGCTAGGTGGTGCATCTGTTACCGTTCCCGGTGCCATGCATCTCTGGTTCTATCTTGTTGAGCAACATGGCTCTCTTGAAATGAGTGAGGTGCTTTGCGATGCTATCCATTATGCTAGAGAAGGGTTTCCGGTTTCCCCCATTATTGCCAGATCTTGGGCCGGAAATGTTGATGGTTTGCTGAACGACGCAGCTAAGGGCATATTCATGCCTAATGGTCGAGCTCCACTGACAGGCGACATAATGCGGAATAGGGATCTCGCTGCAACTTTTGAGCGTCTCTCAAGGGAGGGGGTGGATGCTTTTTATGCCGGCGACATAGCCGAAGCGATTGTCAACACCGTTCAGAACCATGACGGATTTCTCACTATGGATGATATGGAGCGGCACAGGTCTCTCCAGACGGAACCAATCTCTACAGACTATCGAGGACTTTGTGTATACGAGCATCCTCCAAACGGCCAAGGCTTTGCAGCACTCGAAATGCTCAACCTGATGGAAGAGTACAACATCTCAGGGTATGATTCCCTGGCGGCGGAGCGTTTCCACATTATGATTGAGGCCAAGAAACTCGCTTATGCGGACCTTATGCAGCATTGCGCGGATCCAGAATTCTACAAGGTTCCTATACCTCAGCTCATTTCCAAAGTGTATTCGAAAACTAGAGCTGAACTCATCAAAATGAATGAAGCATCTGGCTCTTTTAGAACAGGCATTCCATTGGGGCAAGATACAATCTATCTTTGCACTGCCGATAGTGACGGACAAGCCGTGTCGTTCATCAATAGCTTGTACCTGGGTTTCGGAAGCGGGCTTGTTGTTCCTGGGACCGGAATCAAGCTTCACTGCCGGGGTAACCTCTTTTCACTGGATCCTGGTCATCCGAATCGATATGAACCCGGAAAACTACCTTTCCACACAATCATTCCGGGTGCTCTCTATGAGGGAGATCACTTTCATGGCGTGTTTGGTATCATGGGAGGCGCGCACCAAGCCCAAGCACATGCTCAGTTTGTCAGCAATATTGTCGACCATGAGATGTCTCCACAACAGGCCATAGACCATCCTCGGTTCAATCACGATCAAGGTTCTAATACAGTGGCGGTAGAAGCGGGAGTTCCTCAGACCGTTCAAATCGAACTCCTTCGACTGGGACATACCATCGTGGAATCACCCATGGCGGCTTTTGGTGGAGGACAGGCAATTCTCAGATGTGGCAGTGGTTGGATTGCGGGTTCCGACCATCGAAAGGATGGCATGGCCGCGGGCTTCTAGGGATGTGAAATGCCGCTACCGGAAACATTGAACTAGTCCATAGCTAGCCACCTTCAGTCTAAGGTGATTCTAGTGGAGGAATACCGAGAAGAGAGTGACCTGTTAGGAACTAGGAAGATCCCCAAAGATGCCTATTGGGGTGTACAGACACTCAGGGCGCGGGAGAACTTCGGAGTGTCTCTTGTGAACCTGAATAACTATTCGACGCTCATTGAAACCTTGGCAATGGTGAAGAAGGCATGCGCTCTTGCAAATCGTGATCTTGGCCATCTCTCAAAGAAGTATGCTGATGCC
>JBHLPF010000057.1:0-14064 GCA_048939765.1 Promethearchaeota archaeon
GGACATACTCACTCATTGATTGTCGCACAGAATGGTGTCCGTCTCTTTAGAGCACTCATTGAAGGTCTTCAACCTTCGATAGTACAGGAAGAAACAGGCACGTTGCAAGATGCCGAGTTAATCGTGTTCATTGGTTGCTATCTCCATGACATCGGAATGGTGGTGGCTCGAGAGAATCATGACATATTCACTGTGTTCTTAGCGACGCCCATATTAGACAGAATACTTGCGAAGGTCTATCCAAAAGACCGTCACAAGCAGGTCCATGTCCGTGGACATATCCAACATGCGATCTATACGCACGACATTGCAGCTCCACCGTTGACCGTAGAAGCTGGTATTGTTGGAATCGCAGATGCACTTGACATGACAAAGGGTCGCGCAAGAATTCCATTTGAAGCTGGTAGTGTGAACATCCACTCTGCATCCGCAATGGCAATCGAGAAGGTCAATATACGAAAGGGAGAAGAAAAGACCGTTCGCATTGAGGTCATAATGAACAATGCATCAGGTATTTTCCAGATTCAGGAGCTCTTGGAAAAGAAAGTCAGAAGCTCCCCTGCACTTCTAGATCACATAGAACTCTATGCAGTCATGTCTGCCAAGGAAGAAACGATTCTAGAAGAAGAACTCAAGGTTTTGTAAAACAGTCATAGACCTGAGGGTATCGAGTCGTTATTCGGCGGTTTCGAACGTTTTCAATTCCGAGTTCGTTAACATCAGCTAATATATATGTACGATAGCATGCATCCCTTAGTAACTCTTCGTCCATCATGGAGCCTGTTACCAATGACACTTGACGACATTGACGAGAAAATCATATCGATGCTACAAGACGACGGACGCCGATCGTATAGTGAAATCGCTGAGGCCGCAGAGAGGACTGAAGTGACCATTCGTCGCCGAGTGAAACGTCTCATCGATGAGG
This sequence comes from Promethearchaeota archaeon, assembly GCA_048939765.1. Taxonomy (GTDB): domain Archaea; phylum Asgardarchaeota; class Thorarchaeia; order Thorarchaeales; family Thorarchaeaceae; genus SMTZ1-83. Next base: position 929 of record JBHLPF010000057.1, read on the forward strand.
GATACATCAAGAAATTCACTGTCATCTTGGACCCCCTGAAAATGGGACGCAAGATTCGTGCCATCATCCGGGTTAAGACAGTGATGAAAGAGGCTACAGTCATCTCAAAGAAGGTCCAACATTTCGGCGAAGTGGACGAGGCCTATTTCTTGGATGGCGCATGCGGAATAATGCTGAAGGTCACTGTGGACGACCTAGCAAATCTTAGAGAGTTTCTCGAGTTGAAACTGGGCAAGGTCCCTGGCGTAGGCGAAATAGAGACTTGTATTGTTCTCGAAGACATCAAGCCTCCATACTGATGGTACGGCATGGTGAGTTCTGGTGCAACCTGTGCTGCGCCTACCTGAGGATGATCTGAATAGACTACATACACATGCTGAACAGAGTCTGCCGCTTGAGTCTGCAGCTCTTCTGTTTGGCCAAGTCAAGGATAATGATGTAGTTGTAAGTCATATTGAACTTGTGCAGAATACTGCGAAGTCAAGAACATCCTTCTCGGTAGATCCTGAAACAGAATACAGGCTTCTTGTAGAAGGCGAAGAACGTGGAGAGGCTTTAGTTGGCATATTTCACTCGCATCCGGCTCCACCTAGACCTTCCTCCAGTGACTTACAGAATATGCGTTTGAATCCAGTCGTCTGGGTGATCTCCTCGAAATTGACAGGGGAGTGGATAAGTCGTGCATTCATTCTGGAGGAGAGCAACTTGAAAGAAGTAGAACTAGACCTGACATAGCTCACGTCTTGAGTCCCTTGAGAGTACCTGACGTCCTCTTGGGTTCAAAAGACACCCTGGTCTTTCCTATTGATCCTATTAGAACTGCCGAGGCGATTACCTGTTCCAGTACGGCTGCATTGCATTGGAGTATGCCAATCCCGCTGTCTTCGTTGTACTCGCTCAGATAAAGTCTGGAGTCAGCAACTGCTACCTCACCATAAAGAGAAAGCAGGTTCTTCCTGATCTCTATAACAAGCTGTTTGTCATTGACCGGACTGCCTTCCCTATGTAGACAGAACCGAAGATACCGCTTTCTTCGACCCTTCATTCGTTTCCCCCTCTTTTGACCACCTCAATGCCGGATGCCACGAAATCCGGACTCAATCGCTTTCTGTTTCTGTCAATGATACCTTGTGGCCCCTCATGAACCGCAGTCTTTGTGTAGTGCCAGTCCAAGCCAAGCAGTAGTCCTACATATCGCATTGCAGTTGGCGATCTCATAGACATCACGTTCTTTGAGCCGCTTGAGAGAATCACCTGCATTTTAGCTCCCACAGCAGTGTGCACATTCTCTCTGAAGACTTTGATAACTTTGGACCTTGCCAAGCCAGACAACTTTAGAAGTGGTCTTATGGGGACCTCAAGTGCCGTGCCTGATGCAGCAGCTAGTCTTGCAGTACTCTCACGCAGGATGCACTCATTATTGGGCTTATCAAGGGTCAAGAGGTCCACCCGCTCATCCTCAGCAGCCCAGTTGGCAATATCTACTCCTCGAAGGGGGATGGCAATCACAGCCGCGCTTGAACGAGCCTCCTTTACCGCCTTCTTTGCAGCTCTGAGACCGTTCTCTGGGAGGTCCGTTCGTGTGAATAGATTCATACCACTCTCCAGAGTCTCAAAAGGCTCGCCCCTTTCCAGAAACGTGACAAATCCAGTCAATCTGAGTCTTGCTGCCATCTTGACAAAAGAGTCTAGGTTTTTCGAGGTCGGGCTCACATTCAAGTCGATTGGCATCAGTTCACCTCGACGCTATTGCAGACAGTCAGTCAGGAATTTCTCTGCATCTGAGCGAAGACATCTTGGATATTCTCTCAGATGAACTCTAACACTAATCACGTCAGAGTTACTTGCCAGCCTTGTTTCACCAAGATACGATGCTTGCTTATCAATCCTGAGAAAGAGAACGCATTGGTCGTCTAGTCTTCGAGAGATTGTTCTCCTTAAGGTCTCTCTCTCCTTCTCGGAAAGACCCTCAATGATTCTAGCGAACGTCTGTTCACAATGAGGCCTTTTCTCAAGGGAGGCAAGAATGACGATTATCTCCGTATTCTTGTGACTCTTCGTTGATTCGGCCTCAATCTCAACTAAATCTCGCAGTTCATCAGGATAGAGATTCAGGACTGCCTCAGTGACCCTCTCGACTACTTCAGTGCCCCTTGAGTATGCACGCGCCTCAATCTTACTGATGAATGGCATCCACGAGTCCCCTGTGGGAGTCTAATGCATTATTTGCCAACGTTGCCCTTTGCACCAAGGGACGGCCTGATTTTCTCAGCACCCCTTCCCTTTCTTCTGAGTCCTCTACTACGCTTTCCAGCTGATGTGAGTCCGCGGCTCTCCCTGCCCTTCTGAACAGGATCACAGATCCAATTGATTTCTGGATCGTTGTAGATGACAGGATGGTCTGGATCAACCATAATGACCTCGTGCCACACCCATTTGTGATCCGAGCCTACCCAATAGGAGTTTAGAACACGGAGGTTCGGATACTTACGAGCTGCTCTCTCTTCAGCAATCCATCGACGGGATTTCTGAGGAGTATATTTTGTGACACCCATGCTTCTTGGCTTTCTTCCCATTCTTGGCCTTGGCTTTTCCCTCGGTCCTCTTCCAGTCTTGACTCTCGCGACTACATAGCCCTGCTTTGCTTTGTAGCCAAGTGATCGTGCACGGCCTAGTCTTGTTGGCCTGTCCAGCCTTACAATGGTGCTCTGTTTTCTCCAGACAATCAGTCTGCTCTTTACTGTTTCAGAACGTTCATGCTGTTCCTTAATCCAACTCTTATTCATGTGTCTGTATGCTGTAGGCATGAAGCTACCATCCTTTGTTGTAATTCATTCGCTTTGTTTGTGGTTCAGCCTCTATGGGCCACATCCCTTGCGGACGTATCCGCCTAAACAAAGGAAGTGGTTTGGCTATTCAGCCACTGTTGTTCCCCTGTAATTCGCTTTTAGGTGTAGCGATTGGTCTCCGAGTGCATCATTTGAACTCTGCAATCACTTTCTCCGCTGTAAGATCCCCAACTCTAACTTGAGCTTCTGAGGTAGATGATGATACATGCGGAGTGGCAACCACTTTTGGATGCTTGACTAATCTCCAATCGACAGGCGGTTCTTTTTCAAAGACATCAAGCCCGGCACCAGCGACTTTGTTCTCGTCCAAGGCCTTCAGAAGGGCTTTTTCATCAATAACTCCTCCTCGGGCTGTATTAATGATGAAGGCCGACTCCTTCATCATATCCAGTTCTTCTTCACCAATCAAGCCCCTTGTTTCAGGAAGGAGAGGGACATGCAATGTGACATAGTCTGCTCGCTTGAGTAGGTCTTCCATTTCTGCCCTCTCAGCACCATACTCTACACATGCTGTATCAATATCGAGAACATCGTAGGCTAGGACTTCCATCTCGAGTGCCCTTGCTCTTCTTGCTACCTCGCATCCTATCCTTCCAAAACCTATGATTCCCAATGTCTTTTGCCAGAGTTCGGTGCCTTTCAGCTTCTTCTTTTCCCACCGTTCATCTTTCATGGAACTGTCAGCCGCTGTCATTCTTCTCGATAGGGCGAACATGAATGCAATGACCATCTCCGCCACAGAAATGGTCGGTGCTTCTGGGGTATTCAGTACTTTGACACCTCTCTCCTTTGCGGCCTCAAGGTCGACATTGTCTAGTCCCACACCTGCCCTCACTACAAGCTTCAATACATCTGCCGCATCGATGACGTCCTTGGTCACCTTTGTAGCACTGCGAACGACAATACAATCGAACCCCCTTATCTGGTCCTCAATCAAGCCGTCTGTTTCGCTATTCCTGATCACTACGTCATGTCCCGCGTCTTTCATCTTGGCAACAGCGGAATCTGCGACTGGGTCTGCAACAAGTATTCGCACCATTATCTGATACCCTCTGAATATAGAGTGAGCTTGGGCCGGTAGAAAGTTCATCTTAAATTTGCTGGCTGCACGACATTTACTTAAGCACCAAACATCATCTCCAATCTCATGAAGAAAGAATGGAGGCCAACCACTGCAGTAGTACCTTGTCCGGTGGTTCTTCTCAGCGTCGCAGGTGAAGAAAGACCGAATATCATTACCCTGTCTTGGGTTGCGAATGTATGCAGCAATCCGCCCACAATTGTTGCTGGGATAAGGCGTCAGCGACATAGCTATGAGATGGTGAAGAACGCTGGCGAATTTGTACTAAACATACCCTCGATCAATCAAATTGATTCCGCGGAGTTTGCTGGGACCAAGTCAGGACGTGACTTTGACAAGTTCAAGGAGTGTGATTTCACAGCTGTTCCTGCATCGAAGGTCAATTCGCCGATGATTGAGGAATGTCCCATCAATATCGAATGCAAAGTCATCAAGGTTGAGAACGCTGGAGTCCACGACGTTTTTACGGCTGAGGTCGTAGCAGTTCATATAGATGAGTCTGTTCTAGATGAGGACGGACGATTCGTCGTATCTAAAGCGCAGCTTTTTACATATCTGCCATTGAATGGAGAATATTGGTCATTAGGCAAACGTCTGCAGGCATGAGGGTTTCATGGTGTACTGATCTGGATGTTAATACTCTCAGACTCCTCTTCGTCATAGAATCTAGGAGATTGAAGCTGACGTACCGATGTCACCCCGTCCGACTCAAGAATGATCCAAGCCCCTCTAGGGACATGATCCTCCTTCAAAAAGACGTCAAAGGTGATTCCGGGAAATTCTACAATGATTGGTTCATGTCCCAGCAGATTAAACAACCCACAAGCTTCTTGCGCCCGGCTGACGCTGGTCAACCGTGTAAGGATTGGTATCCATTCATCAGAGGCTCCTGACCACTTCAGAACAGGATGTGAATTTGGCGGCGGCCACATGCCTTTTCGTACAACAGCATACTCTCCAGTGCCGAGCTCATAGATTGTAGGTGCTGTACCTGCTCTTGCGAGAAAAGTGCCATGTACCTTAGCATCTTCAAGTGTAAGAAAGATCTCCATTTGCTTCACCATTGTGTGTACTCGACAGCACTTTGTGATTGCAGAAACTGAGAAATCGCACCGCATCTGTGACGCTCAAAATTGGCATTAAATTGCAGAAGGAACGCCAGAGAGAGTGTTTTCTCTGCATTTTCCCATAGGAGATTAAATTGGACTGTGCACACAGTTGTGTTCTGTCTGATGGGCTCTAGGATATCGCCACTGCTTTACTTTGCCGATACTATACAGATGACATCGCGGTCCTTGAGCACATGCTTGTCTGAGATTCTCATCTTTGTACGGGCATCTATTGCATGAATGAATGATTCCATCAGGTCTGTGTGAATATGTCCAGCGAATTCCTTAGCCGTTGTTCCTTGAGGGACGAGATACACATCGGGGAGAACATTCCCATCACCGTCCGTCAATGAATTCGCATCCTGAACAGGATAGACAGTAATCATATTGAGATATTCGAACACAGCCTTGTTCAGAATGTTTTGGACCCCTGTGCCCCCGTATTTCTTGAGTATATATTCTCTGAGTTTCTCAAGCTGGTCAATTTCCGCATCCTTCAAGCCCTCTCTTTTAAGAATCTCGAAGTCATCATCACCAGGAATGTATTTGATTACAGACTTCTTATCCAGGTCCTTGAGAACCTTTTCAGCTAGGGCACTGACCGGCACTATAAGAAGGTCTGGGAATGTTTCCTTCAACCTCTCATAGTTCTCTTCTGCCCTTGGTCTGTCTATCTTGTTTGCTGCAATTATCAAAGGCTTAGCAACATGCCAGAGAGTCGATGCAAAGTCCCTCAGCTCCTCCTCCGTCCAATGGTCGGCAGTCTCGGCCTTGAGTTCCGAGTCACGAATGGCCCTCAATACATGTTTACGGGCGATTTTCAATCCAGATAGCTTCTCTAGCAGAATCTCATCCAGCTTTTCCCCCTCCGCCCTGACACGACCAGTTATTCTTCGCCAGTCCTTCTGAATGATTGACAATACCCACTCGGTGATCTCCTCCTCCAGGAATTTCACATCATCGATTGGGTCATGGCTTCCAGCAGCAACCTCTTGTCCCTCTGCATCCAAGGCCCCGCTAGCATCTACAATATGTATCAGGACATCAGCCTGTCTCAAGTCATCTAGGAACTGGTTGCCCATCCCCCGCCCTTTATGGGCGCCAGGCACCAGACCTGCAACGTCAATCAGCTTGATTGGAACTAGACGAATTCGTTCAATACAGATCGAGTTCTGCGGATTGTCATCCACATCGAAATCTCCGCAAGCGCATGGAGTCCTAACATGGGTCACACCCACGTTTGCCTCAATAGTTGTGAATGGATAGCTCCCTTCCTTGAAGTCTGTCATACAGGCGGCATTAGTGAATGAGGTCTTTCCGCATGACGGTTTTCCTACTATCCCTACGCTGAATCCCATTCATCATCTCTCCGCACATACACAGCTCATAAGCCGGATTAAACTGTTCAGGTTCAGTGTCTACCGAATGATTTTTATGAATTAGGATTCATAATTAATATTGAATCAGGATTCATTATCTTGATGGATTAACTATGAATGTGAGAATATGTCTAAGATCTGTGTGACCTCCCAAGGGGCTGACATGAACGCGCTCATGGATCCCCGATTTGGTAGATGTCGGTACTTCGTCATTGTAAATCTAGAGTCGGGAGATTTCGATGCAATTGACAATGATGCTGTTTCACGTGCGCATGGGGCGGGAATAAGAGCCGCTCAGATGGTCGCCTCGACCGGAGTTGATGCTGTAATAACAGGAAGTGTGGGTCCAAATGCTTACCCAGCTCTACAGAACGCTGGAATCCGAATAGTGACAGCAACATCAGGCACCGTCAGAGATGTGGTAGAGTCTTACAAGAGTGGTTCACTTTTTGATGTGACGTCTCCTGGCCCTGCGCATGTTGGGATGGGCAGAGGTATGGGTCGCGGAAGAGGCCGGAGTGGTCGTAGAGGAGGATATTAAGAGTGAAACGCAGACTACTGATTCCGTGCCAAGACCCAAGTGGTCAATACATCGCAGCTCATTTTGGCCGTGCACCCTATTTTGCCGCTGTCGATCTTGATGAGAGTGGCGCAGTCATAGACAAGTCAGTCCATCCCAATACTGGAGAGCATTCTGGCGGTAGGGGTCATGCCCATAGCAATGTGATGAGTCTAGACCCAAATGTAGTGATTGTGCAAGGCATGGGTCCTCGAGGCCTTACAAGCTTCCAGAGCAATGATGTCGCAGTCTTGCAGGCAAACAGTGACCTCATCGATAGTCTGGTGGAAGCATACAAACGAAATGAGCTTCGAGAGCTCACAGAGGGCTGTTCACAGGCGCATCATAAATGAATGGACTTGGACCAGAGGCAGAATCTCTTGATAATAGCAGTTGCATCGGGGAAAGGTGGTACAGGTAAGACCACCGTGGCTGTGAATATGGCTCTGTCATTAGGAAATGTCAACCTTCTTGATTGTGATGTGGAGGAACCCAACGCGCACACACTCTTGCACCCTGAGGGACTGAGTACTGAATCCGTGAAAGTGCCTACGCCTCTGATTGAAACGGATAAATGCAATCTTTGCACGGCATGTGCCAATTTCTGTGAGTTCAATGCCATATTCGTTGGCAAGAATGTGCTCATCTATCCAGAGATCTGTCATTCATGTGGTGGCTGTGCCCTAGTCTGTCCTGAAGGCGCTATCATCGAGGAGCCTCGTGAAGTTGGAAATCTGTACAGTTCGAAAGTGAATGGGATTCGTCTTGTTTATGGAGAGTTGAATGTTGGAGAGCCCATAGCAATTCCTGTCATCAAAGCAGTCAAGAACAAGATTGACCGAAATGGTATCACAATCCTTGATGCACCACCGGGCACTGCCTGTCCAGTCATCGAAACCATGCAGGACAGTGACTTTGTTGTGTTAGTGACTGAGCCTACACCCTTCGGGCTTCACGATCTTGGAATGACGGTCGATGTCATCAAGGAGCTCAATATTCCCCATGGTATCGTATTGAATCGTGCGGGGGTAGGAAACGATGCAGTGAAGGAGTTCTGTAGAGCAAAGGGCATTCCAATTCTACTTGAGATCCCATTTGAGAGGAAGATAGCAGAGTTGTATTCCAAGGGTGTTCCCTTTGTTCAAGAGATGCCAGAATGGGGAGACAAGTTCAGGCATCTGTTTGAGGTCATGAAGGAGATGTCAGAAGATGGCCACTGAGATTGCGATTGTCAGTGGAAAGGGTGGTACAGGCAAGACCACGATAGCAGCAGCTTTCGCAGCGATATCGCAGAACATTGTTACTGCCGACTGTGATGTAGACGCTCCCGATCTGCACATCCTTCTGCAACCCGAAACAAAGAAGACTGAAGAGTTCAAAAGCTCGAAAGTCGCATTGATTGACCCGGAAACATGCACAGAATGCGGTCTATGCGAAGTGAAGTGCCGTTTCGAGGCAATCCATCCTCCAGAAGTAGATGCGATTGCATGCGAGGGATGCGGAGTCTGTGCATATGTCTGTCCTGAGGCGGCAGTGCAGATGGGTCCTCGAACTTCAGGCTTTCTCTATGAATCAATGACTCGTTTTGGTCCCTTGTCTCACGCCAAGCTTCTGCCTGGTGAGGGGAACTCTGGCAGGCTAGTGACCGAAGTTCGGAGGCAAGCACAGGAACTTGCTCGCAAGAATGGCCAAGACATCACCCTAATCGACGGGTCTCCTGGAATTGGTTGTCCCGTAATTGCCACTATCAGCGGTATCAAACTGGGTGTAATAGTGACTGAACCCACCATGTCTGGCATTCATGATATGGAACGCGTCATGGCGCTCTTGGAGCGATTCAGAGTCCATACAATGGTTCTAGTCAATAAGTATGACCTGAATCCTGAAAACACTCATCGAATTGAACAGATATGCACTGAAAAAGGGGCTGACTTTCTCGGCATGATTCCATTTGATTCAGTCATGACAGAATCAATGGTGGCTGCAAAGACATTGCCCGAATTCGTGCCCGATCACAGGATAACTGAATTACTGAAGAGCATGTGGAGCAAAATCACTGAAGTTGCATTGAATGAATAGAGTGGGGAGTATGAACCGCCCGTTCATTCCTTCTCTTCTAGCTCTGTGAGTCTTTTCTCAATTCTCTGAAAGGCCTCTTGGATTGATTTCAGCTGACTTTCTAACATGTCTCTCTGAACCTGTAGGGCCTCTCGCTCTTCTGTTGGAGTTACTTGACCTGCAATCGGAGGTCTCACTCCATAATCTCTCCAATATCCAAGCGTCCAGCAAGAACCTGGACCATAGAGCCATCCTGGCCTCTCCCATGGCGGTAGATCTCTGAAGGGGCCATTTCCAGGCCATCTGCCACCACGGCCCCAGCTACCTCTACGTCCGTATCCATACATATGATTACTCATCTCGCAATCTTATTTTGTGCATATGCACAACATTATTTATGTGCATACGAACGAATATAAGCATATTGGCCTGACAAGACTGTAAGCAAGTCCATATCGTGGAATGTAAGAGCCGGTGACAAGAGATGCACAGAAGAAGAAGGGGTAGACGTGGAAGAATGCCAGTCCAGCCCAGACTGGGTGCGCGATTCAAGGCAACTCGTATGAATCCTGAGCCGAAGGCTGATGATAGACCTGTATATATTGACCCCGCGGAGGCTGAAGTCCTACGACTTGTAGATCTTGAGGGCATGTATCAAGAAGATGCTGGAGATGCAATGGGTGTGTCTAGAGGTACCATCTGGAGACTCCTTGAGAGCGCTAGGAGAAAAGTAATCAGCTCGCTCTTTGAAGGAAGACCCCTCATCATCGGTCACTCACCTGATGAAGAGTGAGCAGTTGGATGGCGTGGACCATTTAGACAATGCAGCTCACTTGACCGTTTGTTAAGCGCCGAAAAAACTGTTCTTCACTTCTGACTCCACGCATTACACACATTCTTGTAGTCTGAAACTCGTCCTCTCAGAAGGTGCTTAGGCGCCTTCTAGGTCTCATTCCAGAGCACCAGATTGTGCGATGCTCCCTTATATGCCAATTCACCAATCTGTCTAAGTGGAGAGGACAACTAATCATGCAGACTGTACCCTCAGGATCCATCAGCGACCCGATTCTGGTCAGAAGACCTGCATTTCCGCGATGGTGGGATCCGATTGCTAGACCTCATGTTGCTATTGTTGTACGTGACCCCATTTCTGGAGCGGACATCAGATACTACCTTTCACAGAAGGGTCATGGGAACACGAATGGAAGAGAAATGCTTGATGTGGCTGACATAGATGGACTTGATGAGGGTACCTTGCTAGAAGTCCGATATAGTGCCACAAAGGCCAATCTGTACCGACTTGAACTGGTAGATGGCGTGCCATGCTGGAGATGGATGGCTCGTTGTAGAGAGCTACCCGACTTCAATTATCCTGCTGAGATTCGATGGAATGGTCTCTTGGAAGACTCACCGATTGATGTCAGCGATTCTTTGTCATACGAGATAAACTGAAGCCCTAGAATATTACGGATAGGCAGGTGAGGGCTCCCTCACACTTCTCAAATTCGCTCATATCTAGTGGTATGACTTCAAATCCGGCCTCTGAAACAAGGGTCTGAGTCTTCTGATGCCTTTTTGACATCAATACAGCATTACCAATAGTCAGAGTGTTTGCAGCATAGCCCTCTTCCCTAGGAACTACTATCCTGTCAAAGCTCTGCAGTGTTGGATGACTTTGAAAGTCTTCAGTCACAACCATTGTGTTTCTGTCCAAGTATGTGACATGGCTCTTCAGATGAATGATAGACGCATCTTCAATTGTGTCGGACTTAACGTCAAGCCATCTCGACATCTGTTTCACACCTCTTGCATTGGTCCTCTGTGTGACGCCTGTTATCAACCGGTCCTTAAGATGAATGACATCCCCGCCCTCTATTGTGGCAGCTCTTCTGGTAAATCCTATGTCTACATAGTCCTTGAGCACTTCAGCCACCGCAAACTCCTCGCCTCTACGGCTTTCTTTTGCGAATCTTGCAATGAATCCTCTACTACCATGGATGACTACGGTGTCCTCTACAAAGCACGAATCAGGATGGTTCTCATCCGGAGGCAATCTGATTAGCTTCAGTCCTTGATCAGACAATGTGCGACAGTATTCAGCATGCTGTTCTTGGGCCATGGACAGATCGAGGGCATGTCGCTCTGGGTGGGACGAGATACAATGTCTGAATGAATTGCCTGGAGGTCTGACAATCGCTTGCTTCATCACCTACACCGTGAGAATAGTGTCTTATTACTTAGCTGGGAACGACAACCTTAAATGTAAAGTTTACTTTACGTAAAATGAACTTTACATCTTGAGGCGAGTGTGACTGGTTTGATCGTCAATAGAATCAAGGCAATTCGTGAACAACGAATGGCTCAATCATCCAATCCTGAACATTGGACTCAGGAAGGACTTGCACGACGTTTGGGTGTCACCCGTCAGACTGTGATATCTATCGAGAAGGGAACCTATAATCCCACTCTCTTTCTGGCGTTCAAACTAGCCCGCGCATTTGAGATGAGAATTGAAGAAATCTTCGAGTATAGAGATGAATAAGATGCAGTTTGAATTTGGCGAAGCCCTAATAGTGTTTAATGCAGTACTTGGTGTTGTCCTTGTAGCCAATGCACTAGTACTGCTTTATGTGAAGAAACTTCAAGATGAACGGTATACACACATAATGAGTCTGGCAGGTCGTAACGCATTTCTATTTCTCATGATGGTTCTACCGTTTCTTAGCGCTCTACAAATCCTGAATTTAGCTTGGATTGAACCTGGGTTGTCTGTCTTTGGTGTTTGGATTGTATCTCTTATCATTCTCTATTCGTCGGCCTACCATTATTACAGGAGATAGGATGAATGCTCACAAGAATGAATCGTAGCGTATTGGCTGGTCTAAGTATAGTGATTGTCGTACTGATAGTTTTCGCCATAATGTGGGTCCTAGACATAACCTCTCTGGCCGGTATTATGGGGGCTATCGGCGGAATGATTGGTGGGGTCCTCGGTGCTTCCTATATGAGGAAACTCCATGATGAGAGGTTTTCTCAGATTACAAAGAAGTCTGCAAGCAATGCTTACTGGTTTATCATGATAGCTCTGCCTTTTAGTTGGATTGCTATGGTACGACTAGAACCGATAACACTGCAATTGGCTTTGGGACTGACGCTTGCGATATGGATGTCGTCTTTCATTGTCTACTACATCTCACTATTCTATTATTACAAGAGGTGATTTTGTGACAGAAGTCAGGTTATCAAATAGGACATTCATTTTGCTACTCGTCATTATGGTCTTCTCATGGTTTCTTGCAAACGTCATTGCCAGTATCATATTTCCAGAATCATCAGTACCCCTCTCTCCCCCCTCACTATTGAGTGGGACCATCTGGATTCCAGTGCTATTGGGCTTCATGTTTTATTCGCAGAGGCTCCGGGACGAGCGTACCATACAAATCTCTGACAAGTCAGCTCGTAATGGGTTTGCCTTCATCTTTTGTGTAGTTCCCGCTGCAATCATAGCCCTCTCAGCAACCGAAATTTCCGCTGACGTAACACTCGCGCTAGTATTAGTATGGATCGGGGCTGTTTCTATCGCAGGTATCTCAGCTCTATACTACTACCAGAAGTAGGCATGGATAGGCAGAAAGTGGCCCTGGAACATTGGCATGTCAGGGAAGATGCGATAGTGAATCATCCTAAACATCGACGAGCTTATGTGAAACCCACTTCATTGTACACCGTCGCGCAAAATGGGGTCTAGAGAATGTACGAGCACTTCGAGCCTGTCGACCGAGTATTCGTTGACCGTGAGGAGTATCTAGACTGGATGACTGAGGCACTTGAACGGTGCAAGAACCAGAGTGTTGTTCTCCATCTTCGTGGCATTGGCGGGATTGGAAAGAGCTCACTTCTGGACCACTGGAAGAGCACAGTCGACGATACCATCTATCTTGATTGCGAACGATACACTGAGTTCTATGACCGTTTGAATGTCATTGCTAAGGGGGTTGTCCACCTTGGCGTGAATCTACGCCGTTTCGACGTTCTCTGGCAGATTCGATTGCGGTTTGTCGAGGGACTAGAACCGGTCAAAGAGGAGGGCCGAGAATGGGC
>JBHLPF010000103.1:0-3455 GCA_048939765.1 Promethearchaeota archaeon
AGAGCTTATTAAGAGGACGTTAGAAATCAATGGTGACCTTCTGATGAAGTGGAGTAGAGAGTCCCTATTTGCACTCATGCTTATTGCATTGATAATAAGCGGACTCTGGGTCACTCTGGCCTTCATCTATTCCCAAGGCACATCGCCCTTCGGTCCAGGTCCTTACACTCCTCATGGCTCAGATTCAACATCTAGACTAACAAGCTCTCTCTATGGGGGCATGTCTTTTGACCTAACGAAGACCGAGGGGTACCTAGATGGGTACAATCTGTTCAATCTCCATGCGATCAATGCCAGTAAACATAACGAACGAATAAACAACTCTCTGGTCATTTTTGATATGGATGGCAATCTCATCCTTGAAAATTCAGCGTTCAGAAAGCCGGTAGAGATGATTGATTCCACGACTATACTTGGTAATAGTCTGGATGGTGCCTTGCTATGGAATATGGAGACTGATGAGTATCGTCATACCAATATCAAAGGACATCACGAGTTTGAGTATAATCCAAATAGCAACACTATCTTCACTCTGAATATGACCCATGTGGAGATTGAAGGTGAGAGCTACCGATTTGATGAGATTTGTGAATACGCACTCGATGGCTCTCTTGTTTGGAAGCTGGATCTTCATGATTTCATTGACCTTTCAGATTGGTGCCCTTTTCATGATCGCGAGGGGGGCATGAACGATGTAACACACGCAAACAGCATCTTCTATGATTCAGATGAAGACACAATCATCTTGAGTGTTCGGAATGTGAACAAATTCTACAAGATCAATCATGCCACTGGAGAAGTAATCTGGGCTCTTGGAGAACATGGCGATTTCACATTGATTGACAGGTTCGGTCGAGAACGAACCAGTCTCTTCTATCATGCTCATTCAGTTGAACAGATTGATGACGACCGATTCATCCTATTCGATAATGATTTTCATAATCAGACAAAACAATTCTCCTTCAGGTCCCGCATTCTCGAGATTGAAATTGATGACGAAGCCATGACTGCAAAAGAGGTCTGGTCTTGGACTGGTGATGTGAGTTATTTCTCTGGTTGGTGGGGTGATGCGGATCGATTAGCGAATGGAAATCGATTGGGGACCTTCGGTGCTGAAATCAAGTATGAAGGCCCCTATGGTGCCCGTCTTGTTGAGGTGAATGATGAGGGCGAGGTCGTCTGGGAGATGTCATTCAGAGACACCGACGACATCATCTATGGAGTATATAGGATGGAGAGAATCCGATTCTCGCCGATTCTCTCTTCAGAAGAGGATGTCCTTGTCAGCTACGGAACAGACCTGGACTTATCTTGGCAGGCGTGGTACAACTTCAGACCAAAGCGGACTATGCACGGCACTTACGAGCTGTATGTAGATGATATGCTCTCGGAAAACGGAGCCATTGAATATGACAAATTCTGGCGCCCCACAAACATGAGTTTCAATATCGGATCTCTTGATGTTGGATACCACAATGTCACCTTGACTGTCAGCGATGAGGCAGGCCACTGCACCACAGATTCAGTGAATGTAAGCGTGCAGACATTCCATGTCAGTAGAACGGGTTCATTATTCACTGAGACCGGTGCCTCAAATTCAACCATCCGATGGAGTGGTGTCACATCTTATGCGGTGTCATATGAGTTGTCAGCAAACGCTACCATTCTTGAGCAGGGTCCTTGGGATGAGTCGGATATTCTATTGGACCTGAACGAGCTGGCAGTTGGACGGTATGAACTCATTCTAAGGTTCTCAAACACCTCCGGAACAGTCTACATCGATTCTTTCTGGGCAACTTTGAACCCCTCAGCGAAACCGGATTTCATCACTTCACCCGATGATATCACAATAGACTGGAATTCAACAACGACAATGAGCTGGTCGGTCTTTGATTACTCTCCAACTGATTGGTTTCTCATGTTGAATGGAGAACTCAATCAATCGGGCACTTGGAATGGAAGCGAGCACGATATAGAGTGGACGGTTCCAAGGATTGACGAGGGAGAATACAATGTGACGATGGTCCTGCAAGACGTTGCTTCCAATGTGGTCTCTTCTACCTCTTGGCTGCATGTCATTCCCCCTAGTCCACCAGTTATGACTGAAACGCCAAATTCTGACATGATAGAATGGGCAAAAGGAATCAAACAATACCAGTGGGAAGTTCATGGAGGAGAGAATTGGAGGTTATATAGAAATGGGACCGTTCTCAAGGAGGATGCCAAACAGGAGCCGACAATCACTCTAAGGATAAAGGACTGGCAAGCCGATGGGTGGCGCTTAGGGAACTATAACATCACTTTGGTCGTCACTGATGATTCACATACAGTAGCTAGCACAATCTGGTTGACGGTATATGTCGACTTCGGCGATGCATACGTTGACTCCGTTGTCACCACTGCTTCTTCTTGGTATTCTCAAGGTGAGTCTGCTGTCGGAGCTCCTGACTATGCATTTGCGAGCATATTCGAGGACTATGGCCCTGGGTATATGACACTAGATATGGGTGAGAATGAAGAGATACTCGATGAAGCGGGAATTGATTTTGAGGTCATGTCCCAGGGCGGCAATTACTCGATATCGGTTTCAACGAGTTTGGATCAGCCTTTCATAGACCTTGGAGTTGCTGCAGGTCCAGAGGGCTTCGATTTGTCTGCAATTGCGTATAATGCAGTTAGATATGTGCGAATAGAGATGTTTGGCTCTGAAACAGTCCAGCTAGATGCCATCGTCTCTCTGAACTATAATGAGCAAGGATCAGATGATGATATGCCAGTCATCACACCAATTGGTGACATCGATATATGGTCAAACCAGACCCCCTATGAAATAGAATGGGATGTTTCTGACCTGACGCCATGGAATTATAGCATCTACATCAATGGCACACTCGAATCGCAGGGGCCATGGAACGGGGACTCCATTGTCTATCCGTTTGCACAGGCTCCAGGCATATGGGAAGTGCAGTTGGTTGTCTACGACCTATTTGGGAATCATGCTTCATCAGAAGTCATTGTCGCACTGATGTTGACTTCATTCGATTTTCTAGAGAATGTCTTGATATCTTCAGGTATTGCGTTGGTTGCGTTGGCAATCATCGTCCTCTTAGCGATTTTTAGGACGAAACACAGAGAAGAATAGAAGGGCGGTTATAGAACATTGAAGACGGGCACGTTGCGTATCTTCTTCTTTTCGGGAACGCCGCGAGATTTAGTCACTAATCTCCTTGATGTACATCGAGAGTGGTTCAAACGATATTTCGTAGATGCTACATTCCAATCGGAGGAGCTTCCGCTACCTGAAGGTGCCTTCGTCGCAGGTCGCAGGCAGTATAAGGCCAGACCCTTCTTGGAAATGCTTGGGAGCCACACCGATCTCTCCACTCATGCACTCGGTCTAGTCGACCTCGACCTGTTTGTTCCCGACCTAAACTTCATCTTTGGTACTGCTCAGT
>JBHLPF010000104.1:0-3433 GCA_048939765.1 Promethearchaeota archaeon
TTTTGATGAAATCACGGATTCAACCATCGCGACGATTGCCTCAGATCTGCTCTCAAATATATCAAGTTCAATCAAGGCATCGAGAAGCTCAAGGACGGTTGTGCTCATACGAATTGTCACCGGAACGTCTCGCTTCTCGATCAGAAGGTCTTCCTCTGTTTGAACGCCTAGTAACCGCTCTTTCAAGCTCAATTGAGCAGATGATTTCCTCGTCTTGGCTCTTCTTTCAGACATGAGAATCATACCTAATGCTGCGACGGATACATGGTTCATGGAAACGCTTTATCTAGTTTTCGTACACATATTCTTCGATTCTTGTACACCAAAATCTTTATTACGTATTACATATCTAAGCCGCAATTACAGTCGGAAAGGAGGTGAAAAACGGGTGATTGTCAATCGGAAAGTGGGTGTTGCAGCACTGGCTCTGGTGTTCATGGTTGCGTTGGTGTACGCCACACCAGTGCAGGCTGCGGAGCCAGTCAGATGGGAGTACTGTGTTACTATGCCGGTTTTTCCAGCGCCTCCGCCACCTGAACCTACATTGGTCGGATGGGCCAAAGGCGATGGCATGGAGGGCGATATGTACTGGGTAAACACTGGTCGATTCTACGCCGGAGAAACCACTCACTTGTGGGGATACTGGTGGATAGAATGGGAGGACGGATCATGGATTGAAGGAACGCACACAGGTGTGTGGGTTCTCTCAATAAACAAAGTGAACGTTCGAGGCGTAGTGACAGATGCTTCGCCAAAGTGGTCAGACCTGATTGGACGCAACATTCACACAGTTGAAACATTTGATTTTCTCACCATGTCCATTGGAGGCATATTTCAGATCGTCTGAATTCCTCTTTCATTGCTATCAAGGGAGGGGCTTCTGCTGGCCCTTCCCAATCTATTTCTCTAGCAGCCATTGATGCAAAGTATTATTTCTGGAGAGAGGCATCATAGAAAACCCAGTTGTAAGACACAGCCAATATGGCATGATTAGGAGGACAACAGCACGAATCTCCTCTCAGATGATTCATTGCTAAAAGCACTTGCGCAGCATGTTGAGAGTGAAGAGTATAGATTGGCAGTGGATGACATTGAGAAGGTTCGAAAAGGGAAACTGGATATCGACGACAGATTGAGAATTGGAGTGTTAGAAAGCAGATGTTGGATGGGTCTGGGAGAGTTCAGCAAGGCATTCACTGCTGCACAAGAGGTTGTAGAAGAGGGATCCAAATTCCAAGAACACAATGTGCAGGTGATTGAAGGTCTACTCGAGATGGCTTCTGCGTCGTGGGGACTTGGGCAACCTGATGCCATTCTGGAGAAGTGCAATCAAGCTGAGCAGCTTAGTCAGAAACTGATAGAACAGGATGAATCGTTACGTGACTCCATTAGAGCGGACGTTTTATTGCACCAGTCTCTAGGCTGGTATCTCAAGGATGATGTTCACAAAGCAATTGAATGCGCAAAAGAGAGCGTATCAATAAATGAACGATTGCAAGACATGCCAAGACTGGTCGCAAGTCTGATGCGACTTGGCTACCTCTATTTAGATGCCGACCGCGACCAGGCTCTGAAATACCAAGAGAGGGGTCTGGAATTGAATAAAGAATCGGGGAAGCATGGCCCCATCATTTACGGATTCTGTTGTCGAGCACTAATTGAGATGTCCAGAAGAAACTGGAATGAAGCCGAACATCTCATTGAGCGTAGCCTCGTTCTGGCTCGAGAATATGACCACCGCAGGTGGATGCTATTCATCCTGTTCAATTCAGCCCATCTGTATCTCTTGAAGGGTGACTTCAAACGTTCGGAGAGAGACTATAAGGAATGCCTCTGGTGGGCCGAGAGAGCTGGTGCGGAACTACACATTGCGGTGGGCTCGAACAATCTTGGCGAGATATACAGGGCTCGGGGAGATTTCGATCAGGCTTTGAAATGCTATGAACGCAGCATGAAATGCAATAAGAGAATGGGCCGCACCAAAGGACAACTCACACTATTGGCCAACATTGGTTTAGTCCAATATGCAAGAGGCAACCTTGACGAAGCACTCACACTGCTTGAGGAGAGTCTTACCTTAGCAGAGGAGCAGCAACAGGCTGGGCTTCTTGGAGGACACATTATTCCGTCAAATCTGCTCTTCATCATCTCAATTCTGATTGACAAAGGAATGAACATCGAGGCTCAGGAGCGGCTGGAGAGAATTCGTCAGATTAGAGATGAGAAGAGTACAGAGCATATTGGCCAAGTCTACCGAACAGCTAAGGCTCTAGTTCTGAAATCGAGTATGTTGCCAAGAGATATGCTGAAGGCAAAGGAGTATCTTACAGAGGTGGCTGACAGCAGCTTATTTCACCATGAGGGGTCCGTTCTGGCTCTCCTGCATCTTACGAAACTCTTGGTGAGTGAGTTACAGATGACTGGAGACCCCGATGTGTTATCGAATCTCGAAGGGCGCTTGACAAAGTTGTTCGATATTGCATCTGAACAGGGATCCACCCTACTCCTAATAGAAACCCAGCTTCTACAGTCCAAAGTGGCGTTACTCAATCTCGAAACTGAAAGAGCCAATCAACTATTAGTTCGAACGCAATATCTTGCAGAAGAGAGAGGTTTCGAAGAAATCGCGAGACGGATAGGCGCGGAACATGATCTGCTGCTTAATGAGGTAAGTATCTGGGAGAGATTAGGTGGCGATAAGCCACAGATTGCCAAACGGGCAGAGAAGATTCGTATCAATGAACAGATCGGAGAGATGATACAACAGGGTTTGTGGAGAAAGATGCTCTTCTGACTAATCGAGAGCTAGAATCCACCTAGAGAGAAAGGCTCGGTTGATGCAAAGGATTATTTTCGAAAAGGGGATTTTAGGAAACTAAAGAGTCAGCTTAAAGCATATCTAGATAGATAGGAGGACGGCCCCACGAGTCCTGCACCAGATGGACCATCACTTGCGTCTATAGAGCAGCTTGTTGAAGGCGAGAAGTACAGAGAAGCGCTCAAGAGCATTGAGGATCTTCAGAGCAAGGCGCCAGATAGAAATGACCGGCTCAGGATGGAAGTCCTGAAGGGCCGATGCCTTAGCGCGCTTGGAGAGACCAAGAAGGCTCTCAGAGTGGTAGAGTCTGTCGTTAAGGAAGGGATGAAGCTTGAAGAGAACAGGGAGGTAGTCATAGACGCACTTATCTTGAAAGCAGGGATATCAGTGGAACTTTTCCAAATGGATAAGGCGTTTCAAGCATGCGAGCAGGCAGAACAGCTGAGAAATGATTTGCCGACGGACTACGAATCATTGCTCGAATCGATAAGGGCGAGTATACTCTTTTTCAAGTCCATATGTTTCTATTACAAAGACGATATCCACAAAGCGCTTGAGTACGCTCTTGAGAGCCTTTCAATAAGAGAACAGTTGAGGGACATGCCGCAAGTCGTT
>JBHLPF010000028.1:0-17533 GCA_048939765.1 Promethearchaeota archaeon
TCAGGTTGGCCGAATCGAGCATTTGATGACGCATATCGTATATCACAGGCCATAGCAAACTCGCACCCACCTCCAAGCGCATAGCCATTGACCGCGGCAATTGTTGGAATGCTTAAGGACTCTATGTAAGTGCATGCAGCCTGACCATTCTCAACGAAAGGCCGCACTGTCTTTGAGTCCCGCCCTGGAAATGCTGTAATGTCAGCCCCTGCAGCGAACGCCTTCTCACCCATGCCCGTGAGAATCACAGCTCGTACTTCAGGATCCTCCTCTGCTTTCTGGAAGAAGTTGCGCATTGCATTGACAACGTCTGTGTTTAGAGCATTGTATTTTTCGGGGCGATTAATAGTGATTATAGCCACACCATCTTCAACTTCATATAGAACCTCATCAGACATTTCAGGATCCTCCATGAAACTAGTCTGTGAAGCCCCCTAGCCAAGTAATAAGCGTTGGGACCGGAATCGGCAGAAACTACCCTCTGCGTCTAATCTAGGCAAGTAATGGTACTTCCGGTTCTCTTTTTACATCAAAACACATTGATTCAGCGAGGCCCCTTCAAATGAGTAGAAAATGGCGAATAGCTTCTGAAGAGGAAATCATCTCGGGGAAAACAACTGACATCTACTTTGAGAGAGCAGTTCAAATCCTCAAAGCGGAGGGGCTCAATCCAACCGTCCATGCAGAGGTCACCGTGTCTGGAATGCCCAGGGAGTTCGATTGGGGTATAGTTGCTGGCGTGAATGATTCGCTGAGGCTGTTCGAAGGAAAAGAAGTTGACATCTTTGGATTGCAAGAGGGGACGTTCTTTAGGCCAAGAGGACCTAATGGTGTGAAGACGCCGGTATTCGCAATAGAAGGTCCATACCAGGAGTTCGCTACTCTTGAAACACCACTGCTTGGCTTCCTCTGTCATACCTCCGGGATGGCGACGCAGACTGCTCATGTTCGAATTGCTGCTGGTGAGAAGAGCCTTCTTTCATTCGGAGCGAGGAGAACTCATCCAGCAATCACTCCACAGGTTGAATATGCTGCCTTCATTGGCGGATGCGATGGTATTTCTTGCATCCTAGGCGCAGAAATGTTAGGAGTCAATCCTCAGGGAACAATGCCGCATGCACTCATAATTGCTGCAGGTGGCCACATCAGAGCTTGGCAAGCCTACGATAGACATCTCTCAAAGGATATTCCAAGAATTGCTCTCACTGACACATATCTCGATGAAGTTGTTGAGTCTGTGATGGCTGCGGATTCGATTGACGACTTGGCAGGAGTCAGACTGGACACGACTAGCAGTAGAAGAGGAAACTTTGCACGGATCATCCAAGAAGTGCGATGGGAGCTTGATATCCGAGGGCATGAAGATGTCAAGATATACATCAGCGGGGGACTCGATGTAGCCTCAATTGAGGCATTGTATGAAGCACCGGTTGATGGTTTCGGAGTTGGAGGTGCTATTTCGAATTCGCCCGCAATTGATTTCGCAATGGACATTGTCATGAAGCAAGAGAATGGGAAATGGACTCCTAGTGCGAAACGTGGTAAGTTTTCAGGAAGAAAGTCTGTCTGGAGATGCAGCTCATGCTTCGAGGATCGAGTCACGCTCTCAGAAGCTCCTTCACCGACTTGCGGCTGTGGCAATAGAATGGAGAAGCTGACCAGCCAATTAATGGAAAGGGGGAAGATTCTGCAGAAAGCATTGAGTCCAAAAGCAATCAGAGAGCACGTAATGAAACAGATAGAGAGGGTAAAGAGTTGACACTTCCCAAGCTAGATCCAGAGAACACCGCACTCATAATCATAGACATGCTCAATGATTTTGTTGAGGAGGATGGTGCACTTGTGGTACCGATGGCCAAGGATTTGGTGCCAACACAGATGCAGATTCTCAACAAGGCACGTCAGAAGTCCTTCACTGTTGTTTACTTGACTGACAATCACATGCCAGATGATGAGGAGTTCAAAGTCTGGCCCAAACATTCTGTTGCAGGGACACGAGGTGCTAAAGTGGTTGACGAACTGGCACCGGGTAGGGGTGAGAAAGTCATTCCGAAACGCAGGTACTCGGGCTTTTTTGGTACAGACCTTGACTTGACTCTCAGGGAAGCTGGAATTACAAATATCATTCTAATGGGAGTCTTGACTGATATATGCGTGATGTACACCTCAGCAGATGCATCAGCCAGAGGCTACAATGTCTATGTTGTAGCGGATGGAACTGGCAGCACTGTGAAAGAGAACCATCAATTCGCTCTGCAACATATGAAGGAAGTCCACAACAGTATTGTCGTCACTGCGAATCAGGTCTTGACCCAACTACTCTAGCCTGGAAGTGCCTTGGGTCCTTCGAATATTGGCGCTTTTCTTCCTCTGCAGCATTGTGATATTCCTCAGGTTTATTTAGCTTCAAATGCGGTCTCAGATAGTTTCCTGCCCAGAGGGAAGCATATGAGTTCAATGAGCAGACGTGCGGTATGGAAGGATTCCCTGATTGCCATGAAGACCTCACTGGCAAGTTCCTATGACATGAGCACAGCTATCGATGAGCAAAGACGATTTCTCACTGCCTGGGAAAAGGGCGATCTGGAATACATGGTCTTCTCTGATTATAGACGAAATGAGGGCAAAAGAAGACTCAGAGACGTCATGGAAGTCATCGAGAATGCAATTGTGAAGTTGGATGATTGTGACACAGTGACTGCATCGAAGGTCTACTTAGATACTCTAAAGACTGTGGCCCTCTTCTCAAAATGGGCCAAGGTTCTTGAAACCTCCTCTTTGTGGTTCAGTTCCTGAAGGAAATGGAAGACAAGGGCTAGGAGCCCTCTGATATGCTATCGCATAGATAAATGGTATCAGACATTCTTACCATCAGTGTGATTCAATCCAAGTCTACTCTCCAAGGTCGACGGATTCACGCATACATGCGCGAAGAAACACGGGTGATTTTGAATGTACAGCTTTTATCGCCTTTTGACATGCAGGTCTCTTCTTCTACCATTAGTTTCCCGTACTCAGTGCTGTCGAGTTCTGAAGCATACTCGAGAACAGCCTCAATGAATCCTTTCAAGAAGTAACAGCTAAATGGTTCATCACTCTCAACCATGGCTGTATATGGGTTATCCTTAATCTCCAATATCGCCTCTTCGTCTTGCCACTTTATTTGCATCTTAGCAATCTTGATGTCACCAAACGGAACGATGAGTCGCTCAAGAGCCATTTTTATAAACTCGATGACGCCCTTGAGATGGCCAAAAGGCTTTCGTCTTCCAATCTGGAAATACTCCTTTTGTGCTTCCACTCCTGCCATTCGGCCAGCAGAATAGTAAATATCACGAACGTGGTCTGGGAACATCTCAGCAATTCTATTCGTGAGCTTGCTCAATACCTTAGAGAAGAAAACAGATACTATCTGCTTCTTATCGAGATGTCCTCGCCACCAAGGTATGACATCTTCTTGTTCCGACATTTCAACTCTCTCAGGGCTGTGGGATTAATCACCAGACTGTTGTTAAGTGCTTTGCTGAGTGTTCAGCAATAGAAAAAGGAGAATATGAGGGCAGGAAGCCCTCACTTGGCTTATACAAGCCACTTGTATGATATTTTCTTGTCGTCAATGTGCTCGAAACCAAGTTTCAAAGGCATACCGACCTCAGGCATACTCATCAGGTTCGTGATGTGCGCTGTCAGTCGAAGACCAGAGGGAAACTCACCGATAGCAACTACATAGGGAGCTTTTGATGAGAGACTCTCTGGGGCAAACTCCACTACTACGAAGGAACGGAGTTTCGCCTCACGTTCTGTGAACTCCTCAAACTTGCATTCACTCAAACACTTCTGGCAGTGTTGCCTCGGAGGGAGATACTCTGCACCGCACTGTGTGCAGACACTCTTCATGATCTTGTCCTGGTCAAGAGCCTCCAAGAATTCTTGATAGAATGGTGTTACAGCTTTGTCTGAGCTGTAACCTAGATATAGTTCCTTATGCTCGGCCATTAGAATCCCCTCTCAAAGATAAAGACATTGACAAACTGCCCGCTTTGGCCAACATTGTGGGCAAGGCCATATTGGACATCTTTAATCTGTCTGGACTGGTTCTCTGCTTCGCCTCTCATCTGTTTCAGAATCTCGTATGTCATGGATACGCCAGTGGCACCCAGTGGGTGACCCTTGCTCTTTAGACCACCATCGCAGTTGATTGGAATGCGCCCGTCGTGGTAGACATCTTTGTTTTCTATGAGCTCTCTCCCTTTGCCAGGCTCTGCGAAACCGATGTCCTCGTAGGCAACCAACTCAGCAATGCTGAAACAGTCGTGCACCTCAGCCATGTTTATGTCATCTGGCTTGAGTCCGGCCATATCAAAAGCCGCTTTTGATGCGCGTTTGGCTCCTGGAATTGAAGTGAGGCTCTTACGATCTTGAATCATCATGGCTGACGCGCCAGCCCCAATGCCTGTGATCCACATAGGTCTGTCAGTGAACTCTTTCACACGATCTTCAGCTGCGATAACAACTCCCGCAGCACCATCAGTGATAAGACTGCAATCGTAAAGGTTGAGAGGCCTACAGATAGGAACTGCGTTATTTGCCTCTTCCAGTGAAACCTCTTTGCCCAAATGTGCCTTCGGATTCTGAGCACCATAATGATGCGACTTCACTGAGATTTTGGAAAGGACTTCGTGGGGCAGATTATAATCTGCCATGTATCTGGAAGCCATCAGTGCATAGAATGCGGGAAAACTGATTCCAAATGGATACTCCCAGCGCATATCACCTGCTTGACTCATGTACTCGGTCGCGGTTGCAGATGACACACGATTCATCTGTTCGACTCCAAGCACAAGCATTACATCATAAAGCCCTGCGGCTACCATGCCCCATGCTGCTCTCAGTGATGCCGTGCCAGTTGTACAGGCTGATTCAACTCTAAGGTGAGGCTTATCATGTAGCCCAATATAGTCTGCAATTAGAGCTGAACCTGCTCCCTGACCAGTGAACTGAGATGCGGCATAAGAGAGTACTGAAGCATCAATCTTGTCTTGAGTGATTCCTTCATCATAGATTGGTTTGTATGCCTCTGCACACAGCTCTCTCATGGTGGCATCGTACCGCTTTCCGAATTTGCTGTGGCCGCCAGCAACGACAGCAACTTTTCTTGCCATTTCTTTTCCTCCGTGCAGAACCTGTATATATAGCATAAAACAGGTCCTTTCAATCCGTAACTACTCGCGATTCCTAAATTAAGGTAAACTTAAGGTTGACGATTAGAGGATTATTTACCTTAAAGGACATCATCTTGACGATAGTGGCACCAGTCTAACCGATTAATCAATTGGTCTATCGACTAGACACTGTGCGAAGAAAGAGGGCGGTCCTCCCTGGTGAGAGGACCAATAGGTCTATTCGCCCGTGAATTTGCCTCGACGCTTTTCTAGGAGGGCTGAGATTCCTTCAGCCAAGTCCTTGGTCTTGAAGCAATCAACGCAAGCCTCCACTTCATATTTGAAGTTCTGTTCAGTTTTCTCCTCCAAAGCCAAGTGAGTTGCTTTCTTAGCGAGCGCAACCGCAATGGGAGCATTTCCTCCCACCTTTGCACCATACCACATGGCTTGGCTGAGAAGCTCGTCCTTGGATACGACCTTGCTCACAAGTCCCATTGCTAAGGCCTCATCGGCAGTGACTTGACCACCAGTTAGAATGAGTTCCATTGCTTTTCCAAGACCAACGATTCTGGGCAGCCGTAGGCAACCACCCCAAGCCGGGAATAGTCCTAAGCTTACTTCCGGCGTTCCCATTTTGGCTTCCTTCTCGCAAATCCTGATGTCGCATGCAAGAGCGATCTCAAGACCACCTCCAAGAGCCAGTCCATTGACTGCAGCAATGGTCACCTTATCCATAGTAGCCAGTCGATTTAGGATTGCTTGACCTTGAGCTACAGTTTCTCCCACATTCGACGGGTCACTCAGCATCGTCTGAGCCATCTTCATGTCAGCACCGACGCAGTAGGCCTTATCATGATTTGATGCAATTACAATGGAACGAACATCAGGATCCTTCTCAGCTTCATCCAGAGCGGCGTTGAAATCCTCGATGAATTTATCGTTGATTGCATTTAGTGCATCAAGTCGGTTGAACTTGATAACCGCTGTGTTCTTCACAGGAGAGAGGAAAGATCCCTCCTTGCTATAGAGCATTGTTTCGAATTCTGGCATTTCAATCACCTTTTGAAAATCTGTGCTGTTGGGGATATGCCCTACTTAAAAATCCGCTCCTAAAAGGCTGCTTCTGTGACAATGGAGGATATATCAAAAAATCAGAAGGCAGGGCGTTCAGCCCTGCATTTCAAATCTACTTCAGATACTTGGGCATGCTATAGCATTCACCAAGCTCAGACTCGAGCTTCCCGATGAACTCTTTGCACCTTTCAAGTCCGTATTGGTCTGCCATCTCGAATGGACCCATTGGCCAGCTCGCTCCGAGCTTCATTCCCATGTCGATGTCCTCTCTATTGGCAATCTGCTCATCGACAAGAATCATAGCTTCTCGAATTGCAGGCATGTTGAGCCGTTCCACGATCCACTCTGCATCTGCGCCTTTTGGTGCTTCAGGTTTAGCATCATCAGCAGCATAGTCATAGAATCCTTTCTTGGATTTCATTCCTATGGCTCCCGATTCAACAAGCTTGGATAGAGTTTCAGGTGGCTTGAAGCAATCGCCAATTTCCCTATAGAGCGTCGACATAGCGTGGAAGGTGATATCCAGACCGACAAAGTCCGCTAGTGAGAATGGACCAGCTGGAGCTTTTCCTATGCTCACCATGGCAGTGTCAATCTCTTCTTTTGTTGCATCACCTCGCTCTAACATTAGGATTGCCTCGCGCATAACCGGCATGAGAAGACGGTTGACAATGAAACCAGGGCTATTCTTTGCAAAAACAGTCTGCTTGCCTTGCTTATGGCCAACTGCTTTCGCAACATTGATTGTTTCTTCACTTGTTTTCTCGCCAAGTACTATCTCTAGTAGCTTCATTGCAGGAACTGGTGAGAAATAGTGCATTCCAATGAATCTGTCAGGGCGACCAGTAGCACTCGCGAGTTCGTCAATGCTTAGAGAGGAGGTATTCGTTGCTAAGATGCAGTGCTCTGATGCAACTGCGTCAATCTTAGCAAAAACCTCCTTCTTGACTTCCATGTTCTCAAAGATGGCTTCAATGACAAGGTCTGCATCTTTCACTGCTGCTTCAGTATCAGTGCTCCCCTTGAGTCTCGACATGAGACCCTCAGCCTCAGTGATAGACATCTTGCCCTTGTCAATACCAGTCATCACGTCGGTTCGGACTTTTTCGATACCCTTGTCCACAAGGTCCTGATTGATATCAACCATGGTGACCTCGTACCCATTCCAAGCTGACACATATGCTATGCCAGAGCCCATCAGACCAGAACCAATGACTGCGATTTTCTTGACGTCCATTGCAGAACCTCCTACATCGCACCCATCATGGCTGCAAGAATTAGATTGGCCAGAAAGTCGCTCTCATGTGCGTTGCCAATGACCTCGAGAGAGCCATCTCTCATTGTGTCCTTGAAGGGCACTTCACCTGTGAAGATACCGAGGAGTATGGATGAATTCGCCTTGTAAATCACATCGGGACTTGGATAGATGCCTTCGTGAAGGGTCATTCCTTCCTTGGTGACCACCATATATTGGGCTCCCTCCTCAGTAAACACCTGGAGAATCTTGCCGTCATATGGGCCAATCCAATCAACGACCATCTTCTTCAGATCTTCCTTCTCATTTGTCTTTGAAGCCAGGAACTTGAAGAACTCTTGTAACTGTGACATTGAATCATTCCTCCTTGGCAACCCAGTCGGTTATTGCTTCCTGCATCGCGGCATCGACACTGACTGTCCAGATATTCCCTTTCTTCTTCCTCACGGCATCAAGAAACTCGTCATATCGATCGCCATCCATTGTGACAACGACACGTCCTTGCCTATCTTCTATAAACGCCTGATGGTACATCTTCTTCGAGGTCCAGTACTCGTGCTGGATATCGCCTTCCTTGAGGCGGGGGTAGAACGGCCACTCACCGGATGGATGTGCACGAAACTTCTTTCCTCCAGATTTCCACTTTTTGACTAGGTCCCCAGTGGCTTCCTTGAATCCTGGTCGGAAAGGCCATTGTGGCACATAGCGGAATCCTTTCTCCCCATCCACCTCGCCTTTGGACCATCTACCAGTATAGACTCGTCCACCTTTATTGTCACAGAATTGCTCCATTACAACCTCGATGAACCCTTCAAGAGTCAACCCAGCTTCTTCAGCTCGTTCCTTCATGTTCTCTAGCGTTTCGCCTTCGAAATTGACTTCCATGATATCACCCCTTCTTCCTAAACGCCAAACGTTTCCATGGATAGCCCCAACGCTCTTGGTACATCAGACCCTCAAGAGGAGGCCTGCTGGGTCCAAGTGCACGAGGCGATATCCGTTTCCCTATGCAGAACGCGGTCAAGGGCGTCCATGTTGGTGGAATGCCAAGCCTGTCGCGAATAAGCATCGCATGACGAGGGTCGGAAGTGACCAGTGCTTCATACCCGCAGCCATATCCAAGTTCTGTTGCTGTCAACCACATGTTTTGGATTGCCATACCTGCAACTACGGACCCAAAAAGCTCGTTGGGATATTGATACCCTGCATCATGCCACATTTCGCTGGCACACACAATTATCACAGCGTCGCTCTTCTCAGGATATCTGAAAAGCTCCCCATCTCGAAGCCGAGCATAGACAGCTGCCCGATAAGGGTCATTAATGAACCAGTTCCTTCCACTTGTCAGCTCAAAGGGGGCTCCACCAAAGGCTGTCTGAGCCATCTCTTGTGCTATGTCAGCAAGGAACACTTTCATGTCTTCATCGTCTCGAATTACCACGAAACGAATCATGAGCATGTTCTCGGGACTTGGTGCATGTCTGGCAGCTTCAAGAATCATCTCAATATGCTCGTCGGGCAGTTTCTCACCAGTGAACTCACGTATAGAACGTCTGCTTCGGATGAGCTTCAAGGACTGTAGTTCCTCAGTGACCTTGACATCATCCTTGGCTTCACCAGCGGCATCCGACTTGCCTTCAGCATCTGTTGCCATTGATTCACCTCATATTATATGATAAAATGCAGACCTCGGTGACAAGGGGCTCCATAAATGTATTAGCTTTCACCGGAGAAATCTGACATCTCTGGAAGGCTTAATCTATTGACGAACGATACATCGTGACATGTCGACACTATGTGTGGATATGCAACCACATCTTGTCTGGGACATAACCTGAATATTAACCCAGTATTGGCTTGGATATACAAGATGACTTATTCCAGTTTCATACCCAGTGAACTTGAGTGCACTCAACTCTCCCGGACCAAAGTGTGCTCAATTATTTCTTGAGCGGGAGCGGACGCGCTCCTTCTCATAATCATCAGCTACTATTGACAAATCCGGTGAGATTTAGTGCATCTCCAACAATCTGCTGCACTACCGCGATTTTCTCCCTATTTTCTGGCGAAACCGTCCCGACTAAGTGATCCACTAGGTGGCCAGTTGTGTATGTGTCGTGGGCAGTCATCATTATTGGAATGCCCAATTCTTTGGCTCGAGATAGAGTACGAATATCAGGTCCCATTCCGCCAGTGAGAATCAGAAGATTCGTATCCGTTTCAAGTGCGGCTAGGCAGATATCAGATCGGTCCCCGCTTGTGATGACAGCTTTGTCCTTCGCCCTTCGGAACCATTTGAGTGCATTCTCAGGAGCCATGCTGCCAACCAAGAAACGATCAATTAGGAGATCCATCTTATCTTCTCCAGCTATCATTTCGCCTTCGAGAGCGCGAAGAATATCTCTCACTGTGGGACTGAACAACTCCCGCCTTTGGTAAATGACTCCAATAAAGTTCACACCACTCTCTTCCAGAAAGGGCTTGATCCTCTCCTCGACCGTCTTCTTGAGCATTGGAGCAACCATATTGAGAACTACACCTATTTCCTTGATGCCCGCTTGAGTGAACAAGTCTCTTTGGAGAAACACGTCATCTATTGCTGTCACATCCGGGAAATTGACTAGAATAATGACAGAGGCTTCAAACTCCTTAGCAATTTGTGGAGCTGAAAGGCTTACATGCAGGAGATGCCACGGCGCTTTGGCACTCTCAATCACCATGTAGTCTTTTCCAATAGAACCCTTGATATAGCAGTCCTTGATTCTCTTGAGAAGCTTCTCATGGCCAACTTGAAGCAGCTCATCATAACTAGACTTCGTTCGTATTATAGGACTGACACAAGATAAATCGACATCGAGTTCGAGAACCTCCTTCATAACAGCTGCATCTTCATCGACATCCACTTCATCGGTGCTATGCTCAAAGCTCTTGTCACCAACGGGTTTGAAGTAGCCAACTTTATGCCCTTGTTTCTGAAGCTTTGCTGCTAATGCCAGAGCTACCATAGTCTTTCCAGTCAGTGTTTCTCCACTGATTACAATATTCTTCGCCATCTCATTCTCCTCCAATAGTAATCTTCACATCTACTGCAATGGCACCATTGCCCTTCTCGTAAGCGAATGCAGGATTGATATCCAATTCTACAATATCCTCGAAATCGGATACAAGCTGTGATATCCGCAAGATAGTGTCAGTCACTGCATCAATATCACTTGGTTCCTCGCCCCTTACTCCGCTAAGCAATGTGCCCATTTTTGTTTCAGAAATCAGATCAGCTGCATCGCTACGAGTCATCGGTGCAAGTCTGAATGCTACATCCTTTAGATAGTTGACAAAAATCCCGCCAGCTCCAAACATAATCAAAGGGCCAAACTGTATATCTCGCGAACATCCGATAATCAGCTCCTTTCCTTTCTCTGCCATTTCCTGGACATCTACGCCATAAACGACTGCCCTCGGTACATGGGTTTTGACATTATCGAGAATCTGGAGAAAGGCATTTTCAACCTCTTCTTCGGAGTTCATGCCAATCATAATACCGCCAATGTCGCTCTTGTGAACGATATCTGGACTAGCAATCTTCATGACAACAGGGAAACCTATGTCCACAGCAATTCCCTTGGCTTCCTCAGCACTTGTGGCCAGTTTCGTTCTCGCAACTCGAATACCATATGCTTCAGCTATTTCGTGTGCTTCACTACCCAGCATCACTCTTCTTCGGTCATCTCGAACGCTTTTGATTATCTCCTTGACACGCTTCCTATCCACCTCAAAATCGGGAGGTGTTTCATCCTTTAGGCTATCCCGTAGAACGGTATATCGATAGAGTTCAGCAATTGCATTTACAGCACGCTCAGGAAAGTCAAACACAGGAATACCACCTTCATTCAACACAATTCGTGGATAGATCATCGAGTTCCCGCCCATGAACACAGCTAAGAGAGGCTTGTTTGGATACTTCCTGTGACATTCAACAATTGCCTGAGCCGTTTCTGTTTCTTTTGTCATCGCTTGCGGTGTAAGTAGAACCAGAACAGAGTCAACATTTTCATCCTGAAGTGTAGTTTCGACACAGAGAGCATAGTCCTCTGGTTGAGCAGTCCCGAGTGCATCCACTGGATTGTATACCGAAGCTGCGGAAGGCAATCCATTCTTCATCTTCTCGATAGTGGATGGTGAAAATTGAGCCATCTGTAGACCATTCATCTCGACTGCATCAGTTGTAAGGATTCCAGGACCTCCAGCATTAGTCACAATTGCCACACGATTTCCCCTCGGCAAGTGACAGTCATCAAACACATTTGCCACATCAAATAACTCTGACATACTATCTGCTCGAATCACACCACATTGTTTGAAAGCAACAGAATAGGCAGTATCGCTTCCCGCCAGTGAGCCCGTGTGGGATGATGCTGCTCTAGCACCTGCTGCGCTAATACCGGATTTGACTACATAGATAGGCTTGCGTGGAGCAACATTCCGGCAGACTTCCATGAACTTCTTGCCATCAACCACCGATTCAATGTAAAGAAGCAAGAAATTTGTGTCGGGATCTCTTCCGAAAGCTTCTACGAAATCTGCTTCATCAAGTTGGGCTTTGTTCCCTAGACTCACGAATTTTGAAAAACCGATCTTCTCCATTAGACTCCAATCAAGTATCCCTGTCATCAGGGCACCAGATTGAGAGGCAAAAGCCACACTGCCTTTCACCGGAGTGCCCGCGGCAAATGACGCATTATAGGGCGCAAAGGTGTTTACAATCCCCAGACAATTTGGCCCTTGCACAATCATGCCATATTTCTCTGCTATCTCAACTATCTTCTTCTCTGCTTCTTGACCTTCGTGTCCGATTTCCTTGAAACCAGCTGTGATAATGACTAGGGCAGTGACTCCTTTCTCACCGCACTCCACCATGACTGGAAGAACAAATTTGGCAGGGACTACTATGACTGCAACATCAACATCCCCCGCAATCTCAGAAATAGACCGATAGACCTTGAGGTCTAGAATTTCTCCTGCCTTAGGATTAATCGGGTATATTCTTCCCTCAAAGCCACTCTCGATAAGGTTGCGTACTACATCATTTCCCAATTTTCCCTTAGTCGCAGAAGCGCCAATCACTGCTATCGATTTTGGATTGAATAGTACATCAATGCCCTTCTGTCTGTCCACCTTCAAGCACAACCAGGACTAAATCAATGCCGGAGTTTTCGTACCGGGGGTGTATGATATACCTTCTGCCAATGAGGCAAACTAGACATCAAATAGAGGGGTGCCGAATCCAGTTTCATATATGAGACCCAGTATTACTCGCAATCATATTGATGTGTTACGTGGGTTTCACACAGGTGATACTCACATGAAGCTCGTAACTCTACACATTCCTGAAACATACGTTGAAGGACTTGAGAAATTAGTGGACAGTAATCTCTATCCGAATCGTTCTGAGGCAATCAGGATTGCCATTCGTGATCTTCTGAAGAGAGAGCTGTGGAGTTAAGGGAGTTGAAGGAATAGATGAAGCTAATCACGCTTCATGTCCCGGAGCAGTATATAGAAGGTCTTGAGAAGCTGGTTGACAACAAGCTCTATCCAAACAGGTCCGAGGCCATTCGCATTGCTATCAGAGACCTCTTGAAAAGAGAGCTTTGGGGTTAGAATTGCACCCGGGTTTGGCGCCAGCGAATAGTAGATACGAGCCCAATTTAGGCATCCGAGATTGATTGAAAAGCGCTTTTTCTTCGGATGCTATGTCAACTCAAAGTCGCGAGTCATGTGCGTACAGATACAAACCTTAATATGGCCTCATATAATATAATCAATGGCAGGCGGGACCCTGCTAGACCTCATGACTCGGAGTTTGGCTGCAACAGCGACCAGGAGCATCATGTGAATGGGACTAGACTCAACCGCCATGGCGGGACCTTTGACTGGCAATAATCGCTTTGTGAAGGGATGCCCATGTCTCAAGGAGTTCGGCAATGAGAAGGTCTGCCTGAACAATGATGACGTAGTCCCAATTGTCACTATCGCAGTCGACCCAATGTTCCTGGGAGACGCGACATCATCTACAGACCTTGCCAATCTCAAGAGCGATAATGAGAGCATGTGCTACCTTCTGATTCTTCTTGATGCTGATGCGGATCACACCTACTGTATTAGTCAGGGCCAGAAGATTCGGATTAATTCACAAGATGTCAAGGCTTCGGAGATTCTAGCAGCACTGCAATTCGTGACAACCACGGAGCAGGCAAGTGATGGCATTGCATGCTCTTCATGCCTCTACAAGTACCTAGTCACACTCGGAGAAACGTTTGACGATATTCTATCAGAGGCTGAGCGTTCAGAGCTAATCTCTGCGTACGTGAAGAATATCACCTCTCAGATGGCTACAGAGCTAATTGGGAGCGATGCAACCACAAACCCAGAAGTGATCGATGAACTCGTGAATAGTAGAATCAACAAGCTCCTCACCTTGAGAATAACTTGGGCATCAATTCTGCATGATCTCAATAGGGACAATGGTGACAGAAAACTCATCGATCTCATTCGTCGCTATAGACAGTTAGCACGATTTGAAACGATATTCCTCTTTCAAGTCTCGACGCTGAGGGAGTCAGAAGACAAGGAAGTTTCTTTGGGTCTATTGAGATTCATGGTGGATGTTGCAGAACGTATAGTCAGTGTGATTGCATTAATCAGAGATTCGACGCATTCTTTGGCAGAGTCAGGTAATGTGCCCAAACACATACATGATCTTTTGGATGAGCAGATTGAAGATCGGAATCGAACAGAAGAGTGGTTCACAAACCTAGTGAAACTGCTTAATACGATTGAGATTCGCACGGCACAAAAATCCTCATAAACATGCGCGTCACTGAGAAGTGAGGTTAAGTAAGAGACCCACTAGCTAGAAATCGTAAATGGAGCCGATGGAGTGACTGTAGGACTGAATGACGGGCAGAGCCAGAGTCAAATCAAGCTGGTTAGAGGCTGCCCTTGCTACAAAGTCTTCGGAGACGAGAAGCTTTGCGTTAATGATGACAAGGTCCTAGAGGTTGAAGCCATCGAAATAGACCCCATGCTCTTCTCGTATCACAAGACTAGAGAAAGCATGAAGGCCGAAGAGGCCATAGATGACAATGTATGCTATACAGCAATCTTCGTCAACCATCCGGATAACAGGGTGTTCTGTATATCTCAAGGATGGGTCCTAAGAATCCATGGAAGAGATGTTCCGGGCGACGACTTGGAGGATGCACTGCAGTTCCTGTCAACGAAGGACCTTTCAGCGAGTGCGGAGATATGTTCTGAATGCCTCTACAAATTCCTGCTCACCCTCTCAGACAAGTTTGCAGACACCATGTCGAAGAAGGAGAAGACTGATGAAGTAAAGCGCTATGTAGACAAATTCTCGCTCATGATAGCTGTGAAAGCCAGTCAGACTGACAAAATGATGGAACCAATAGGCACTGAAGATGATATTGAGGAGGGTGTCGATCACTTTGGATTCCTCAGGAAGTATCTGGTCCAGCTCCTTGAACAACAGGAGTCCTGGACCGAGCTATTGAACGAGTTTTCTGATGAAGCAGACACCTGGCTGCAAAACATAGTGGAGATGAGAGTCCGCCTAGCAAGACTGGAGTATCAATTCTACAGTCAGACTCTGCAAATAAGAGACATAAACGACTTCAACATGCTAATCAAAATGCTGCAGTTCATTCTCAAGACATCCAGTGACATTCTGAATCTGAATGAACAAATCCATACGGAGATACGGTCTAGAGCTTTCTGCGAGAAAGCCGAATCAGACGCCAGGTTAGACAATCTGGCATCCTATGCCGACAAGAGCAGAACAGTTGAGCATAACTTCGGGAATATCCTTCAAATCCTCAGTAAGCTATGATTTTGCGGTTCCATGCATCATTACTTGAGGACTCCAAAGGTTTGCACAAGCCAGTCTAGATATAGCTTAACTCCTTGCCTCAGGGAAATCTTTTGCTTCCAGCCAGCTTTTCGCAATAACCCAACATCTAGATCAGTAATCAGCACATCTCCTGACCAACCACGTTCAGATCCAGTGTAGTGGATTTCAACATCAGTTCCAGTAAGCTCTTCAACGACCAGTTGAGCAATGTCACTTACCTTCAATCGTTCTCCAGAACCCACATTGACTGGAGTATAACCCGAAGCCATATTCTGAGCTAATGCGATAGTTGCATCAGTAGCATCCGTTACATACATGTATGATTTCTCCTGCAAACCGGTTCCAAGGACTTCGAGACGATTCGGATTCTTCTTGAGCTTCTCATAAAAATCAAAAATGACGCCATGAGTCAATCGGGGTCCAATGATGTTTGCCAGTCTCAGACTTACAGAGTCAAATCCATACAAGGCTGAATACGATGAGAGATACATTTCCACTGCACACTTTGCCGCCCCATAGTTACTGATGGGCCTAAGGGGAGTCGACTCAGGCGTAGGCAGAATCTCTGGATCACCATAAACAGTCCCCCCAGAGGATGCAAACACAATCTTGGTAACGTCATTCAGCCTCATAGTTTCTAGTAGCAGGAGGCTTCCTTGCACATTTATATCAAAGTCCAAGAGGGGTTGAGCGATACTGAGCCTCACGTCAGGCTGTGCGGCAAAATGATAGACAATGTCAATGCTATCCATCACCTTGGAGATATCATCGTCAGAGGTGATTGAGCCTTTCACAAATAGGAACTTGACATCTTCTTCATGCTGCCGAAGGTTATCCATCGCTCCAGTTGATAGATCATCTAGCACAACCACCTCATGGTCTGTCAATAGACGATCAACCAAATGGCTGCCCAGAAATCCTGCCCCACCAGTCACCAATATTCTTGCCATTGCATTCATTCCCCAAGCTCTGCCTTTGGCATTAAGTCTTGCTAGGCAGTGAAACGGGAATCGGAAAGGATGCTCTCGATGAGCAATGATGCAGTGGGATTTTCTTGATTCTTATTCCATTCTGATACGAATTCCCGGTAGAGCGACAATTCTCTCAAGATTGGAAGTGATATAGCCTTGAGTTCGTTGAACGCAATTTCAGGTCCTGTTCCCAAGCCCGGACATATCTCTTTCACAGCGCTCAAGCCCCAAGTAGTTTCCCCCTCTTTCTCTCGGAATACAAAAGGGAATGACCTGCACACACCAGGTCTAAATTGGTGAATCATGCAGAGATCGTCTGACAGGAAGATACACTCCTTGTTTTCCATTCGGCGAAGAGCAATATAGGCCGCTCCATGTTCGGTGTTCACGGCAGGTATATCTCTCATACCAGCAGGCGGGTCACCACCATTCTCAGGCAACACATAGAAATCCAAAGCACGAAGTGTTTCGGATGTCGAGGTATCCAAGAAGAATGATAGACGCACTATATCATTGCCGGTGACTGTCACTAGAAGTTCCTTCTCCTTGCAGCATGCCCCACACTTCGTGCACTCGAAATGGACCTGAGTTCCCAGATTTAGCCACCTCTCTCTGCATTATCGATTTGGCCTCTTAAAGGAAGGCAAAGGACCGGTCAGCTTAATGAAGGAAGAAACGCCTCTAGCGAATCTAGCCCCTGCTCTATCGTTTCTTGAGATGCGGCATAACAGAACCGCAGATAACCGTCAAACGCTCTTCCAAATACCGAACCAGAAGCAGTGGAAACGCCCGCCTTCATGAGAAGCAACTCGGCAATTGTATTGCTGCTTAAGCCATATGCACTGAAGTCTGGAAATGCGTAGAAAGCACCTTCTGGCATCTCGCACTCGACATCTTCTATATGACGAAGCCGCTCGACCATATAGTTCCGACGAGCTTCATAAGCCTCACACATTTTAGTGATATGACTCTGGTCACTCTCTAATGCAACAGCACCCGCATATTGAACAAACGATGTGGGACATGAGGTGGTGTTCTGTTGAATCCGCACCATATTCTCGATTGTTTCAGGATTTCCAATTGCATATCCGAGGCGCCATCCAGTCATACTGTAGGCCTTGGAGAATCCACTAATTACAAGTGT
>JBHLPF010000028.1:17633-40887 GCA_048939765.1 Promethearchaeota archaeon
TCAGGATTTCCAATTGCATATCCGAGGCGCCATCCAGTCATACTGTAGGCCTTGGAGAATCCACTAATTACAAGTGTCTGCTCCATGACTGGGTCCACCTCAAGCATGGATGATTGCTTAATGCCATCATAGACAAGCGACTCGTAAATCTCATCACTGAATACGACAAAATCATGGTCTGCGGCAAGGTCATAGATCAGCTTCAAGTTGGCCTTGGAAAGAACTCCTCCAGAGGGATTATTGGGACTATTGATGATGAGGGCTGTAACAGTCTTGTTGACACTGCACTTCAGTGCCTCCTCATCCAGTTTATACCCGGGCAGAGTTGAGACATCCCGTGGTTTCCCGCCTGCCATTCGGACTAGAACGCGATATGTGGGCCAAGCCGGAGATAAAAGAAGCACATCATCACCTGCATCAAGGGTGCTCAAAAAGCCCTTGAATAGAGCCATCTTTGCTCCAGGAGTCACTATCACATCTTTGCGCCCATCAATCTCAATGCCTCGAGTCGCATAATGATTCTGGATAGCATCAAGTAGTTGCGGAATTCCCCGAGATGAGGTATATTTTGTAAGGCCTTTGCTTAGAGCAGTATTTGCTGCTTCCACGATATGGGGAGGGGTGGGAAAATCTGGCTGCCCCACTTCGAAATGGTATATGGTCTTCCCCTTGGCTTCCAATCGTGAAGCCAGCTCAAACATCTTCAGGGTCCCAGAAGGTGGTATTCGTTCCATATGATGACTTGTCCAGTCCATGCGTCATGCCTCACCTTTGTCTTAACGACACTCAGTCGAGAGCGTCCAGAGAAATGCGCGCTGACTTCTGGAACTAATATTACTTCCGGCGTGATACTACAGAATCATTCGCTCGGATAATATGTGCTTCTGATGTTCTGTACCTCTGACTTCGATCCGATCTAGCAGTGCCTCGCCGAGACCTTGGTCATACGCACGTCTAAGGTAAGACACCTTCATTGGATCCAAACTGAAGAGTCCCGCACAGTAGGAATCCACTGCAACTGGGTCAACACCGGCGACCACTCCACCCACCTTCATCCTGCGTCCTGTAAGTCTCTTCCCAATGATAACCTCAGATAAGTCGATGACAGTCAAATTAGGACGAAATGCACTCAGAAGATCGAGCAAGACATCTTCTAAGTGAGGATGGAAATCTCCTTTTTCCACCTCTGGCAACAAACCAAAGAGATTCTTTATCCCGCCCCAAACAACGCCTTCACCTGGTTCAAATTTGAGAGTTGCCACATTTACAAGAAAAAGCGGACTTCTTAGTGCGTGAGGCATTTTATGGGATGCGAGGTGGAAACCAGGCATAGATTTCGGTTCTAGAGCATCAAGTGAAAGATTGAACAACTTGACCTTTTCAGTGGCAAGTTTATTGTATCCAAGTTTTGCGTAGGCATCTTCAACAGTCCTGTAAGGATTATCACTCTCTACAATTAACACCTCAGCAGCATTCTCAAAAAGGCCGACAACCGCTCTTATGATTTCGAGAGAGGTATTTCCTGGAATCTCCGGGTCCAGAATCGAGGGCTTTATCACAACCCGTCTTGCGGCCCTTGTAATGGGCAGAGGTTGCGTTAGCTTAGAGAGAGCCACTGCAAGAGCTTGGCGCGGATTCTTCTTTGCAGCTATTGCAACTTCTGCTGAAGAGCCCATAAGATTGACCTGCAGCCCAAGGCTTTAAGTGAGTCTATCTGTAAGACTGTTGGAAAATGAGCCTCAGACCAGACGCCGCTTCTGTGGTCAATCAAGTGCCAAAGAATAGACGCCGAGCTCTCCTTCTACGCTCTTCCTCAGTTTCATCAGTTTCTGGGGGCGGGGGTGGCGGCGGGGGTTTAACCGCGGGAGTATCTTCCAACTCTTCAGAAACCTGCTCATCTTCAGCATCCGTGGAGATGATTTCATCATCTTCATCATCGTCTTGAAGTGGCGGCTCGTCATATGGGCTCCATAATTCGCGTTTTGGTGCAGATACTGGTGGCGATTCCTCAGTGTTTGAAGGAGACTCCAGAACCTCTAATACATCGTCATAGGTTTCGACTTCGAGATCTTCAACCTCCGGAGGCATTAGTTCCTCGTCGTCTGCCTCAGCCAACACAGCTCTCATGACATCTTCCGGGGTTGAGGGCACTATCTTTGTATCATCTTCCTTATCGACTACGGGTGTTGGCTCATCTAATGGAAAGTCCGCTAGAAAGTTTCGTTTCATACCCTCGAATGCGATCTCATCAGTCGAGGTGGATTCGTCCTCACCTACAGTTGTTTCAATCTCCTCTATCGAAACTGGCTCAGCAGGTGGCGTTTCAGGTTCATCACTGACCTCATCCAGAGTGTCAGGCTCCCCTGCTACTTCACTAGCAACCAGCTCTTCATCACTATAGAGAATATCCTCAACCTCCGGCTCGACATCTGGAATTGGTTCCTCGAAATGGGCTGGCTCTTCGATTTCTCGTGGCTCATCTACCTCAGGGTCATCTGAACCATACCTCATTCCCAGCTCCTTGCCTAGACATGACTTACATCGTTTTGCCGCAGCAACCAATCCTTCAGCTAAGAAATCATCGATGGTTTTGGCATCCTTTGGATGCTTCCGAGCCCATCGCAGAAATGAATCCACCATTCGAAGTGCATCGCGGACACCCATCCAGTAATTGTCATCTCTTTCCTCTGAGGACATATATGCCACCTACTTGCTTCAATCATCAGAACGGAATAAAGGCTTTGTATCATACGGCAGTTACATTTCACACCTTATTCTTGTGTTGAGAGGGCAAGAATTTCTTCCATCAGTTCATCAAGTAGGCTTTGAATCTCGTTTCTTTTGAAATCATCAATATCTGAGCCTACACAGACGACTCTTGTTGGAATGCCTTCACCTAGATTCTCACGAATCTCGTTCCTATACATCGTTTCGATTTCAGGATCAGCATCTTTCAAGACAATGATAACACCAGCTGCTCCTTTGTAGGTAAGTGATAGCAGGATATCAAGTGCAGAGTGTTTTGGAGACATAAAGAGTGTAGAAACATCCGAGTCCTCCCACTCCATCCTCACCGCACCTATGCGAATGCCATCGACTGACATCACTTGTTTGTTGAACACGCCTAAGACCTGTTCTAACAGTCCGTCTTCAGGACCGACTACTGTTACTTTGAAGAGATAGCGCGACTTCTCTTTCTTTGTTTTCTTTGATTTCTTCTTAGGTGACATT
Organism: Promethearchaeota archaeon; assembly: GCA_048939765.1. Taxonomy (GTDB): domain Archaea; phylum Asgardarchaeota; class Thorarchaeia; order Thorarchaeales; family Thorarchaeaceae; genus SMTZ1-83. The sequence goes on from JBHLPF010000028.1 coordinate 20,865, forward strand.
CCGGCACCCCTCTTTTGTTGAGTATATGGCGTGACTCAACAAACACAGATTTCTCACCGCCCCTTGATTGATATGTGTTGTGTGACCTTATAATTGGGAGAAGGTATATACATTCTTAAGCCCTGAATTCCGGACTGCATATCGAGACGATATCGATGACATCAGTTGCAGAGGTCTTCGAGATTTTGAAGCCTGTCCAGGACCCAGAACATCCAATCAGTATAACAGATCCCAGAATGGCTATTGTCAAAGAGGAATACATATCCATAACGGAAGAGGGAATTCAGGTCAAATTCAAACCAACGGTTCCGCATTGTCCGATGGGGGGTCTGATTGGAATCCTGATACGCCATCGCCTTGAAGAAATATATCCAGATAGTGCGATCTCTGTTAGGGTGCTACCAGGCTCGCATTCGAGAGAGCAGGATGTCAATTTGATGATATCAGATGATGCGAGGTATTCTGGAATCGTCGAACAATTGAAAGAACGTGGAATGCTCTAGGATACCATGTAGCCTTTTGGTCTGGGATGAAGTTTGCGATTGTCAGAACGACTCATTATTCTTGGATTTGCCCTAGCGCTCATAGGATTTCTCGTCATTGCTCTTACGATTCCAACCACCGAAGCTGGTTTCGTCTATGTCTTCCCATTCTTCTTTGTTGGTGATATATCTGGACCACTTATGGTCACAATTCTGGTGTCGATGCTCCTGATGTTCATGATATTCTTCTTTTGGCTCCTAAGAGCTAGCAGTCCCACAGAGATTGAGAAATACGTGAAGATATCATCTCTATGTGAGCACTGCAGCAATCCAATTCCTATCGGTTCGAGCTTCTGTCCTTCATGTGGACGCCCTCTTGGAGAGGACTCAACGGTGAGCTATGAGAAGATGTATTGATGGAGGAATTCTGGAATGATTCGAAATTTGATTAGAGTTGTTACCAGAGAAGATGTGCCACATATTATCGCAATAGAAAGAATGAGCTTCCCGAAACCCTGGGATGACGATGTCTTCCGCATCTTGGGGGCTTGGCGAGGTCGAGTTCGAACCCAGAAAGGAAAGACTGTCTTCATGCATGTGATCGAGGAAGATAGCGAACTGGCCGGATACATCGTCTGGGAAGAGGATGTCAATCTTAAAGAAAGTCACCTTCTCAATATGGCAATTCGGCAGCAAAGCAGACGCAGGGGGCTAGGAAGGGAACTTCTAGAATATGCTCTTAATATGATGCGTGAACGCAATATGTCATTATGTCGACTTGAAGTGAGAGAGAGTAACACACCTGCACAGGCGCTTTACACCAACGCAGGTATGTCTGTGCAATGCCATGACATCCAGTACTACGAGGATGAAGACGCGCTCATCTATACGATTCGACTCTAGCCTAGCTCCTTCTCGCTTTTGTGATAGCCGGACCAAGATAGTCGTGATATAGACGAAGATATGATTCATCGCGGGATACCACAGCCAGGGGCGTACCTGCTGCCTCGGATCCGCCAACCAACACCTCCGATTTGTCAATAAGAGCCAAGGTTGTGGGAGTCTTTGTATGCCATATTCTCCAGCCTTCGAGGGAGCTCAAGGCTGAATCGATCTCTTCTGTGTCAGGAACAACAAGGATTCTTCGACGAGGCCCTTTAGCTTTGGCCAGCTTCCTCAGATCCAAGCATTCAAGGTCCAACACAGAAAGCACAACCGACTTCTCGGCGCGCGAAACCATGTCGAGCATGTGTGCACAGATTTCATCGGTACCAGTGAGATACCAAGTGTTCTTACTTGTTGGGAAAAACAGCTCCTCCCGTGCACTCTTGACAGCTTCAATTGTATCGACAGTTTGACTAGTCAGTTCAGATACTGCGCCTATGACGTCATCTACTCCTCCCTTAACCGAGGTGATGTCCTTCTTCTGCTCTGTGCTCCATTGCCTCAGGATTTTGTCCACATGCTCATTCAGGCCGTTGAAAGCATCATTTCGAGTTTGGCGAAGAACCGAAAGGCCTTCACCTGCATCATTCATTGCCTTTGCAGAAGCACTTGCGATCTCTGCATTCTTCGCTGTTACTTCATTTTGGGTACGCTCTGTCAGCCGCGCCGATTCACTGCCCACGTATGTCTTTAATTCAATGCCCACTGATTCCAGCTTGCGGGATGCGTATTGATTGGACAATACTGAACCTTGCTTCGCCTCCTCGAGGGCTTTCTCAAGACCTTTGGCTGCTTCTGTCACCATTCCATCAATGAGTGTCTTGGAAGTATTCGTGATGGACTTAGATGCTTCTGAAAAGTCTGTCAGCGCTGTGTCAAGGGTGGCTTTTGTTTCACTCCCTATCTTTGCTGTCTGCTCAACAGCATCTGATGTTGATGTCGCAATGGAATTCGCCAGGTTATTGGGCAAGTCAGATAGCACCTCAGCTGCCGTAGTAAGAACATCCAGTCCGTCATCACCAAACTGCACAGCTTTAGATTTGATATCAGATTCTGTCTTCTTAAAGAGAGCACGGCTTTTTGTTTCCATTTCCTTCAGGTTATTCTCTCCGCGCTCTAGGACCTTTGAAGCAGTCGTATCTGCGGCTTTCTCCAGCTTGCTTCCAATCGTGGAAATCTCACCATCAAGCTTGTTGGCAAGCTGCTCAAGAGAGGATGTTAGATTGGATGTGGAGGTTTCGATTGTTTCTGAAGCTCCAGTGAAGATGAAAGCGACCTCGTTTCTTCTCTCCTCAATTGCTGCCAGTGCCTCCTCTCTGATTGCCCTAGCTGATTCCAGCCGAGAGGTTTCTTTCTCAGCCAGAGAGTTTTGGAATGCTTCAACATTGGAATTCGAGGCTTTTACGAGCTGAGATGCAAGGCTATCCATCTTCTTGCTGGTGTCTGCCAACAAGAGATCTCCCGACTCACGTTGCCCTGTTGTATAGGCATCAACCATTTCAAGGAGTTGCCCTGTACTCTTTGCCATGCCTTCCTGAGTTGATTCACTGATGCTTGATATGCGCTCAGCGATGTTGTCTCGAGCACCTGTGACGGTTGCACTGAATTCCCTGGAAACCTGATGCAGATTCTCCCCAAATTGATGTATTGTGCCAGTTTCGATTTCTTTGAGGGCATCATCTGTGCTCCTGACTGCATCTTCAATTCGTTGAAGCGCGTCCGCCATAGACTGTGAGATTTCAGTTCGCTTATTCACAGATAACTCATCGAGGGCCTTCTTGATCGAGTCAGCAGCTCCTACGAGTTCATCAATCCTCCCGCCCAACTGTGATGAGAAATCTTCCTGTAGCAGCTTTGAGTCTTCTTGCAGCGATGTCATTTCGGTTTTCAAAGCGCCCTTGAACTCAGTATGTGCAGAAGCAATGAGATCTCTCGCCTCAGATGTCTGGCTGGTGAGGAATCCATTGAATGTTGCTTCCAATCCTTTGATGAGGTTGGTGAATTGTTGTGCAAAATCTTCAAGATGAACATGAAGCTCCTCACGTATTCCGGATGCGTGCTGATCAATTCGCTCCACCTGGCCCGCTAATGCCTTATCTATCTCTCTCTGTACTCTGTTGGCCTGACTTGTGAGAGCACCTACGCTCTGACCAAGCCGTTCATCAAGTTTTTCATTTAGATTTTCGTAGAGCGCCTTGGCATCTTGTATATGTGAGCGTGTGGTCGACACATAGCCTGCACTAAGCTCAGATAGATGCGTTCCAATTTCGGCTTCGAAGTCATGAGTTGACTTCTTTATAGAGGTCAGAGCGGACGCATTCTTTGTCGACGATGTAGACATCACAGTGCTGAAAGCAGATTTGAGTCTACTATCAATGGACGCCGCAAGAGTGTCCATTTCAGACGCTTCTGTCTCTAGGGTCTTGCTGACATCTGAAATAATCCTTGATAATTTGGTTTCTACATTCTTCGTTGTGCTTGACGACCACTTATCGACGTTGGACCTGATCTCCAAGCTTGTGGATTCGAGATTCTTCTCTTGTAATTTCAGCTGTTTCTTCAGGAGATCTAGTGTCGAAGTTCGGCAACTGTTTAGATGCGATTCGAATTGTGTAATGCCCTCTATTGACATATCCTTTAGGGTTTGATACTCATTAGCAAAATGAGCTTGTGTCTTCTCAAGATTCCCTCGCACTGCAGCCTTCACAGTTTCCAAATAGTCGTTCTCAGTGGCACTAACTCTATCAAGTTGGAGTCGCAGAGACTGCATGCCAACCTCACCAAAAGTGGCCACTTCTTCCTTCCAGGACGTAATGGCTGCCGTTGCTGCATCACAAATCTCAATAGCTGCTTCAATGCGAGTTCTAGCTGCTTCGGATTCTTCGGCGATTTGCGAACGCCCTTTGGTAGCGATTCCTCGCAGAGTTTCCTCCGCTGCTAGAAATGCCGCAGTAAGCTCTGAGTCCATGCCAGAGATAGTGGCATCAAGTGCTTTTGTCGCTTCACCAATGGAATTGATGGCATCATCTGATGATGCAGTGGATTTCGTCAGAATATCGTCGGCTAATGCATTGACAGTGGCATCCAGAGCAGCCCTTGAGATAAGTAATGCTTGGGAAACTGAATCTCTCAATGTGTGAGTTAACGAAAGCAGCTCTTTTTCGAAAGCCTTCAATGCGGTGGTAGTGGACTTTCCTTCAGAAGTGAGCCATTTTTCGAAGCTCTTAGAGATGTCTTTTGCGGTGGTTCCAAGCTCCTTTTGGCTCCTATCAAGCTCAAGCTGAAGGGCTGAAAGCCGAGTGCCCAATCCATCGTCGAGAGAGAGGTCGAATGTTTTCATTGTCTCTTCAATAGTCTTTGTAAACTCTGCGAGAGCCTCGGTGGCAATTGATGTGATTGCATCTACCTGTGACTGAACAGCTGCAACCATATCAGTCTCATACGCTTGAAATGCAACTTTCCCATCATTCATGGTGTTTTTGTGCAAATCAGAAACCGAATTGACTGATTCGTCAATTCCTGCGAGATGACCGTCAAACATCTTCTGGAATTCTTCCAAATTGGACTGCAAATCATCCCGCACTGAAGACAATGATCCCTCTAATGCGAAGATAGTTGGTGACAGTCGGAAAATTGGGACCACGCCCTCTATTCGTGTCACCAGCCCCTTCTTTTCCAATCGGTCCAATGCTCTCTCGACTTTGTTGAGAGGCTCACCCGAAGCCACAGAAACCCCGCCAGCCGTCATGTTGCCACCGGCAAACACTGGGAGGATTGCCTTGGCTTCAATATTCGTAATTCCCAAACTTCTCTTTAATATTGGAATGCTTTCAGCCACTACATTTCCACTCAATATGAATCCCACCGCTAGTGATTCTAGGAATAGTCCTGATTCGGACTACTCTGCCTTCTTACGTCGTTTGGATTTAGAAACTCCTTCAAAGAGAGAAACCAAATCCTTCACTTCAAATGAAGATTTGCCATCATTCGAAATGATCTCAGCCTCAATGTGCCCAGAGCCATCATCCAAGTCAATATGAAGATCTTCGTATTTCTGGAGTGTGTTATCATCTAACAGAGACTCCTCTTTCGGAGGCTTTACACCATCAAGTTCGATGGTCAGAGACCACCAATTCGTCGCCAAGCCTGATACAGATGCATTAATTCCATAATGCTTTGACAATAACTCCACATACATTCTGAAGACCTGGAAGGAATTAACCTCATGATGACTAGGATTCACTATGACAATGCCCCTTGCAAAATCAAAATGGAAAATCAAATCATCTCCTGCAACAAGCATGATGTTGTCCTCTTGGACATCAGAGGTATTCTTCCAGATTTTCTTGAAGCGAGAAAGAAAGTGCTTGATTGAACTGACTCTCAGGGTTGAAAGGAAGTCCTTCGTTTGGAGACGTCTGTCAATCATCCCTCTCCCTTTTCTTTCAAGAATGAATCGTTTCACTTGCTCCAAGTATTGGCTATAGCAAAAGCTTGGGAGATCCTCAGGTTCAACTCCTATCTCAATCAGCATGTTGAGGAAATTGCGGTTGTTGCAGGCTGGTCTAACCGTGCAACCTAGGCGATCCTCTTGACATTCGCGACAACGTTCCTCATAAAGCTCAATAAACTCCTTCGCCAGCTGAGTGTCGGCAGGGAGGTCTAAAAGCTCCATTCGTGTCGCAAGTTCATCAGCATGCTTCTTTAGCTTCATTAGTCGATTCAACTCTGATTATCGTTCAGACTTTGGAGAGACCTGAGGTAGTCTGAGTGACCTCGACCAGCTCATGTGCAGCACATAAGGCTCTAGATGCGAATGCGCATTTCAGTTTGATAAGTTTATGGCCGGTGACATGCGTCCCAGTCGACATCTATGCAGTATTTCCGATTCAAAAGAGGAATCTAGCTGCTCTTCGCCATCTCTTTTAGCTTGGTCGCCCAACTGCGAATCTCTGTGTTCAGATTTGCGATATCATTCTCGTTTAGAGTCGCAGTGGGTGGATAGGACTTGAGTTCTCTTGCTTTCTTTCCAAACTGGAAGAGAACAGGGGTATGCCCAGAAATCATCGTGGTCAGCCTATCGCGGGCTTCTTCCAAAACACTAGCCATTTCACGAGCTTCAGTCTGTGGAGTCACTTCCTTCAGAAGCCCCTTCATAATCTCGTCAATAGTGGACTTGCTGACTTTCTTTGGAGGAGGTTCTTTTTCCTCTTTTTCCTCTCTTTCCTCCTTTTCCTCCTTCTCCTCCTCTGCTTTCTCCTTGACTGTCTTCTTGGCTGGCTTCTTGACTGATCTCTCAACGGATTCGTCTAGAGCTGGAAGACTGGTCAGCGTTTCTAGTGCTTCTTCGATTCTGTCAATAGCTTGGTTGTACTTGCGCTCAATGTCATCAAGTTGGCGGACAATTATGCCAACTATCTCTTTCGTTTCTGTAAGGGAACCTGAAACTTCCTGAACAGTTTCCTCAAGGCCTGAAAGACCAGCAACGTATTGCTGTAGGTCATCGATCCTCTTGGTGATTACTTCACCGTCAAGAGAACTAGCCATCTCTTCAATCTTCTTAGCAACATCATCTGCAGTACTGGAATTGCTCACTTCATTACCAAGATCAGAGAGTCCAACGAGGATGTCATCCATCTTCTTGAAGAGAACTTCCATCTCCTTAGAGTCTCGCACATCAATGATGTCGGAGGACATTGAATCAATTTTCTTGTCTATACCTTTCACTGAAGATAGTTCTGCCAGTTCCTTCTTGACGGAGGCGAGCTCATCAGTGACATTGTCGATTTTCTTTTCGATGGATTCAAGAACTGCGTCGGACTTATCGCCAGGCATTAAGACACCCCAACCTATATGGCCGCCTTTTGGAGGTTAGCCGCTGCATATTTAGATTTTCGTACTGCATTTGAGACTATGTAATAACAATCGACTATAGTTTACTTGCTCGTACTACGGGAATGTCTAGGTCCCCCAGAATCGGAAATAGCACAGCCTTGTTCTCAGCATTGGTTCCTTTCCAGTCAATGATTGCTTGCGTTATTTCCTGAGCACTCCGCTTCAACATCTGAGAAACAATATCCTGTGTAATCTCGTTCAATGCGTACTTTGGAGCAATATGTCCAATCGTGACACCTTTCTCAAGCACGAGTTTATTGAATTTACTGGCATAGTGAGTCCCTCCGAATCCAATTGAAGCGCTACCAGTCATGGGGGCTTTGACGCAATCCATCACTGCTGCGGCAACTGCCTGTGCTCCTTCCTCATGGCACCAATACGTTTCATCGCTTCCAAGCTCTACAAAAAGAAGGGGTGTATTCATTGATGTGGGACCATGATGTGTGACTTCCAATGTAACATCAAACTCACTCAGATTTCGTTCGATCTTTTGTTGGTTGAGGCTCTTGAGGGCAAGAGAAACAAGGGATGGCGCCGAAATTGATAGTTGTCTGGGGGTTCCCCCAAAATCCGCTTGTGGACCAAAATTCCCTGTACTATGAACCAGGAGAGCAGGTTTCCCTGATGCCGCTCGATGACGAGAGCAATAGATGAAGACCTCTGCCTCAAAGTGGTCTTCAAGGTAGCTGGAGTGAATCATATCTTGGTTTATTGTAACGAGTAGCGCAGACTCATCTAGCTTGTAGACCGGATTACCCTCAAACACCTCATCAGATCTTTTGAATTCATAGTCCTCGCGAAGTGCCTTGGCAATAGTCTGGCTTGCTGTATCTTCAGTGGAAGTCACCAAGACTCTCATTAAATCACCAAGAAACTATGCAACATTAGTCCTCTCAAGAAGGGGCTCAAGAGAAATCTCCATTTGAAGATTGACCTTCTCTTCAAAGGACTCTAGAATCTCAGATTCAATCCTCACCTTGAAGTCCTTTGCACGAGAAATTTCACGAGAGATATCATCCCTGATCCTTAGCATGTCGTTTCGGTGATACTCCAAGTTCCTCTCGGCTTCATTCAGCTCCTCATGCAGTTTTGCGCTCTTCGCGTAAACATCAGAATCAGCAAATGCATGGCGCTTCTCTTCCAGTTCCTTTGCTTTCTCTTGAATCTCACCTAGAGATCCATTACTAATGGCTTCGACCTCTTCAATAGCCCTTCTTGCCAGTCGGTCCTTCATAGGAAGCTTACCATTCTCAATTGCCTTCCTTAACCCTGCCAAGCCCTCCAATAGTCCAGGATAGCCGATTGGCTCTTCCACAATAGCTTCATACGGATTCTCGAAGTAGTCGTTTAATGCCTTCTGCCCTGTCGCACTCACTCTCACACCAGTATCATGTTGAAAGAACTTCTTCACCTGCTTCTTGAGTGGATTAAGTTTCATTCTCAGCAGACTCGCAATGTGGTCTGCTTCAGAGTCGATGTTCAACAAATCTGCTACGTTCGAAGTTTCGGTAAATTCTTCATAGGCTTCCTTTGCCGATTCATATTCGCTCAGTGCTGTTTCAATCTTAGCACGAGTCGTACGAATCTGTTCTTCATATACCTCCTTGCTGAAGCCAAGATCCTGAAGGGTCTGGATTCTACCGCCTATACGCTCCAAATCCTTAAGCCAGCTGAACTCGTAGAGCAATTTCTGTATCTTGTTCATCTCTGACATGAGTTCCTTCATGCTGACATCCAGCTGCTTGATAGTACTCTTGTGCTTCTTGTCCATCCGTCTAATCCAACGAGCGCCGGCACCCCAGAGTTCCTGGATGAAGCTTCGAATCCCTTCTTGAAGTGCCTCAGTGCTTTCATACGTTATTTCCTTACCAACGTAGAAATCATTTGTAATGTCTTCGACCTTCATTGCAAATCTTGTAGCAATCCCTGTGGAATCAGGATCATCTTCTTCACCTGGTTCTTTCAGATTTCGCGACATCTCCTGAATGTCTTTCAAAGACCTCTCTACGATTCTGTAGCTCTTTTCGGCCTTTTTCGTAAAATCCTTGGACATCTTGCTTAGACGCTTGCGATACCACTTCTGAAGCTGCTCGATTGTAAGAGTCGTCATTGGAAGTCCACCTGAGATTCGAAAGGGTTTTCCGAGTGCACTTTATCAACTTTGTGACCCGAGCGTAGCTACATAACTTGTGTATGGTAGACCTTTTAACTCTAGGAAACTCGGAGAAACTAGCATAGGAACGTGGTCGGTCATGTCCGAGATCTTTGAAACCGGTAACCGACGTCCAAGACTCGACATCAATTATGCTGTTGAATGTGCGTCATGAGGCTTAGGTCGCATCGGTTTCTACATCAGACGCCTCGGACTGATAGATCCCACCGGAAAGGAGCGACTATTGCTCAAGAATCCTGCTGACTATAAAGGCGGTATCTGGGCGTCATATGTCGTTGATGGGACCGCGGCTGTCGTGGAATCGACAGAAGCCGACACCATTGCTGTCGTGGAGCGAAAGCAGAAGAAGGGTAGCCTAAGTCTGGTGATGAACCACACACCTCATGAATTCGAAAAACCTGTGGTGGCCTTCACACTTGACATGTGGAGCTACAACAAACCTGTCTTGTTGCTCCGGCATTCGACAACGAACATCAGCTCAAGCATGGTCCAAGACCTCAAGGTCTACAGCATCTTCGACTTCGACATCGGAGGTCCAATGAGCTATAAAGACGACATGGGCACGTATGACAAGAAGAACGGAATTGTCATTGCCTATGATGAAAGTCAGCTCTCTGTAGCCATGGCCTCACAGCCGAGTCCCGATGGCTGGGAGATATCATCTCCACTAAAGCTCAAGGTAGAATCAGATAAGCGCGACCTGAAGAACAACCCCGAAGCGGGACCGAAGGACATTGCCACCGGTCTGCAGTGCAACCTAGGTGATTTAAAGCCGGGTGATAGCAGTTCGGTAAATCTTGTCCTCGCCTCTGCGTATGGTCTTGACGAGGTTCGAAGCCTCATCGATATGTCATGGGGCTTCTTCAAAACAAAAATCCGATGATGTCTACACCTAAAGCAAAATGGTGTCGATGGAGGCCGGGCTGCAACCCGCGGTAAGCACAGAAAAAAGATGAGAGGAGGCCACTCCTAGAAGTGATCCTGCCTCTCACTCATAATCCTGTTCTTCAAGGAAGTTAGCCAACATTACAGCAGTTGCTGTAAGCTTCGCCAGCTGTCCTCTGTTTTCCAAATCACCGCCAGATAGCAGACCCAAGTCCATCAAGGAACGCAGGTTCCATTTCACAGTACTATAGGCCACTGAAGTCCTACGGGACACCACATCTGCTAATGCCGTCACTGTCAGATCATTATGCCTTAACAGCTGGGCACTCACTCTCAGAACGTATTTCTGAGTCTCACTCATTCTCATATCTGCTAAAGAAAGGAATGATGCAGCGAGGCTCTCAAAAGAAGGCTTGGCGAAAGGTTCGTGACACTCTTGGAATACCTGGTTGACACTAGAGAATACATTCACCTCTTTGGCGAATTTGGCACTCACCTCTAGCCTGTATGACCCGACATCGATGGGCGGCGGTTGTCGTTTCTACACCCATTTCGCTTTTCACCTCTTTTTAGGGGTCGAAATCAAGCTCAAGTCAATTGTACTTAAGCATTTGCAGTAATGCGATTCTAAGTAATGAAGCACAAATCACGACATCTCATCAGGTATCTCCAGTCCAAGTGAACCCAATTTGGAAAATCCTTGACTATACAGACTCATATGATGCCGAATGTCTTCTTCAATCTCAGCAAGGGAGGTCAAATAGGGGACTATCTCCTCCAATCCACCTGTCTTGTATTCGTCCATCATGGCATGAATGACATCACTCATACGAAGCATTCCCCCTTGGATCACATCACTGAGGTCGATCATCGATTGAACAACCTCACGAGCATCAGGGTCGGGCATATAGGGCATGAAGTCTTCCAAAGCCACAGCAGTATCTTTCGCCTTTTCAACTCTCCCAGGAATAATCTCATCATACATCGAATTCATCCAACCGAGACGCTCTTCCGATGTAAGGTCCCTGAGGTTCTCAAGTGAGAAATACCCTGTCCAAGGACCGAAATCGGAACTCTCGTAGTAGATCCAGTTATCGAAAGCTCCAAGAACTCTGCGCCAACCTTCTGCCGTTTCAGACATGTTCATCCCAAAAGTCTGTCATCAATGGAGGTTATAAACTAGCGTGAGCTACGGAGATGTATCATGAGGGAGAGGCATCTCGAAGACCTATTGAGGATACTGAAGGAGTCAAAAGAAGACAATTGCATGAATGAAGTTGGGAGTGCTCTAGACGACGTTCTGAGAGCGATTGGAGCTAAGAAACTGGAATCCGGTGCTTGGGAGATTGAGAGAACACTACGTATCGACTTAGCGCTTCGCGCGGTTTCCATAGGAGCGAAGCTTGAGGACGTTGTCGACCTATTGACGTGGAAGGACTTCGAGGGATTTGTCGCTAGCATTTTGGGGGAAAACGACTACCGATGTGTTGAGAGTTTCAGGAAACGCGGCACATCTGAAGCTCGAGGAATGGAGATCGATGTGATTGCCGTTCGGGGAAATAGCATCTTATCTATTGATGCAAAGATGTGGGGTATTAGGACTGGAAAGTCATCATCATTGAAGATAGCAGCAGAGAAGCAGAAAGAGAGAACGAAGAGACTCTGCGGCATGATTACGCGTCTGGCAGGAAAATTGAGTGGTCTGGCCGCGGGACGATATATAATGAAGCCAATTTTGGTGACTTGGATGGTAGAAGAGGTAGTCTTCCATGAAGGTGTCCCTATTGTCCCGGTCTTCTTGCTGAATTCGTTTCTACAAGACTTACCCATATATGAGGACATGATTGCGACATCCTCCTGTGTCTATGAGGGGTAGAGAATCGCTTTGTCAAGCGCGGATGGTTCACCTTTAAATTGAAAAACGTGTCACGCCAGACAACCTCTCCAGAAGGAGTGATGACTTTGGCCCTATTCGGGATTGTATATCACGAAAACGTGAATAATTGGGCTACTGCAAGCCTCATCGAGGCCATCAAGGAGAAGGGGCATATTCCTAAGCCTTTCCGCCTCCCTGATGTGGCTGCGGAATTGCCTCATAGGTTCACACACCTAGATGAAGATATATCCACCATGGACGGTGTGATGGTCAGAACTATTGGCTTCGGAAACGGTGACCAAATCACTTTCAGGATAAGCCTGCTTGAACACTTTGAAGATGCAGGCATCTACGTAATGAATCCAGCTTATTCATTTAGAAGAGCCAAAGACAAGTATGCCACACTTACTGCTCTTCATAAGGCTGGCCTCAAAGTGCCAAGAACCTTCATTGGAGAGAATCTGGAAGCCGCAATTGATTTTGCTGATGAGGTTGGTGATGTAGTAATCAAGCCATTGATCGGAGCAAGGGGCTTAGGATCAATTCGAGCACAGAACAAGGAACTGAACTACAGAGCGATGAAATTCATTCATCAGTTAGGGCAAGTACTGTATGTACAGGAAATGATACAAAAACCAAGTCGGGATATTCGAGCGTTTGTAATAGGAAGCCAATTGGTTGGAGCAATGTATAGATACCTTCCTGAAGGCCAAAGCGATGAATGGAGAACTAATGTTCATGGAGGCGGGCGTGCGGAGATTGCGGAGCTTGATCCGGAATACAAAGAGTGTGCAATTAAGACTGCAGAAACTCTAGAGCTCGACTATACTGGCGTAGATATACTGGAATCACCTGATGGCCCATGCGTTATTGAGGCAAATGCTGCACCATCATGGAGTGCATTGTCTCGAGTAACTGGAATGGATATTGCCGGCCTCATAGTTGATAGGCTGATTGAGCAGACGGGGGTATAGTGCGAGGGAATTACTCTGTGCCTATTGAGCTGAGAGCTGACTCAACCTCTTCCAACGAGAGAGACCTGAAGATTCTTTCCTCGACATCAATCTTTCCGATTTCTACAACGCGAGGCCGTTTTTCAGGTTCAAGCCCGGCTATTTCGCCGCTTTTTAAAAGTCCTCTAAGAGCTAAATTGGTTGCTTCGTCAAGAGAGAGCTTCTTCTCATCTTTGAGATTCTCCTTGAAGAATTCACGAACATCATCAGCCTCTCGACCAATAGCCGCGGCCTTCCAACCCCAGAATGATCCGGAGGGGTCCGTTGTATATAGCTGAGGACCGTCGTGGTCAACACCGCCGACTAGGAGCGACACTCCAAAGGGGCGAACTCCTCCGTATTGAGTATGTAACTGCTTTGTGTCACAAATGTTGACTACAAGTGATTGAATCGAGATGGGTTCATCATAGCTCAGACGGTTGACCTGGGCTTGCACTCGCGCTTGGTCGATTAGCTTTCTGGCGTCAGCGTGCAAACCGGCGATTGCAGTTCCTACATGGTCATCAATCAGCAGGATTTTCTTGAGGGTATCAAGGTCAACCAAGACGTGGGGAGAGCGCTTCTCTCCAGCCAGGACTACACCGTCGGTAGCCTTGACTCCAACAGCAAGAGGCCCGTGACGAACAGCCTCAGTTGCATACTCAACCTGATATAGGCGGCCTTCAGGGCTAAACACAGTGATTGCACGGTCATAGCCCATACTCTGTGTGGGACCAAACATGCTATGATAAACACTCCACTATTGTGAGTCCCATATTTGAAGGGATCACTATTTTGAAACCCAAATCTGAATCTTAAAAGCTTGTCTGTGTGTTTGTTCCTGGATTCTTTGTTAAGGCCTATCGCCACTCAAGTCGAAGCTCGATTCTGTCAGGAACTTCCTGCGTAGCCGCTTCAAGCTCTGAAATGTCTGATACTTTGAGATAGGGCTTTTCAGACTCCCTAACACCGGAAGACGCCACGTAGTTCTGTATTACATACTCACCACTGAATCCTAACTCATCAAGCTCATGAACAATAGCTGTGATGTCAGCAGATGAGAGCAGACTTCCTGTGAAGGTCGTACGAGGCCAGAATTCCACGTCGGAAGAAATCAGGAGATTCATTGATTCCATGACCCTAGACCATGGATTTGCTGTAGTTCTGCTTACGCGCGTATAGATGGCAGGGGGAGCTTTTATGTCAAACCAGACTGAGTCCAAAAATGGAAGGCATTTCTCGAGGATGGATGGAACCGAGCCCTGCGTGTTCAGATTCACATGCAGGCCTGTGGATTTCAAAGCCTTGAGCAGATCGGGCAGGTCTCGATGGATTGTGGGTTCGCCTCCGGTAACACAAAACCCATCCACAAGATTCCCAGTGGATTTCTGGACTATCTCTTCTATGGACATCTCAGTCCCAGAGTTGAGAGGTATAATGTCGGCGTTTTGACAATAGGGGCAATCGAAATTACAGCCACCAGTGAAAATGACCGTTACTGGTATTCCGGGGACATCTACCAAGCTGATGTCGATTATTGACGCAATTCGCATACGATATGTCCAGCCTCAACTGTCGATTACGCATGATGGATATAACTTCCCTTATAGAGACCAGCGAATATTCACGAGAAAATACATGCTCTTTTCTAGTAAGACTGTTCGAATAAGAGCATAATAGCTCGAAATCTCGAAGGACGTTACTATAACCTTTAAGAGGAACTATTAGGTCATCATAAGCGGGGACGTGTGCAATGGCGAGTCGGAGCATTAGCAGAAAGGCCATAATTCAGAGCACTCTCTTTCACATTCAACTGAAGCAGTGTCAGTATATCGATGACTTTCCTGAAGCTGTGGCGGATGTTTTTGAGAAAAATGTCTATCGAGGCAGATTGAAGAAGTACCAGGATCTGAAGAGGAAGCTATACCGTATTAAGACCAGTTTCTTTGATGTAAATAGGGACATTAAGAAGAAGGACTTCTTTGAATCGCTGTATGACAGAATCAAGCGTCGAGTCAGTTAGATTCTCGAGAAATGGAACTAGATGTCTAGTTCATGCAAAGAGATAATGAATTTTGCACCATGACTCGGTTTTCCTTTCACACGGTCTTGAACCTCGATTGATCCACCATATTTACGAACCATCTGAGCCACAAGAGTCAGACCCACACCACCAGTGTGTTTTCGCTTCCCGAAAATCGTCTTCTTCCGGGCACTGCTTATGCCAGGACCGTCATCAGATATCGACAGTCTATACATCCCATTTTCCCTACTCCCGCCAACCCAAATTCGGGGCTTCTCTTTTGGATTATGTCTTGCTGCATTCTCAAGAAGGTTCCATATTAACTCACCAAGCAGCGTATCTGCTTTGACGAATATGGGAGCCTCAATATCTTCTAGGAAAACGGTTGCACCATGGACTCGTGCCAAAGTGTTGATTTTCTCATCCAATATGCTCGTCAGCTCAATCTTCGTGGTGGGAAGTCTTCTGAACTCTCCTGCGCGCTTCACTTTCGTAATGAGCCTGTTGCATCGTTCTACTGCGTCTAGAATGTCATTCTGGGCATCAATTAGATACGATCGAGGCAGATCAACATCCAGAAGCCCAGCCGCAGTGATGATTACCTGCAGTTGGTTTGCAACATCATGTGTGAGTAGATCGAGATAGAATTGGATTGTGTCCTCTGCTTCTTTCTGTGCGGATATCTCTGTTATTACGGCGAAAGTTCCATCGAAAACATCGTCGTCACCATATAGAGGTGTTGCTGAAATGATGGTTGGAACAGTTTCTCCATCTTTGCGTATCCACTCAAGCTCGTAGCGAGCATGTTTTCCAGCACGCCGCTCCTCGATCACATCATCCACCCAGTCCGGACCACGGTCTTTGACAAATCGTATCCAGTCTTGCCCCACTACCTCATTCTGTGTTCTACCTAACATATCACAGAAGGCTTCGTTGGCATAGACAAGTCGACCCTTGTCATCATCAATAGCCAATCCGTCATTCATGGTTTCCACAAGTACGCGATACCGCTCCTCGGTTTCTGCGAGGGCCTCCTGTTCCCTACGTCTGTCAGTAATATCAAGAATGTGTGCAAGGGTCTTCATTGAGCCATCAGAAGCTTGGACTAATGAGACTCGGAGGTCAGCCACTAAAGGCAGTCCTTCTTTGGAAACTAATTGCAATGGATAGGTTGTGGGCTCCTCCTCTCCACCTCTTCGTTTAGAATATCTTTCACTTATTTGAGAGGCGACTTGTTTCGTCATGAATTTGCGGAAATCTTGCCCTATGAGGTCTTCTTTTGAGCTCCCAATGAGATTAGCAGCTTGTTCATTTACGTATTCAATATCGAAATTGTCACCAATTAACGCAATCCCATCATGGGTCCTGTCAATCATGGCTATCAAGACTTCATCGTTGAAAGGGAAGCCAGGAGCCAGAAATCCTGTTATGCTAGCATCGATTGCGAAGACACGTATCCTCTGTGCGATTCCCTTGCCGACCGTCTGAAATCGAAGCTCAGCATCAATCGTACTGCCATCAAGTCGTTGAAGTGACATTGCCTGCACAATGAGCCTCTCTCTTTTCTTCAACTCCTTGACTGTTTCCTTGAAACGGTCTTTGTAGGCGGGGGGAATAAAGGACCTCATTGACAGAGATTTGAGCTGACTCTTATCATCAATACGAAGAAGGCGAAGCGCATAGCTATTCATGTAGACAAGTTGAAGGTCCATCTTCGATTCCAATACAGCAAATGGAAATGCCTCTGCGATTTTTCTGAACTCTCGCAAGCCAGGAGAGCCAGATGACTTTCTCGCACTTTTGCTCATTGGAACCTAGTCTCCAGTTACACGAACGCAATTATCCCTATTTGGGAAGTAAATTAAATGACATTGTATTATAAGAGATTTTCAGGCGTAACCGTGAGCCGTTTCGGACAAGAATGAGTCGATTTTCAACACCTATGCTGAATCCTTTTGCTTTCCATATCCAACAAGGTCGTCGAATTTCAAGACGAGTCGATTAAACCACGGGAAATAGCGGACAAACCATAACACAGTTCTATGAAGTATTCCATCTCGCTTATTATAGGGACAAGATCTTATGCAATTGGAACAATCACTCCCATTCTCAATCCAGAAGCCATAGCAGGTTTCTGGGTTCACAAACCATTTCTTGACGCCCGGATTGTTAGATTTAGTAACTCCGGACCAACCCCGATCTTTGCCCACAGGAATTGACATTGATGGGCAATGATGGGCACATTTCTCGCAGACCTCACAGAACCGAATTACAGCATCGCAGAAACCATAATCCGGGGAATCGTTTAGCAAAGGCATATCTGTGAGAACCTTGGCGATTCTGACTCTTGGGCCAAACTCCTTTGTAATCAGCAGACCATGTCGTCCATACTGCCCCAATCCAGCGTCTATAGCAAGAGGGACGCTGAGAGCTATATCATTCCCACAGGGAATTGCACTGTATCCAAGCCGCCTTATGAAAGCAGTTAGCTCGATCTCAGCAAATGCCATCTTTGAGTAGCCAACTGCAGTACTTGTGGCACTGGCAAATGCCGGTGAAGTCGAGATGCCTTCATAGTCCATCTCAATAGCCATCACAATCGCATGAGTGAAACGTTCAGGAATGTCATATGGTTCACCTTGCCGGTCTACACTATACAACCATCTTCTGTCCAAAGCAGCAATGCCAACTAGAGATGCCCCATAGATCTTTGCAGCTCCCTTGATTTCATCGGTTAGTTTTTGAGAGCCCCAGTGAACCCGCTTTTCCAGATCAGGAGCAGCTTGAGCATCACTCAGTAGATGGCCTACTACTGCAGCTCTATTATCATATAACTTCCAGCCAGCTTCTGCCCTTTCATATTCAAATCGGTCATAGCCTGGTATGTTTCTAGATACCATGGCTTCTCCACCGTAAAAGGCGTGCTTGCTATAGTACTCAAAATCAGGGTCATTGAAGACTCGAGCAAATATCATGTCTCGTTCAGGAAACTGCTCAAGCTCATCATTTGTCTGATATGACCGGGTATAGTTTTTCCCGCGAAAAGCCTTTTTCTGGTCACTCAATTTCGTAGGTCTGGTCATTCTGGTGCTAGAAATAGCTCCAAAGGGGCAGGCTCTGACACAGCTCAAGCAGTTTGTGCAGTCTTTAACAACTCTAGGATACACCGCACCTTGTTCGAATAGAATAAGCGGATCCTCTCCATGCAACCGACTACATGCAACTATACATTCCCTATTGCACTCGTCTGACTTGCATAGCTGTTGGTCAATGTACATCGGTTCACTTTCCCAGACTCATCGGGTTTCAGCACAGCATCATTAAACACTTGCTATGAGTTCTGGTTCTCAAGCAAAGATTCATGGGTAGGTTGGAATACTGAGAAGCATACTGCAGTGAAATTGGAGACATGGAATGTGTACAACTATAGTGCCGAACAGAAGACCTTGGAGATAGGGTCCGTTAAGATTGGCGGGACCCCAGGCCTTATCCCAACTGCAATGATAGGCTCCATCTTCTACTCTAAAGATAAACTAGTGAGGAATGTCAAGAGTGGAGAGATTGACAAAGCAAGCACTGAAACAATGTTGAACAGGCTTTCAGACATATCAGAAAGGACTGGACTTCCAAGTGTACTTGATGTGGTAGCATCCTCTCCTCAAGCAATGGAAAACTACCTCCGATATCTGGCTGATGAGACCGACATGCCTCTACTAATCGATGGTTCCGGCTCATCCGAGGTCAATATTGCCGGTCTTGAAACTGCAAGAAACGCGGGCCTCCTTGACAGGGTGGCGCTCAACTCTCTCACACCGGATGATGATGAAGCCATCTATTCCAAAATAGAAGAGGTCCATCTCAGAAATGCAGTGATCTTGACATTCTCCAACTTGGCGATGACCTCAGCAACGAGAAGAGCAGAGCTCGCTGACGAGCTATATGACAAGGCCAGCAGTATGGGAGTAGACAACATCATGTTTGACACCGGAGTTGTTGATCTTCCAACGCTTGGGCTCGCTTGCAGGGCACTCATGATGATAAAGGACAAGTTTGGACTTCCTGTTGGATGCGGAGCACACAACGCAGTGGCGATGTGGAATGGTCTTGTGCCGAAATTCGGAAAGGCCGCAAAGACGCCTGCATTTGTGGGTTCTAATCTGATGCCCATTGCATTGGGAGCTGATTTTGTGCTATATGGACCAATCAAACATGCCCCGGTAGTATTCCCATCAGTTGCCATGATTGATGTGGCTCTATCAGGGAGTTTGATAGAAGAACGTATCAGACCGGACCGTCCACACCCAAGGTATCTAGTAGGATAGGAATTCCTGTGCCAAAAAGACGCGTCGTCTTCGAGCCTTCAGGGCTTCGAATCGCAGTTGATGAATCAAACACCATCTTGGATGCGGCACGTCAACTCGGTTTGTACATTTCGTCCGAGTGTGCTGGGAGGGGTACCTGCGGCAAGTGTCTCGTTACAATGGAACCAGTTCCTGAACCATCACAGAACGATATGGCACACATCTCAGAAGCAGACATAGAGTCCGGTGTTCGGCTAGCCTGTGAACATAAGATACACACTGACACCAGAGTTGTTATTCCACATGCGGCACAATTGAAGATACTCGTAGATGGAACACCCAGTCATATCGACTGGGACATTGATGATGGCCTCGCTGGTCAAATGGGCATAGCTATAGATCTGGGAACCACAACTATTGTGGCATACCTGATAGGAATGGAGAATGGAAT
>JBHLPF010000028.1:40987-50882 GCA_048939765.1 Promethearchaeota archaeon
GCTGGTCAAATGGGCATAGCTATAGATCTGGGAACCACAACTATTGTGGCATACCTGATAGGAATGGAGAATGGAATTCAAGTTGGACAGGCGGCATCGCTCAATCCGCAGGTCATCTATGGAGAGGACGTCATGTCCCGCATATCTTATGCTGGTCTTGAGGAGGGTGGTGCGCGGACCCTCAGAGATGTTGTCCTGTGCAGGCTTGATGAACTCATTATTGAGTTGGCATCATCAACTGATATCGACATTGAAGCTGTCACTAGATTGTCTATTGTTGGCAATCCTGCAATGCATCACCTATTGCTTGGATTGGACACCGCCCCCCTAGGAAGGTCCCCGTATGAGCCAGTAGTGCGTGATGCTCTCAATACCAACGGAGAAGTATTGGGGATCAAGTCCAATCCAGATGCAAATGTATACATCGCTCCGAATATCGCAGGATTTGTGGGGGGAGATACTGCAGGATTCATTCTGTCACAACGATTGGATGCAACTGATCAAATTGTTCTAGGTATTGATATTGGTACAAATGGCGAGATCGTTCTCTCTGTTCGAGGTGAATTATTCTGTTGCTCTGCTGCAGCAGGCTCTGCCTTTGAAGGTGCGACTATAAAGCACGGAATGAGAGGACAAGAGGGAGCTATAGAGCATCTTTCAATAGTGAATGCTGACGAGAAACCTCAGATTTTCGTCATTGGAAATGTATTGCCCAAAGGCCTTTGCGGCTCAGCTATTGTGGATGTTACAGCTCAGCTGATGAAATCAGGCATAGTTGAGCCTGGAGGGCTGATGTTGAATTCATCCAGAGTGATTGATGCAGATGATGGCAAAGCCTACATTATAGTAGATTCGGGGGAGAATAACTCAGATAGACGAATAGTCTTCACACAGAAGGACGTTAGACAGGTGCAACTAGCAAAAGGCGCTATTCTTGCCGGTGCCAGTATTCTGATGGATTCCGCAGGAATTGGAACACCAGACATTGATAGGCTGTTGTTAGCTGGCGCATTCGGCACATATATCGATCCGATGAATGCACTTGATATTGGATTACTTCCTCCGGTTGATATTGACAAGGTCATTCCTGTGGGAAATGCGGCGGGAGAGGGGGCAAAGAGAATGCTCCTGTCATTAAAAGAGAGGAAGCTAATTGAGCAGATAGTCAAGAGAGTGAATTATCTTGAACTAGCGAGATATGAGGACTTCGACAAAATCTTTGCTCGTGCAACTAGATTGGAAGCCAAAATGCCTCTTTGATGCTAGCTACATGATGAAACATATATGGTAGGCTGCTTGAAGAATCCTCGAGCGTGTAATGAGAAATCTCAGTGCCCCATAGGAGCAAGAATGGTAGGCAGACTCCCAAAAGGGATTGGTGAACGACCCATGAATGAACTCACGGAAGCGCTAGCTGAGCTGGAAGAAATCGGCGTTCAAGAAATGGTTCAGAAACAGATTGCCGAAGGGAAAGACCCTCTAAAAATCCTCGAAGACCTAAAAGAAGGAATGGATATTGTAGGCAAGCGATTCTCAGAAAACGAGTACTTTTTGGTTGAGCTCGTAATGTCTGCAGACATCTTCAACAAAGCGTTGGAAGCCCTGGAGCCAAAGCTCTTGGAAACCCAATCGGGACAGGATAGAGGCAAGGTCGTCATCGGAACAGTCAAGGGAGACATTCACTATATTGGCAAGAATCTCGTTGTTGCATTTCTCAAGTCCAATGGATTTGAGGTCTATGACTTGGGCGAGGATGTAGCACCAGAGAGATTCGTTAACAAACTAAAGGAAACAGGAGCCCCAATCCTAGCTTTGAGTGGACTTATCACAACCACGCACGAGGAAATGCGGGAAACTATTGATGCATTGAAAGCTGCTGGCATTCGTGACAGGGTCAAAGTCATGATTGGAGGATGTGATGTCAATCAAGAAGTAGTGGATCACACCGGAGCAGATGCATTTGGAAGAGATGCAGTTAGCGCTGTGAAAGTGGCCAGGAAGTTCTTGACCTAGCTTTCAGCCGTCTATGGCGAAACGGCCAAATGCCAATTCTACCTGGTTATATTGATTCGATTGCCTGGAAAAGAGAATACGCGAACATTAGATATCCGTCACGCCAGAACTTGCGATTGCCCTCCAAATCATATTAATTGCCTTACTGCAAAAGAGTGGATGCAACATCAGATTGCTGTTTGGGAGTTTTTCTACGAGAAACGCGACATCCGAAACAAGAGAGCCCACCCCGCAGTCTTCCCAATCGCACTTCCCAAGAGATGCATTGAGCTTTTCACGCACCAAGGAGAACTGGTCATTGATCCTTTTGTGGGGAGTGGTACTACACTGGTAGCGGCGAAGGATACGCATAGAAATGCTGTTGGTTTCGATCTAAAACGGGAGTACGTTGATCTTTCAAACGAACGGGTAAAGCCTCAAGACAAAGACAATGGAAGACAGCTAGCAATATGTGATGAAGCGCATAATGTGAAGGACTATCTGAACGATGAAACAGTATCTCTTTGCATCACTTCCCCGCCTTATGCAAACCTACTGAATAGAAAGAGACGAAACAAGAGCATCCGTGGAAATCTAAGAAAAGACGAACACTATCTTGAGGTGCAGCAATACTCGGAGGATCCAAGAGACCTCGGAACTATGGATGTTAGGAAATATGCTAAGACACTCGGGACCATCTTCGAAGGAATTCTCCCGATTATGCATCATAGAGGGCATTGTGTGATCAATATCACTGATTATTGGTGGAAGGGTCAGAGAGTGCCAGCACACGTCTATGTCATTGAAGCCCTGCAGGATGTAGGGTTTGAGCTCAGGAATACAATCATTTGGGACCGAAGGAACATCGTGAACAAGGCCGGGATTTTTGGATGGCCTAGCAATTACATTACCCTTTCAACTACATTCGAGTACCTGCTGCATTTTTGGAGGCCTTAGAATCCCAAGTCATATTCCAAGTGCGGAGAAAACTAAATCCTGAACCTTCTTTGTGTTCCTCTTGACCTCGGCCCAAACTTCATCATCATCCTCAAATGGTGACGTCTGTTTAGGAGGATTAAAAGCGACTCCAGTGAGGACAGACATCACTACTCCAGCGCCAATTCGAAAGACTTCGGGGTTGTAGCCACCCCCTGATATGACAGCTAGACGGCCACCAGCCCATTTATGAGCGGCAGAATGAATCTCTTCTGTTATATATCGAATAGTATCCATTGTCAGATTCATATGAGTCATAGGATCATCGTAGTGCGCATCGAATCCGGGGAGGAAGAGCATGAAATCAGGTTGAAAGAACTTGAGGAGAGGCGGTACAATCCTATCGAACGCATACCGATATACCTCATCTCCTGAGTCCATTGGAAAATGCATGTTGACATTATAACCGACACCGTTTCCTTCTCCGATATCTTCGATGAAACCATCATGAGGATACATCCACTCAGGATCTTCATGGAATGAAATCTGCATGACACCGGGATCATCATAGAAGTAGGTTTGAGTCCCATTCCCATGATGAACGTCGAAATCAGCTATCAGAATCCGTTCATATCCCAGATCTTTAAGAAAATAGGCGGAGGCTGCAACGTCATTGAATATGCAAAATCCTCCGCCAGTTTCATAACGGGCGTGATGAAATCCTCCCGTCGGAGAGTAGGTGTGACATACCTCCCTTGAATGGATAGCTTGGACCCCAGTCACAGTTGCACCACTCGTAATTCTGGCATTACTGTATATCCCCTTAAACCCTGGAGTATCTATGTCAATCTCACCTTTTCCTGTTTCTGATATCTTTCTAACCTTATCCAAGTAGTCTTGTGAGTGAATTCGATTTAGAAGCGCGTTTGCCAGAGGCTTCGGTCTGATGATCTTCACATTCGGGTGCTCAAGGAATCTGGTTTCCTGAAGGAAGTCTCTGACCATTTGAAACCGACCAACACGAATCGGGTGTTTTGAACCGAAGTCAAAGGTTTCGAGGTCTGGACTCCAGAGAAAACCTACATCACATTTGGGAATGGAAGGACTCATTATGGAGTAGTTTTCTGCGCATCCTTATATGCTTACATGAGCAGAACTCCACAAGGTGCTTGGTGGAACGTGCGATTCCAGGAAACTTCAATTGTTTCTCTTCCCGCCAATGTTTACAGTCTCTATGTGAGGCAGCAAAAAGATGCGCGAGCGCAGGTCTTCTCACTAGATTATGGAGAAAGGCTGAGGATTTTTGACGCCACGGGATCTCAAACGTCATCGAGGGGCTACAGCAGCAAGGTTCGATGCATAGCAGTAGGGGATGTTGAAAGCAGCGGAGAAGATGCTCTTATTGGAGGAGCGGGGAAAAGACTCCTAGTTGTAAATCAAAGGGGCAGAGTGCTATGGAAGAACGACCTTGAGAGCACGGTTATTGCGTGTGACGCACGAGATGTTGATGGAGACGATGCCGCAGAAGTTGTTGCAGCCCTACAGAACAAGAGAGTCATTCTGTGGAACCATGAACAGACAGCCCTATTCAGTCGTACTGTAGACCAAGCAATATCCGATGTTTGGTTGGAAGATATTACAAATGATTCGGAGCTAGAGGTAGTTATTGCACAGCGGAAAGGCACCGTGTTGATTCTATCTGCAGCTGGTTATGAACTAAAGCGGCTCGAGCTTGGCAACGTGATAACGGTATTTGGAGTTCTGACTTTTGGAAAGAGGAAAATGTTTGTCACAGGAGATCATTCACCTCAGTTGCAGGTCTGGGATATTGAGGGGAATGTGGTTACGTCATTAAGGCTGCCGGCTCCGCCAAAGGCCTTAGCTACAGGAATACCTGATGATGTTTCTGACGTCGCATATCTGGTGGTAAGCACGCGTGACAGGAATCTTCTCTTCTGGGAAGCCCAAGATACAATCAAAGCAAAGAAGTCAGAGAAAATGACTCTTCAAGAGATAGGGTCAACGAAGACGACATTATATCGTCGAGCAGTCAAGTGTGGCAATTGTGGCGCCCCTACGTCACCAGAGGCTCTCGAATGTTCATCATGTGGAGCTAAGCTTGAGTCACTTGATGAGTACAAGATCGAGGAATATATGCAAGATAGCATCGAATCAATCACATCGAAACACAGCAGAATTCAGCTGAAAGAATTGGATAGGATTCTTAGAAAGACACTCCCCAAGCCAGCTGCATACAACTTGAGAAGAAGCATTCAGACGATGATTGAGAAAGGGATACTTGAGGGGCACTTTGACAAGGATATTTTTGTTCGAACGATGGAAGAGAAACCTAGGAAGATACTCAAGCCTTCAGGGGCACAGGCTCTCGCGGCGGTCAGTATGACCAAGGACCTGCTTGATAAGAATGAGAGATTCGATATTGCACATGTGGAAAAGGAAACCGGTGTGCCCCGGAATATTCTGAGAAGAACATTGATCATACTCCTTGGGGAAGGATTGATTGAAGGCACCATAGAAGGGAATGCATTTGTTCTAGCTAAGGAGCAGAGTATCAGGAAATTCTTGAGCATATTACAAAAAGAATTAGAGGCGTAAACGGGAAAATGGAATTAAATCACTTCAAACGAGAGGAGGCAGTGCAATGGACATTAGCAAGCGTATAGTGGTGACCTTCGTCATCGTGTCACTAGTGCCAATTCTAATTATAGCGGCACTCTCCGCAAATAGCGTCTTCACAACATCGAACGAAAATGCTGGTGATGCCGCAGATGCACTTAGGACTGAGGAACTTGCTAATCTTCTGAGAATTTCAGAGGACACTGCGTCCTTCATCTCGGAGAGAATGCAGCAATACTTCGATGGCGTCTACATGATGGAGAAGTATGCTGAGGATTTATTCAATGATAGAATCAATGCGACACCCCAATACTCCTATTTCTGGGACCCGTCTTTAGAATGGTTTCATAGTGGGAGAAATATCCCTGGGAGAGATCCTGCCACGTACGATGAGGCATACGACTCCAATGACATATCGTTCGATGTCAGTTGTTGGTACATGCCAACTGATGACTACCAGACGCCAAGTAATCCTTGGGATTGGAGTTCCACCACTCAAAAACTCATTGAAATTTCTAGCAACATGGACAATGTCTATCGCTCATTGCATCAGGCCAGTGAGGACTACATATGGCTATACATGGGCTTCTCTCCGGATGTCAGTGATACACGCCTTTTCAGGAACTATCCCTACGACAATCTCTTCTACTTTGAAGACTGGTACGGTCCGGGTTTAGATTATGATCCAACTATAGAAGAGTGGTATCTTAACGCGGCATCCATCCTAGATGACAGCATTGCCTTCACAAGTCCTTATGGAGACCCCTCCACTGGCCTAGTTATATCAATGGGACGGCCAATTCGCTTTGACAATGGGACTCTAATCGGTGTTGTTTCAGCAGATGTGACGCTTGACACTATAATGGCAAACGTCCTTGGAATAGGAGTCTTAGATACTGGGTATGCCTATCTGTTGGAATCGGATGGGGGCCTTATTGCTCATCCAGATCTTGTGACAGAGGGCCAGACCCTGAATGACGTTGAATTCTCAGGAGCCAGCCCCTCGGAGATTGCAGATTTTGCTGCCTTGCTTTCGACGATGCTCTCTGAAGACAGCGGACAAGGTACCTTCCAGAAACGTGGACAGGAATGGTATGTCACTTATTCTAGAGTGAACGTGACTGGATTTGTGCTGGCCATTGTTGTTCCATCAGCTGAAGTGATAGGACCTGCTACGAATATCCTGAATCTGGTCCTTGGCCAGACGTTCATGCTCACCATAATCCTGGGTGTAATGCTAGCTGGCGTGGCTGTAGGAGTTGCTTTCATATCCTACAGGAGAGGCAATGCGGTAGTAGAGCCCATAAAAGAGATGACACGTCTTGTGACAAAGATGGCAGGCCAGGACTTCACTCGTGGCGTGTCAACTGCAGGAGCGATGTATGAGGAGGTTGGTACCACCGTTGATGCACTACTGAACTTCCAGGAAGCAATCAGATTCGGAAATCAAGCATTCATTCGTGGTGACCTGAACAGAGCCCTGGCGAACTATCAGAATCTGCTCGAGATTAGCCGTAGCCTCAATATTGAGATCGGCGAGCAAACAATGTATCTGAATATTGGAAATGTCTTCCGCCAGCGTGGAGATACAGGGAACGCGATGGATTACTATGAACAAGCATTGGCGATGGCAAAGATGCTCCTTGAGAGAGCCCGGCAAGAGGATGCAAAAGAAACCGACGCCTTGGTCAGAGTCGGTTCAGTCTATCATAACATGGCTCTTGTCGAGATGGACAAGAACAACCCGAAAAAGGCGATGGGACTGCTAGAGGATGCTGTAGCAATTGACCTCACGCTGGGCAACCAGAGAGGCCTTGCCAAACGCTTTGATGCGCAGGGACTTGTCTTGGTAAGGGAAGGCAGATACAGCCAAGCCCTTTCAAAGTTTGAGGAAGCGCTTAGAACGGCTACTGCTGAAGGCTATGAAAGAAGCATGGCATACATTCACTATCACATGGGCGAGCTCTTTCAGGTTCAAGGGAAATTGAAGAAAGCCGAAGATGAATACAATGAAGCGATTCGTCTGGGAGAAATAACTGAAGAGTTCTGGCTAGTCGTCTATGCTATGCTGAATCTGGCCGACGTCCTGGATCAGCGAGATAAGCCGAGTCATGAACTAAGACGCAAGGCTGAGAGGTTGAGACGCTCAATTATGTTCAAGAAGAGCGTGATTCTCGTTATCGACTACTCGGGCAGTATGCAAGCTCAGAACAGGATCAGAGCAGCAGTTCAGGGTGCCAAGGAGATTGTAGAGAGCCAAGTCAATCCGCAGGATGAAGTTAGCATTATAGTGTTCAACTCATCATTTCGAGAGATTCTTCCACTTACCAAGAAGGGAGAATATGAGCGCCCGAGAGACAGCCCGATTATTCGCTCTCTAGACTCGCTCAGGCATCCCAATTATGCAACAGCATTCTACGATGCTCTAGGTAGGGCTCTTGAGGAGCTTGACAGAATCGAGTCAAGCGAGCACAGATGGGTAATCGCCTTGACTGATGGCCAAGACAATAGCTCTGAGAAGTACTCACTTGATGTGTTGGAAAGAATCTTCACTGAGGAAGATAGACATCGAAGAAAGAGACCTCTGACCATTGAGGGATTCATCAGGGATAATCATCTCGATGTCAATCTGATTATAATCGGCGTAGGTGATGAGCTGAAGACACCAATTGAAGCCAAGGTGAGATCACCGATCACAGGGCGAAGAATGACCTTTGAAGAATTACTTGATTCAGTGTGTGACCACATCCCTCAAGGACAATATCTCTCGGTAGTTGATAGCATAGATGTGAGAAGTGACATTGAGAAAGCCTTCCAGGAGGTTGGAGTGATGATGGCTCAATTGGAAGTAGGAGGAAGTACAGTAGATTTCTAGGAGGCGAATGAAGTTGTCAAAGATGGCAAGGACCAAGAAGAAAGGCAGTTTCCGAAGGAATGTCATACTGACCTTCGTCACAATTTCGATCATTTCTCTAGGCGTCACTGGAGGAATCTCATACTTCTTTGTGAATTTGATTGGAGACTTCACCACTACCGAGAGCACAAATGCTCTCGAATCGCAGATTCAGACTAACATGGATCTTACTGGTGAGAAGACAGCACTGGTGATAAATCAGAAACTAACGAATGCTGAGTCTATGATTGCGGCACTAGCTGAGGAAGCAGAGAGGCTTCTGAGTGATGAATCAACATACATCCCTCGAAGAACATACTACGACTACTTTTTCGAGTATGGATCTCCAGGAGAGTATCCAGCTGATACAGCCTATGATCCCAACTATGAACTTAATGTGTCATGGACGTTTAGCAGCTGGTACGTTCCACCCTCAACGGTGGCTGACTATCA
Organism: Promethearchaeota archaeon; assembly: GCA_048939765.1. Classification (GTDB taxonomy): domain Archaea; phylum Asgardarchaeota; class Thorarchaeia; order Thorarchaeales; family Thorarchaeaceae; genus SMTZ1-83. The sequence continues at coordinate 49,899 of JBHLPF010000028.1, forward strand.
ATTGTATGAGGATGAGAGACTCGCAAGGATTTCAAACCTCGACCAAATGTTCCAATCAGTCCATGAACAGCTTGCCTTCAGGTGGTTGTACGTTGTTTTCAAAGATACTAACATGTTCATCAACTATCCGGGAAGCTTGCTCCCCATCGAGAATCGACTGATTGATCCATGGTATCCAACCACAGACTTCTTCTACACAGAGGTCGAGGACGGGGACGGTGATATGGTCTTTGTAGAACCATATTTCGACCCGCTTGAAGGAGTTCTCCTTCTGACCATTGGTCGGGCGATCTACTTTGAGAATGGCACTCTCATTGGAATTGTTGCTGGAGACATTACGATAGCAGATATCAATCAAGAAGTCCTTGATGTCACTGTTCTGACATCAGGTTATGCCGCTCTTGTAGAGAGCAGTCTTGGACTGGTAATTGCACATCCGGAGGTTCCAGACGAAGCGTATGAAACGGGATTGCCTGCTCTTACATTCGTTGAACGCAATGCTGATGGAAGTCCAGCATTATCATCCCAGGATGTAGATCAGATACGTTCAGGCGCAACCGGATTCCTAAGATACACTCGTGATGGAGAAGACTTCATCCTGGTTTATACTCCAATTGGCAAGGCAAATTGGATTTGCATCATAGTCGTACCCGTTGATGAAGTATTGAGTGCAATTCCTGAATTGGAGGCACGTATCGAAGCGGCAAACACTCAAGCAACGTTATTCATCCTAGCCATAACAGTTGCAGGAATCGTGATAGCCGCAGCTGTTGCGGTTGCTATCTCAAACCAAATCACTGGACCTCTGCAATACTTGATGGACCTAGCCACAAGAAATGTCGCTGCTATGATAAAACAAGAGCCTCTTGATACCCTTGATCTACAAGTGGACACGACATATACTTCAAAGGATGACGAAATAGGAGAACTGGCTAGAGCATTCCAAGGAATGCTGGACTCAATTAAGGATGATGAGTCACAGTA
>JBHLPF010000058.1:0-13509 GCA_048939765.1 Promethearchaeota archaeon
TGCCCTCCGACAATCTTGAGGTATGCATCCTCAAGGTCCTCGGTTTTCGTGGAAGCCACGATCTCCTCAGGAGACCCGACTGTCACGAGAACGCCCTCGTTGATTATGCCCACAATGTCACAAACATCCTCTGCAAAGGATGTCTGGTGTGTACAGATGAAGAAGGTGGTTTCAGTTTCTTCAGCGAGGACGAGGATAAGGTCCTTGACAAGTGCTCCAGCACCTGGATCAAGCCTAGATGTGGGTTCATCTAGGAACACGAGCTTCGGCTCGTGAAGAATCGTGGACGCGACAAGGACCTTCTGTTTCATTCCACTTGAGTATGTGTCAAGGAGATCATCCTGACGGCCCTCAAGTCCTAGCATGGTCAACAGACTGTCAATTCGCTTCCTGAGTGACTCGCCCTCTAGGTTGTTCAACGCCCCTATGAACTCGAGGAACTCAATGGCTGTAAGCTTTGAGTAGAGACCAGGGGTTTCGGGCAGGAGGCCAGTCATAGACTTGATCTCTCCTGCCTTCTTGACTATATCCAGCCCTAGTACTGTTGCAGTGCCACTCGTGGGCCTCATAAGCCCAGAGAGCATGCGCACTGTGGTCGTCTTGCCTGCACCGTTTGGTCCTAGGAAGCCGAAGCGACCTCCCGAGGCGACTTCAAGATCGAGGTTTCTGACTGCCTGGATTGGACCAAAGGTCTTGTTCAGTCCCAAGGTCTGAATGGAGATGCCGTTATTACTCATTCACTTTACACCTCCACCTTTCCTAGGCTCCTGACACCAAGATACAACATTAGGCCACCTACGAAGAGTAGTAGCGTGGGCCCCATGAGCATCTCAACAGCCATGAACCCGTCAATTCCGAGAACATTTTCAAAGAACCTGAATAGGTTAAAGCCAAGTCCCATGTCTAGGAATATTGCTGCAAAGAGAGGCCCGATGAGTGTGAATTGCGTCAGCATCATAGAGGTTATCAAGACTGTCTGATGTGCAGACGACTTAGTGTCCTCATAGTTAGGATTCTGAGCTGTCACTCCCATGCTCACCATCACTGCTCCGCAGACCGTGACAAAGGCTGCGCAAAAGATCTGAATTGCTGTCAGAAGAGACAGGCTGAACATGAAGAACATTGCAATGGTTGGCGCCAGACTGAGAGGAATAGCCATCATGAAGCCTGTTGCAACACGTGCTCTCATGAAACGAGATGCTCCCTTTGGTGCGCTGCGAATGATCCAGAGCTGGTCCTTTGACTCAAGGAATCCCGTGCCAGCGAATGGAAGGACACCCACTACGCCAATCATGATGCTTATCATAGGCAGGATCTCAGTTGCTTCAAACACCTCTCCCTCCATGACGGTCATCTGCTGGATTAGAATTGGAAGTATTATAGCCAGGACGACTCCATAGAGTATCTTGGAAATGTTCTGTGCCTTCCGACCAAAGTCCTTTAGACTCACAACTGTAAGGGCACCAAAGGGACCCTTTGCAGCACTACGAATGCCTCGGATGAATATATTCTCACGGCCAACAGTTGTGACGGTTTCGGTCCTCACTCCTGCACTTATCGTGAAGACTCTATCAGCTGCTGCGATTGCAATAGGCACGAATGCCAGACCGAACGCAGCCATCAGCAGAGCACTTGTCAGCATGTCAAGCTGGAGGATTGCACCAAAGCCGAGAATCTGAGATCCGGTCAGACCGATTCCGTTGAATGTGATGGTAACCCAACTAACCAAATCAGCAGGCCAGGTAAAGGGCATTACTAGGAATGCGTTGATTCCGAGGATGCCTGACAGCTGTGGCATGAAGAACATCAGACCATACATAGGTACGATGACTATGAGTGCAATCACAAATGAGAGCGCTTTCGCAATGTCGTTGCCTCGTGAAGAGTCTCCAAGCCTTGCTTGAATCACTGATGTGAGGAAGTTCGATAACCAGATGGTCGATATTACCATCAGAGCGATTACAATGTATACCAATGCCTGACCGACGATTGAAACCTCAAAGGCAAGCATGAAGGGGGAAATCAATAATGGGGCAAAGACCATTACAATCAGCCCGTACAAGGGCATCTTGCCAACGAAAGTCCCAGTCAGAATGTCCCTAGTCTTCACATTGTTAGACAGGAAGATCTCCCACTGTCCAATCTTAATCTCTTGCAGAGAGTATGAGAGGGGGTACAATAGTAGAAGTGCCCATAGAAAGAGCATCACTGTCCGCATAAGTCCTGGAAACATCACCATCAATAGTGTGCGAATGGTTTCCATTGGAATAATCAGTTGAATGAATGTATTGATTATCAACGGAGCTAGGTAGATAGCCCATATTGTTGCTAATGCAAACATCAGACCGACTATCGCCTTTCTGTGTTTCCGCATACCAGCCGTTAGTACAAAGAACTCAGCCTTTGCGATATGATACCACTTACGTGTCATCACTTCACCTCCAAGCCAAGAGAGATTCGCGGTCGACCTTGCCACCGACAACATTCAGGTATGCATTTTCCAGATTCCTCGCTCCAGCTGCTTCAATGATGTCGTGAGGTGCACCCTGTGTGACAATCTCACCCTTGTTGAGGATTGCAATGACATCACAGACATCTTCTGCAAAGCTGGTCATATGAGTGCAGATGAAGAAAGTCGTGTCTGTTTCCTCAGCAAGGACTAGAATCAAGTCCTTGACTACAGCGCTGGCACTGGGATCGAGCCGTGATGTAGGTTCGTCAAGAAAGACTACCTTTGGCTCATGTAGAAGTGTCGAGGCGACAAGGACCTTTTGCTTCATGCCTGATGAGTAAGACTCCAGCAAGTCGTCCTGCCTGCCCTCAAGTCCCAGTATACCAAGTAGGCTGTCAATGCGTCTGTGCACACCATCGCCATTCCTACCGTTGAGTGCTCCAATAAATTCAAGGAACTCAACAGCAGACAGCTTCGAGTAAAGACCAGGGGTCTCCGGGAGCAGACCTGTAATTGCCTTGATGGCGTCGCGATCTTTGCTAACATCCATGCCGCATACTTCGGCATATCCGCTAGTCTGTTTTAGTAGACCGGAGAGAATACGGACTGTGGTTGTCTTTCCAGCTCCGTTAGGACCAAGGAAGCCGAACCTGCTGCCCGACATCACCTTTAGGTCTAGGTTACTTACGGCTCGAACAGAGTCGAATGACTTGTTCAGCCGCTCGGTTCGAATTGTTATTCCGTTTCTAGCCAACTTGCTCACCGAAATTATGATGCAGTAAATGTTTACCGCAATCTATGTAAACAATCACCACATTTATATATAAATTTTCCCAAGTACGTAGTGAAGAATTACCCGAAAGCTTTATAGCTGGGTAATGACGAAAACAGTGAGGATAAGAAGATGCTACTCTCAGTTCACGAAGCAACGGTCTGGTGGGAATTCCAGCAGGGAAAGACCACTGGAGAGATTGCAAGTGACTATGAGGGTCACGTAGTAGCTCCTAAATACGTCCATGCACTTTTCGAACAGTCTGAGAAGAGATCCGAGAGAGAAGGCATAGAGGACGTGCAACTCAAGGACACCCAGTATGTGTCAAGAGTTCTCAATAGAGCAAGAAGCAAGATTGAGAAGGCGCTCAGAGACCAAGCTAAGAGTCATCGGCTTGATATTGAAACCGTTCAAGACTACAAGGGGCTGTTGAGAGGATTCGACTACCAGGCAAACACAGAGGTCTACATCATCTATACAATGAAGCTTGGCGTTGTGGTCTGGTATAAGCACGACTCCTATGCCGGCAAGCTCTGTCCGGATTGCCCGAAGCGGGAGGAGTGCCGTGAAACCCTTGATGCCATTATGACTGAATACAATATTACGCTGCGACCAGACGAGGAACAGCTCTACATGACGGAACAGTCCATTGCCATCTTCAACAAACTCGCTGCTAAAGAAGTACCGAGGTATAAGAGAGGATAATGGAGAGTTGTGAAGATTGGGTCGGGACTATGAAGGGAAATTAATCAGGCCACCAATGGAAACAGTGGCTTATGGAAAAGTGTTCAAGCCGGCGGCGGCATTGAGGAACAAGTACTGGTTCATTGTGATAGTGACCCTGGTGACCATGTATGCAATAACCGCGGGAACATTCCTGGGGCTCTTCTACTTGCTATTCATGTTCGACAGCGAACTCTTTCAGTTCTCAGTTTGGCTGGATGTGATGTGGACACCGATCAACTTCTGGTTCTGGACGATATCTTTAATCATAGTTGTTCCCGTGTTCGTGTTGATTCCGATCTACCTCAACAGGTTTGAGTACTCGGTCAGAGGTGAGTCAGGGAAGTCACTGCCTGAGATATACGTCAAGAAGGGACTCATTGATGTCACAGAGAAACATGTGCCATTGAGAACTATTACAAACATAGCTAGCAAGACCGGCCCCTTCGACAGGCTCTTCGGAATCGGCAATGTTGAGATTCATACTGCCGGCTACTCTGGTGGACCTTACGAAGGGGGAAAGCCTGAGGAGAAGATAGAGGGCATAGTATTCTATCAGGAGCTTCGGGACTTCATCCTGAGTGAAATGCGAAGTCTCAAGGGCACCTATGCAACCGCGACTGAAGTGCCTACAGAACAAGACGACACTATTCGTGTGGGTTCAATAGAGGAAGCAACACTAGTCACATTGCAAGACCTTCGTGATGTACTACGAAGAATAGAAGACAAACTTGACAGGAGTGGAATATGAGATGGGAACCTATTATGACGAGAGAGTAATCAAGCCCCCGATGGAAAGGATAGCCAGTGGAAAGATCTTCAAGCCATCTAGGTCCTTCATCTTCAAGGGCTGGCTTCAGTCTATCATGTTCTTTGTAATCTGGTGGATTGTCGGAATGACTGCTTGGACTGGCCTGTCATTCATAATCTTGGTGTTCGATAGAGGCTTGACGCCTCTTCAACATGCCCAATACATGGGTACATGGTGGTGGCTAGTGAACATGTGGTATTGGGGCGTAGCCTGCCTCATTCTTGGTGTCTTTTTCACGGTTTGGGCCGTGTATGTCCTAAAGATTGAGTACTCGATTCTTGCAGAATCAGGAAGAGCAATGCCAGAGATCTATGTAAAGAAAGGCGTTCTCACTGTGACTGAGAAGCATGTGCCCTTCAGAACAATAACTTCCATCTTTTCAAAGAAAGGTGTGTTTGACAGGTTGTTCGGGATCGGAAGTGTTGAGATTCAGACTGCTGGAATGACGGGAGGGTCATCCCCTGGCGGGTTCCAAGCAAAACCAGAGGAGAAACTCGAGGGGTTGCCATATTTCAACGAACTCCGCGATTTCATTCTTAGGGAACTCCGTAGATTCACAGGTCAATACGTAACCGGTACTGAGGTAGTCACTTCTCAACAGGAGGATACACTTGCAGGACTTGGACAAGGAGAGATATTGCGGACTCTGCAAGACATGCGTGACATCCTCAGGAGAATGGATGAAAAGCTTGACAGGAGGGATATCTAAGATGAGTGATAGCAAAGTAATCAAACCCCCAATTGAGGAGATCAAGAGCGGAAAGGTGTTCAGACCTGCTACAGCATTTGTATACAAGGGCTGGCTTGGAGCAATTCTGGGAGCAATAGGATTTTGGGCCCTTGCAATGGTTTCATGGCTGGGAACAGCATATCTCATAATCGTTTTTGACACTGGAACGACGTTTGCCAATTATCTCGTTTACCTAGATACTTGGTGGATTCCTGTCAACTTCTGGTGGTGGGTTCTAAATGCATTCTGGTTGATTCCTGCTATTCTCATATGGCCCTTCTATGTAAAGAGGTTCGAGTACTCAGTGATAGCTCATTCCGGTGAAACAATGCCGGAGATTTATGTCCGCAAGGGAATCATCACGGTCACTGAGAAACACGTGCCATTTCGAACAATAACGAATATCTCAAGCAAGGCGGGCCCCATTGATAGACTCTTCAAGATTGGAAGTGTTGAGATTCAGACAGCAGGCTATTCTGGAGGAGCTCAAGCTGGAGCCAAGCCTGAAGAGAAGCTAGAAGGGCTCCATATCTTTGAGTCCGTGAGGGACTTTGTACTAAGGGAGCTTAGAAGATTCACAGGCCAGTATGCCACCGGGACCGAAGTGGTTGCGCCTACTGATAAACCAGTGCAAAGAATGGATGACACGCTACAAGACGAAATACTAATCACACTACGGCAGATTAGAGATAAGATGGGTTCACTAGATGAAATCTTGGACCTTCTTAAGAAAAAGGCATAGGCGAGTCAATGCATGAGCGGTGAAGGGAAATTAATCAAACCCCCAATTGAAGAAGTGAAGAGCGGCAAGGTGTTCAAGCCATCGAAGGCTTTCCGCACCAAGAACTGGGTCCTTATGATTTTTATAGCAGTGGGGATCTGGGTGATGTTCATTTCCATCATGCTTGGAATTGGGTATCTCGTGTTTGGCCTAACTGGACAGCCAGGATTTCAGGGCTGGGTCGATGTGTTCTGGGACGTCATCAATCCTTGGTACTGGCTGCTGACTGCCATTTGGTTCATCCCTGCCTTCATCCTCTACCCGATCTACATCAATGCATTCGAGTATTCAGTCATTGCGGAGTCAGGTGAAACGATGCCTGAGATATACGTGAAGAAAGGTCTCATCAACATCACACGCAAGCACGTTCCCCTGAGAACGATAACCAACATCTCAACTCGTGCAGGTCCATTTGACCGCATCTTTGGAATTGGCACCGTTGAGGTGGAAACAGCTGGAGCCTCAGGACCACAAGTCGGGGGATCAGCGGAGGAACGGCTGGAAGGTTTGGTCTTCTATGAAGAACTCCGTGACTTCATCCTACGCGAATTGCGCAGATTCAAGGACCCCTATGTAACCGGGACAGAGGTCGTAATCCCAGAGGATGAGAAGGTCATCAGAGTGGGCAGTTCAATAGAAGAAGAGGTCCTCAAGGTGCTTGAAGATATCCGTAATCTTCTCAGGGATCGTAGCTGAGAGGGAGTACTATGACTGAGGAATCTGCTCGCGTCATCAAGCCCCCAAGCGATGAGTTTGAGAGTGGAAGAATCTTTAAGCCTCTTCCATCCCTTCGGCACAAGAAATGGCTGAAGTTCATCTTGGCTGCGTTCGCATTCTATGGCGTTTTCCTCTTTGCGTTTTTTGGCCCTCCAATTGTGACAGTATTTGTGATTGAGTTCATCCCCCTCAACCTCTATCTTCCTATGGACAGCTGGATTGTCGGAAGCCAGATCTATTGGCTGATAGCTCCATTTTGGTTAATTCCAGCGCTAATCTGGGTTCATCTCTATGTGAGGAGCATCGAGTATTCTGTAGTTGGTTGGCAGGGAGAAACAATGCCGGAGATCTACCAGAAGAAGGGCATCATCACGATAACGAAGAAGCATGTGCCATTCAAGAATATCACCCACGTGAAGAACAGAGTGGGGATATTTGATAGAATGTATGGGATTGGCTGTGTGAAGGTAGAAACAGCTGGTGAGAAAGGGGGGATGCAAGCCACGGGGGTATTGACGCTTATTATTTCGCGACTATATTCTTCCAGTTCCGAAGAAAACATAGAGGGCATCCGATTCCATGAGGAACTGAAGAGATTCATTCTGAAAGAGATGCGCGGATTTGGCAAAGCTCCTCATGTTTCCAGGGGAAGAAGAGTCACGTCCAAGGGTCTCTTCACAGAACGTACCCTGCGGGCCTTTCAAGATGTCAGAGATGCGCTAAGAACTGAAGCACAAAGGTGAATGGTAATGCGAGCTATGAAGTATGTATTGGCACTATTATTGGGATTGTTGATGTTTTTCTTCTTCCTGGCACTCTACCTCTCAGGACTTCTTTAACACTCAGTAGGTAAAGCCGAGAGGAACCGGGGGAGTAGTGATTAGTGCTTCTCCGTTGTCCCAGACGACGTGGACTCTGGCATATAGATCAATGCCCTCCTCAAGGTCAGGGGAGTATATTGTTTCACGGTCGTTAGTAAACTGAATGAGATGCGAGCTGTTTGAGGGCACGGTGAACTCGTCGAAACAACAGGTAAGGCCTGGCTGAATCTTGAATGTGTGTAGGACGTTTCTACTGCCGCCAAAATAGACTGTGACAACGCGGACATCCAGCCCAAACACAGTTGTATTGGCGTGATTAGTCGCATTTATGCGGATCACTAGATAGAATGGAGGGCCCTCAGGAGGAATTTCAGGCATGAAATCTTGCCAAAAGTAAGCAGTAGCAGTTAGCTCGAGATTATCTACAATCACAGGTTCAACAGCCTGTGAAGGGGGTTCGTCTGGAGGCGCTACAGGAGGAATGAAGTCAGAGAGAAAGACAATGCTGCCTGCAACAAGCACCACTAGTACTACGATAAATGCAGACTCACCACGTGACGGTTTCATCATCATCTCAAACAATATCGGTTTCAAAAGGTATTGACCCTTCCGAAATAGCAGCTAATTACAGACTGATGTGAAGACTATCAGTGATTCTGACGAAGTTGAGAAGACTTTTCTCAGCTGCTTCACGTGGGCGGACTTCAAAGACATAGAGTGCAGGTTTCTCCAATCCAGCCAGAAGACGCAGCGGACGCTCAAAGTATATCGAGCCATCTCCGACTATTTGATGCTCGCCGTATAGGTCGCTTCGATCATGGACATGAACGACTTCTATGGCATCTTTGTGTCTCTCAAAAACAGCCCAGTCATCTTCGTCAAGCTTGGGCGCGTAGAGTTTTGGGATATCAAGGCAAAGCTTCAGGCCTCTTGGAACCATTTTGTCGATTGCTTTGCGTACTATTGGATTCCAAAATGAGTTTTCTAGAACGATATTCGCATGAACTCTGGAGTGAGTGATAAGGGCGTCTAGGGTATCACATAATGTTTGGAGATATAGGTCAGAATGATTCTCAGTGAAATCACATTTCCTGGCTTTCGCCTGCTTGAATGAGGGAGGAGTTCCTGCGTGGAGAACAATGTTGGTTCGGGTCTTGCTCAAGTCACGTGCAAAGTCAATTATGTCTCGGAAGTACTCAAGAATCGCATTTCTGATGGTCGGGTAGGTGCATAGTAGGTTCACGTCATCCCCCGGCGCATGAAAGCCCCATTCAATTCCTAGTTCATGTGACCTCTGACGCAGCTGCATTCGTTCATAAAACGCGACCTTCTCAGGAGATAGTTCCGGTACACCAAAATCAGGCACAATTCCATTCCAGACTGTTCCCGACGCATAGTCTAAAGCCTCATGTAGAGATGTATTGTAGACCATATGGTAAGCGCGCCTTTGGGGGAGTGGCATATTAGGACTGAGAGAACCAGTTCTTATGAGAGTGTTTGGTTTCTACACACCTACATCTTTGTGCTGCGCCATTGAGTAAGGAGGTCTTCTGAGTTGACTTTGAAGTAGGGATGGCCGACATCGGAAACTCCGAGATCGCATTTTCCATTTTCAATGCCCGATAGCTCAAAGAAGGCAACGCCGTCTTTCTCGGTCGACTCATTCACTGTGAATAGCTCACCTGATGGGAGTCGTACCATGAGATTTACTTCAGCCATGTCAATAGGTCTCTTGAGCCTATCAACAATACGGACAGCAACTCGGATTCTGCTCGACGATGGAGAATAGAGCTTCAGTAGATCAACTGATTCAACGTACATGGTGTCTTTGAATGGCGTACTTTCAGACTCCGCGGCAGCGTCACGCTTCTGATTGCTCATCCCAGTCTGCCTCAGCGGAGAAACCTCTCCAACTTGAAACCTTGATGAGTTATAATATAACCTTTGTTTAGTTTTCTACCACAGTTTGGTGGTTTTTACTAGAAATGCTTCTTTGCAGAGACTCGTAATCGAATGTGATTTTCTGTTGAGGGTGAAGGATTGAAGTGATTGCCATTATGGTATATCTCTGATGTCTAGTCACGAAGAATTGCATCATTTTTGCCCTTCACAGCTAGATGTATTGCTGCCAGTCCAAGTGTCATTTGTTGGGATACTACTCTGGAAAAACCTGCATCACGAAGAATTGTTTCTAGCTCCTCCACATGATAGAATCGCAGGACTGTATAGGATAGATATGCATAGCCTGCCCTTGATCCAGATATCAGACTCCCGAGTGATTTGACAGTGAGTCGAACATATAGATGGAATAGCCAGCGTACTAAGCGAGATTGAGGCTGACTCGTTTCTAGGTTGAGGAAGCGTCCACCTGGTCGCAACACACGTCTGAACTCCCGGAGATATTCCAAGAGCGACTCTCTGTTCTTGTTGATATTGCGTGTGGCAAAGGAGATTGTGACTAAGTCAAACGAATTGTCGGGATACGGGAGTCGTTTGACATCAGCGAGTGTCATTTCAATTCTCGACGCTTCATGCTTACTTGCAGCCATGCGTGTCATTGGAAGTGAGAAGTCTGCTGTAATGACATCAGCAATACCTTTCGATGCTCTCTGAAGATATGCAGCTGTTTCACCTGTACCACTGCAGACATCAAGCCATCTGGAGCCACCGCCTCTAACTGCAATACGCGCCGCCTTTCTACGCCAAAGCACATCGAAGCCGAATGTCAGGATGTGGTTGATGAGCTCATAGGTATGGGATACTTGGGAAAAGATGCGTTGGACTCCCTTGCTCATTTCAGTTCTGCAACTCAGTTGTGATGGTGGGATGGTGAAACAGGGGCTCTAGATGAACCTACTGATAGAACGAATCATGGGGATGTGGTTAACGCCTCGATGTTCAACGCGGCTGTCAACACTTGCTGCAATCGCCTGTCTTCATCACGATTATTTTTGCGTCTTCAGCTATGTCTCCAAATACCTGATTGAAATAGCGTGCGGCTTCGATATAGCCTGCTATACCAGCTTCCGTCAATCTATAGACTCTCTGACGCCCTTCCTTTTCACTCTTGACAGTACCCCGATCCTCTAGATCTTTGAGAGCTGGATAGATAGTGCCTGGCGTGGGCTTTGTTCCTCGCCGCATAGCAATCTGTTCTGCAATCTGCTGCCCATTCAGTGGACCGTTTCGAAGCTCCCATAAAATCTGGAATGTGAGCATACCTCGCATATCACAGCAGTCTGGAGGGCAGCATTGCTCATTCTCACTATCCTCTGTCACATATAATATCGGGTGTCCGATACATTTAAATGTATATGTAGGACGCCCGATATACTGTAGTGTATTGGACATCCAATAAAAGGTGAAAGTCTTGACAGAGATGAAGAAAGTCAGTGAGATGTCATCGGAAGAGATCAAAGATGCCGTAAAGGACACTTATTCCAAGGTTGCTCAACCAGCGGCTAGTAGCTGCTGTGGTCCAACTGAAACGGAACAAGCAGCCTCTGATTGCAGAACAGCCGAATGTGCTCCTCCTGGTAATATACGAACATCCTATGCAGAATCCCTTGGCTATTCAGTGAAAGACATGCCAGAGTCAGCGACAGAGTCGTTTGCAGGATGTGGTAATCCCGTAGCCATCGCTAGCCTCAAAGAAGGAGAAGTAGTCCTAGACTTGGGGAGTGGAGCTGGACTAGACATGTTCCATGCCGCAAGGAAGGTTGGCGATACCGGTCGAGTGATAGGTGTCGATATGACTCCAGCGATGATCGAGAAAGCGAAGCTTGGAGCAGAGGAGCTGGGGCTTGAGAATGTCGAGTTCAGATTGGGTGACATAGAAGACCTGCCAGTGGAGGACAGCTCTATAGATGTCGTCATCAGCAATTGTGTCATCAACCTCGCACCTGACAAAGGCCAAGTGTTCCGTGAGGCGTACAGAGTCCTTCGACCAGGCGGAAGAGTCATGGTTTCTGACATAGTTCTTGAAGCCAATTTGCCGGAAAAGGTCCGTGACGAGATAGCCAACTATACAGGTTGTCTTGGGGGTGCCATTCTCGAGGAGGAGTATCTCCAGCATATGCGCGATGCAGGATTCGAGGGAGTGGAAGTCGTCAGCAAGACTGGTTTCGGTCGATCATCCAGTGCAAAGATTGCGGCATACAAACCCAAGTAAGAAAAAACATGAGATGTGATGAAGTCACTTCAAGCAGCAATTGCTGTGCAGATTTCGATTCAGACAGTACAACATCCAATATGGCAAATTGCATGGCAACAGCGTCGCCTTGTCGGCATTGTGATGACTTTGATCTGTTAGAAGTCGGGCTTTGCGTCATCTAGAATATAGCAGGCATAGGTGAACTGCCTCCTGCAATAGCTAATCGTCCTTTGCAAAGCTCTGCAGAGTTGCGTTCCCTTTTGAGAAATTGAGTACTGTTGCTACTCTGAACTGACAAACTCCACAGCATCGTCGTCACAGATTACAGCACACAGCCCACAGCCATCACACTTCTCTGGATTAACAACTGCCTTGCCCTCTCGCATCTGAATTGCTAGATATCCTCCGTCTGCACACGCAATAACGCATTTCTTGCATCCAGTGCATTTGTCCGAAATCACAGACGCTGTAACTGGTGAAAGCTTGCTAAGGGCCTCCCATGTAGTTATCTTGGGCAAGGCTTTGCCGACAACCTCATCGATACTGGCATAACCCTTACGTTCCATGAAGGAATCTAACCCCACTGTCATGTCCTTGATGATGCCAAATCCGTACCACATGGCTGCTGTGCACACCTGCAGTGTCTTTGCACCTGCCATTAGATACTCAGTAGCGCTTCTCCAGTCTTCAATTCCTCCGATTCCAGAGATTGGAGTTTCAGGCAAGGCACGAGCAATCTGAGAAACGAACCGAAGACCTATTGGTCGCACAGCAGGACCGCAGAAGCCGCCATATGTGCTGAGCTGCTCCTCCAGATTCGGTCCATAGGCAATAGGCATTGGTGTTGCAGTTTCAACATCGATTCCTATGAGAGACTCTATGGTGTTGATGGCAGATAGCGCATCGGCTCCCCCTCTCACAGCGGCCCCCGCTATTGGAATCATATCTGTGACATTGGGAGTGAGCTTCACTAGCAATGGGAGATCGGTCCCTTTTCTTGCCCCCTTGGTCACGGCCTCGACGAGTTCGGGATTTTGCCCTATAAAAGCGCCCATATGCTTCTCAGGAGAACCGTGTGGACAAGACACGTTCAGTTCAATTGCATCCACCCCCGTCTGAGTCATCGTTTCTGCAAGTTTCGTCCATCCATCAGGATCAGGGCTGCTCATGATGCTCGAGATAAGCACAAAATCCTCTGGAGCCTCTCGCTTGAGTTTGGGAATCCACTCATCAGTCCAAGTCGACAGAGATTTTCGAGATAAGAGTTCTATGTTGTTCATTCCGATTGGAGAGCCTTCTCTTCTTAGCACACCCAGTCTTGTGCGTGGATCTACCGTTGGTTCCTCTGTGACTGTCTTGAAGACCGCACCGCCCCACCCGAGCTTTGCTGCTCGAAGCATATGCCGTGCATCCATTGTAGGAGGAGCCGATGAAAGCATGAATGGATTCTTGAAACTGATTCCTGCAAACTCTAAAGAAAGCCTATCTGTGGACATCTCTCTGAATCCTCCAACACTGAGGCTGTAGACAGCCCTCCCCTAAAGTCTTT
>JBHLPF010000059.1:0-5153 GCA_048939765.1 Promethearchaeota archaeon
GGTCCGATAGCTGCTCAGTTTCTGGTTGATCCAACAGCTATCCTTGTGGCAATCCCAGCTTTCATGTTTCCATTTGCATTCATTCAGTTGTTCTCAGGTGCCATCTCAGACATCTATGGACGCGTCCAAGTTATCGCGGGAGGGCTAGTTGCATTCATAATGGGCATCGCTCTAATTGCATTCTCGACTACCATAGAGGTCTTTGCGCTGGGGAACTTGGTCTCCGGAGTTGGTTTTGGATTCACAAATCCTGTACTCCTAGCGCTGCTATCAGACTGTTCTACCCAAGAGGAAATACCGAAGAAGATGGGCATAGCTTCAGCTCTTGCCTCTTTTGGAGTGGGACTGGGTCCATTCATTGCTGGACAAATGGTTGTCCTTGGATGGCAATACTACTATCTCTTGATTCTATCGATAGTGTTTATCGGCTTGGTCGCAGTTACAGTCGCCAAGCGGCCGCCAACTCAAGTTCACGACGAAACAGGAATAGGGGTGCTGATCAGGAATCTTAGTCTTGAGCTTCGGAGGCCCATTGTCCTTCTTTTGGCAATTTCAGGATTTCTCGTTTCCAATGCATATCTTGGAACCCTGATATGGACCTCTCGCGGCTTAACAGGCGCTATTGATGAGACCCTCACAGGGTTGCTCCTCCTTGGAGCCGGGATATTTGGAGCAACTGCAGGATTGCTGTTGAACCGAATGATTAGAAGGCTTGGATATGGAATCTCAATAGCTATTGGCATAGTAAGCCTATTTGCAAGCATGGCTGTACTCATCCTGGTTGGCGATATCACGACAGCTGGTTCAATTCCATGGGTAGGTCTGTCGCTTATTCTCGTAGGGTGGGCAGGTGGAATCCTCTTTCCGCTGTTGATTACCATCAGTCAAATCATCTCACCTGACCGGCGCGGAGTCTTGGCAGGAGTGTTGACATTCGCCTACTTCCTTGGGATGGCTCTTATTCCAACATTGTACGAACCACTGTTTCATCTTGGGATGACCTCGCTGTACCTGGGCTTGCAATGTGTATCTGTGCTGCTTCTGATATTCTTCTCAGCCCTCCATAGGAGATTGAAGATTTCACAAGCAGAATAGTTGGCCACGTCGCTGAATTGCAGAAGTATATACATGATTGCGCCACCAAAGAAGTCAGTGGTCGTCTTGGATTCAATTGACCGAAGCATCCTCTGGCAGCTAGATGCAAATTGCAGAATTACCTACGAAAACCTCTCACGCAAATTGGGGATTACTGCGAATGCAGTTAGGAAAAGAATAACCAACCTGATTGACAGTGGAGTCATTATCCGTTTCATGGTGTTACCTAGCAACGCCTTGATGAATCTGGAGTTTGTATCAGGGGTTCTCCATACAAACGGAAGGGAGAACCGCCAAGACACCGTTGAAATCCTAGGATCTAATCCTGTGATTCACCATGTCAGCCCCTTGGTGACTACTCGCGGTGGCGCATACCACTTCTTTGGTCAATACTCCGGAGCTGAGATGCTCGCCCAGCTTGGTTCTTTCCTTCGTGGACTCCCTCAAGCTGAAGAAGTGAAGTTCAATACAGTTCTCTATCATAGGGGGGAGAAAGTGAAATTGACTAAGAGACAGATGCGCGTCCTACGGGTCCTTATGGATGATCCTCGCATGCAAATCAGCGAGGTCGCTAGGAAGGCTCAACTTCCTGTTCGGGCCACACGAAAAGCATTGCAGGAACTTGAGGAGGAAGGCGGAGTTAGGTTCACAGTCAGATGGGATGTGAACACCATAGGGAATACTTCATTTTGGGCATGCATCGAGTGGGCTGAGAGAGATTCTGACCACACCCAGATAATTGACTGGCTTAACAGAGAATTCCCAGAGGAATACTGGACGTATTTTGTGGCTGCTGCGGAACCGTTGGTCTACACGAGGTTTGTTGTTCATGACCTGCTGGATGTTGACCGAATCACGAATCAGATCATAGATGCCCCAGTTGTCAAGTCCCTACAGACATTGGTCTGCTATTCAACATATGATTTCCCTTGGTATGGTGAGGCAAAGCTAGGGGAGATGCTAGCCCAGGAAGGAAATGAAGACGCCTAGGAATTGAATTCCACACTAGGCTTGAATTCGGGTGGTTGCCTAATCTTGCTCGCTTGTTCGAATGCATATGCGATCTCGATAAGTTTCGGTTCTTGATATGGCCCAGAAATGAATGAAATTCCTACTGGCAAACCATGAATATAGCCAGCAGGTACTGTAATGCTTGAATAGCCAGATACCGCTGCCAGCGATGATGAACCTCCAGAAAAGTGATCTCCTGTCACATAATCGGTGAGCCAGGCAGGGCCACCAGATGGTGCAACAACTGCATCCAAGTTCTTCTCTTTCAGAACATGATCCAGACCTTCAGTCTGTGCCAGTTTCTTGCATTTCTCTAAGGCTTCGACATACTCTTTTTCGTCGAGCGAGCCCTTCTCCTGGCTCTTCAGCATGATATCATGCCCAAAGAAGGGCATTGTCTTCTCTCTATTAGCTTCATTGAACTCGATGATCTCTTTCAGTGATTTCACCGGGGCATCCGGTCCAAGCCCGGCCAGGTATGCATTTAGGTTGTCCTTGAACTCATACAAAAGGACCTCATATTCTACGTCCCACAATTCCTTAGCACTGGGAATATCAGTCGGGTCGACTATTTCAGCCCCATTCTCTCTCATGACATTGAGGCTATCCTCCATGATTGCATCCACTCGTTCATCGAACCCAAAGAGATTCCTGACCACTCCGATTCGGGCACCTTCAAGCCCCTTCGGGTTGAGAAATCTCGTATAGTCTGTGTGGCTCTTTCCTTCGCTCTCCTTTGTGACAGGGTCTCTCGAGTCCGCGCCCGTCATGGCTCCAAGAAGAATGGCTGCGTCTGCGACAGACCTTCCCATCGGTCCAGCGGTATCTTGAGTATGACTGATGGGGACAATTCCTGAGCGACTGACCAGTCCGATTGTAGGTTTAATCCCAACTATGCCATTTGCATGGGAAGGGCAAATCACAGAGCCATCGGTCTCAGTACCGACGGCAACGGTGCATAGGTCTGCAGCTACTGCTACAGCAGACCCTGAGCTTGAACCACAGGGATTCCTGTCTAGCGCATATGGATTGAGTGTCTGTCCTCCTCGACTACTCCAACCGCTTGAGGAGTGTTCGGATCTGAAATTCGCCCACTCGCTCAGGTTCGCTTTAGCAAGGATAACGGCTCCAGCTTCTCGTAGTCTCTTAACTACAAACGCGTCCATCACAGGGATAGAACCCAAGAGTGCAAGAGAGCCAGCAGTGGTCATCATCTTGTCTGCAGTATCGAAGTTGTCTTTGAGCACAACCGGAATACCGTGCATGAGGCCTCTTGGTCCTTTTTCATTGCGTTCGCTATCCAAATCGTCTGCGATAGCTAAAGCGTCAGGGTTTAGTTCAATAATGGAGTTGAGTTTCGGTCCATTGCTGTCGATTCTTTCGATGCGCTTTAGATACCATTCTACAATTTCCCTCGAAGTGAGTCTTCCAGCGTTCATCTCCTCTTGAAGCTGCAGAATATTCTGTTCTTTCAAATGAGCAACTCCGATTGAAGAGCGCAGGGTATCACTAGGTAATAAGTGGGACAGGTTAAGTCCGACCCATAAGCTCAGCAATCCTTCTCTTAGCTCCTATGAATTTGCTCCTTATCATATATGAGAGAGGGACTTCTATGCTCGATTCTGGATGAGATATAGCTGCTGCTTTATCGCTCTTTGTTCCAGAAAATTCAGCTTGGTGCTTGACTATAGGGTCTGATGACACAATAGTAATAGTCCCCATTATTAGTAGGACTGGAACAGGAAGCACGATTGTAGGAACTTGAGCTCCAAACACTATTCCCGGGAATGCAGCAATGTAGGGGAGGAGAATGCTTGATATTCCGATGAGAAGGACTCTTTGTCTTGATATCAAGCCTTTCAGGTAACGTAGTATGGAGAACCCAAATAGAAGATGTAGTAAGAGGTATGTGAGATAATATAAGGAATCCATTGGCGATAAGGCGTAAAAGTTGATGGATATTTGAGTAACCGGTTGCCATGGAAGACCGGTTGCCCCAACCGACATGCCATACCCAAAGATATAGCATAGGGAAAGCAAGGAATAAAGCGTATATTCCCTTGAAAAAACGGCAGTCATCCCTACTGGCACTAACGTAGTAACAAAACCAATTGCACAAGCTAGGATTCTATGCTTTGCTTGAAAGTCCGGATGACTGGATTCCCTAATTATGAGAGGAAGGACAATCAGAATGGCCATTACTAGCGTTCCGAACGGAAGGAGTTTCAAATCAGGGCTTGTCTGTACCAACCACAACAACTCAGCTGGTGGGAAATGTTGCACGAAGTAAATCGCCAAAACTGCAGTGCCAAAGTACGCGGCTAACGCAGCGTCTCGGATTGGTTCAGTTGAATTTTGATTCCTGATTTTGCGATTCAACAGGATTGCAGGTATACAAATAAGAAATGCAATGGCCAAGGTCATAGGATGGCTAATTGTCAATGGAGGACTGTAGCTGTCCCTCGAATCATTATAATCTATTAGCACGGAGCTAACCGAGATTTCATAGTAATCAGTGATGAAAGAATCAAAGTAGGTGATCTCAATGGGAATTATGAAGAGAATGAGAATTGCCACTGCCATCTTGATCCAGAAGAACAGATCGATTGACCTTCCCATTAGAATGATAGTGAATCTCCTCACCACGCCAGGATACGTGATATCATCCTTGTAGCGTCTTTTCCGTCTTTCCTCTACCAGACGCGCTTCTTGGTCGGCCTCCCACCGTCTTCTTTCTTCATCATAGGCCTCTCTCCGTTTGTTTCCTTCCAACTGCCATGCTTCAAAGGCCTTTCTCAATCCTGGACCCAGCACCACGATAGCCCCAGGGGTGACTCCTAAGAGCCCGACCAACAGGAAAACCAAAGGAACAAACTTTCCGGATTCAAACTCCTCGAGTATATCATGTTCGGTGTTGTTGAAGCAGGTGTTGTTCGCCATGGTGCTGTAATATGATTCATAGAGGTAGATGCCAACCATGTTGTAGCTGCAGGTGTTGTTCGCCACGGTGTTGTTCTGCGAATACTCCAGGCCGATGCCATATTCGG
>JBHLPF010000059.1:5253-13391 GCA_048939765.1 Promethearchaeota archaeon
TGCAGGTGTTGTTCGCCACGGTGTTGTTCTGCGAATACTCCAGGCCGATGCCATATTCGGTGTTGCTGTTGCAGGTGTTGTTCGCTATGGTATTGTAATCTGAATCCCGGAGGGAGATGCCAATGTCATTACTGGAGCAGGTGTTGTTGACTACGGTGCTGGAATCTGAGTAAGTGAGGTGGATGCCAATGCTGTTATTGTTGCAGATGTTGTACATCACGATGCTGGAATTTGAGTTTCCGATGTAAATGCCATCTCCGTTGTAGCTGCACGTGTTGTTCGTCATGGTGTTGGAATCTGACCCATCGAGAAAGATGCCATTCCAGTTGTTGTTGCAGGTGTTATTCACCACCGTGTTGTAATTTGATTCATCGATTACGATGCCATCTCCGTTGTTGTTGCAGGTGTTGTTCGCCACGGTATCGTCATGTGAATCATAGAGGCGGATGCCATGTGTGAAATCTCTGCCATAGCTGGTGCAGGTGTTATTCACCACCGTGTTGTAATCTGATTCACCGATTACGATGCCATCTCTGTTGTTGTTGCAGGTGTTGTTCGCTATGGTATTGTAATCTGAATCCCAGAGGGAGATGCCATATTCGTTGCTGCTACATGTGTTGTTCGCCACGGTGTTGGAATCTGAATCTCCTAGCATATTCTCCATAATCGGGTTTCCAAAGCAGATGCCAATCGTGTTGTTGTTGCAGGTGTTGTTCGCCACGGTGTTGTAATCTGAATCATAGAGGACGATGCCAAAGTCGTTTCTGTTGCAGGTGTTGTTGACTAGTTCACCGCCAGTGACATTCTCTAGGTTGATTCCAGCTCCCTGACTTTGAATCCAATCCATGTAATTTTGATAGGCACCAGTGAGATTGCAGTTGCTTGTAATGAAGCAGACACGTGTATTGCTAACGCTTATGCATGAACCGCGTCTACCATCAAGGTCAATGTTCAATCCGTCAATTATGTACGGGTTCTCAGGAGAACCATCGCCAGGCCATGCCTCTAGCAGAGCCATGTCCGAGAAGTTGGCATCCCCATCAATCGCTATTGGACCATGTGGAGTGCCTGCAGCAAGCATTCCCCCTCTCTCAGGTTCTGAGACCACCACTGCGGACTGAGCAGCTATGCCTTCAAGGTCTGTGACAGGCGTCACATTTGCCGCCAAGGCCAGCATGAACATGGACAACGTCACTGATAAGAAGCATCTGTTGACCTTGTTTCTGTTAGACATAGGCTCTCTCTCTTCTCTCTCAGTGTTGAAGTCAAGAAGTCTTTGCGCTCTCAGACCAACTGAGGAAGTCTTGAAGATATGTCGTGGATATGACAACACTACGAGCCGACCATGCGCGGAGCTTCGACAAAAGGTCTCCGAGACTCGAAATAGACTGAGCCGTGACTAATTACTTTAATATTTCAAATAGCACATGTCAATTCATTCAGAGAAGAGATTCAGTTCAACTTGAGCAGATTTGGCAGGCTTGTCATTCTGCAATGATTAATATCTCCAGAAACCGAAACACAAATGACCTGCGACTCTCGAGCCAAACAAACCTCAACTTACAATGATGATGTGAAATCCTTGGACAATATTGACAAGAGAATCATATTCGCTCTAGACCAAGACTGCCGGCTATCATACCAGGCAATAGCAGACAGGATCGGGCTTACAGCAAATGCCGCAAAGAAGAGAGTTGCAAAGCTTGTCGAATCAGGCCTAATTGATCAGTTTCTCATCACACCATCCTTCGCTATGATGAAGGCGGATCTTGTTCTATCTATTGTCCAGACTGATGGCACAGAATATCAGGAGGACCTCATTGAAGCCATGGGAAGCAATCCATCTGTGGCACAGGTGAGTTCAGTCGCTTGTGGCATGGGAGGTCTCTATGTAGTATTTGCTGCCTTGAGTGGTTCAAGGGCGCTCTTGGAGTTTGGTTCTCAGATAAGGAAGCTTGAATCTGTTACCGATGTCGACATTCATGTCTTGCTCTACCCAAAGGGTAAGAAGGTTAAACTTTCTAAGACGCAAAAGACTGTGCTTCGGTATCTTGTGGAGAATACTCGCGCCACTATCGTTGACGTTGCAAAAGCAACAGGGATGACATCACGAAGAGCACGAAGAGCAATTGACGACCTCAATCAAGGGGAAGGAGTCGATTTCAGTGTTCTTTGGAACCTCGGTATAGGCGGATTGACTGAGGTTTTTATGAAGATTGCCTGGGATGAAAAGAGCACCACCACTGATGAGATTGTGCAGTGGCTTCATGAGAATTTTCCTGATGAGTTCTGGTCTCCATTCATTTCTGCAGTAGCTCCAATCATATTCGCCAGGTTTGTAGTCAGTGAGATTGAAATCGCGGAAACAATATCTAGAGCTATTAGAAGAGCGCCCTTTGTGGACTCGGTGGCTTCCTTGGTGCTTTACTCCAATAACATCTTTGACTGGCCTGGGACTGTTGAATTGAAGAAACTGATAGATACCCCTCAATCTTGATTTCCTCATCGAACATCTATCATCTTCTTCAAGCGTTGAATTCTTATGAGAGGAACTTGAATTCTGTCCATTAGAACATCGAATAGGTCAGTGAGATAGGGATATTGACAGGTCAACCTTGCGACGAGCTGGCGCGAGCAGAAGAGCTACTGAAAAGTGGCGAGTATAATCAAGCCCTCGAGATAGTACATTCCCTTTCACCCTATGAGCTGGAGCCTGCTGATAGTCTTCATTGCCTTCTTCTTGAGTGTAAATTACGGATCAAGCTAGGGGACCTTGAGAAGGCCGCGCGTGTTGTTGATAAAGCTCTAGAAATCGCTAGGCAGCAGGAAAATGAACTTCTGACAGCTGACTTTCTTCTGATTAAGGTTGAGCTTGCATGGCGTTCTGGAGAATTTGATGAGGGTTTTCTGATAGTCCCGGAGATTGAGAGTCTACTACAACGACAGGATTCAGGACTAGAGGAAATTGAAGAATCAGAGCTCAAGCGAAGAGAAGCGCAGCTCATACATCATTGCGGAATTCTCAATTGGTACAAAGGAGACCTAGACAGAGCGGGTGAGTATCACGAAGAAAGTCTCGAAGTCTATCGTGAATTGGGCGATAAGACAGGCGAAGCTAGCGCCCTAAACAATCTTGGCCTGGTGCAATGGTCCAAGGGGAATCTTGATGCAGCGGCTGAGTATTACGAGGAGAGCTTGTCAATCAGACGCGAATTGGGAATACCCTATGAAATCGCAGTAATTCTGAACAATCTAGGAAACGTCCTAGTGATGAAAGGTGACTTAGAAAGTGCATTGGATTACCACAATCAAGCTCTACACATTAGAGAAACACTGGATAATAAGCCGGATCTGGCGACCTCCTTGACAAACGTAGGAGCTGTCTACCAGACAAGGGGGAGTCTAAACCAAGCGTTGGAATGCTATCATAGGGCATTAGAGATCTATAAGGAGATAGATGTTAAGCAGGGAATGGCTCTAATTTTGAACAACCTAGGCAGCGCCTATGAGATTCGAGGAAACCTCATTCAGTCGCTGGACTATCATCAAAGAAGCCTAGAGATTAGAAAAGGACTTGGAAACAAACAAGACATAGCTCTCTCACTCCTCAATATCGGTGGAATTCATCGCCAGAGGGGTGAACCGGAACTAGCTTTGAAAACCCTACAGCAAAGCCTCGAATTGTTCAAGGAATCAGGCAATGACCCCTACACAGCTGCTGCCTACTACTTTGTCATAACTGTAGCTATAGAGAATAATGACTTTGAAGTTGCAGATGATGCACTTCACAATCTTCAGGAACTCAATGAGAGGACAAGCAACCGGATTATCGACCAGCGTTATCGAGTAGCTAGAGCAATCCGACTCAAGGCAAGCAAGGGCGCGCGCGAGAAACTTGAAGCTCAAGGAATATTCGCTGAGATTATTCAAGAAGAAGTTGTTCAGCACACTCTCATTGTGACTGCAATGATCCATCTCTGTGACTTGCTTCTATTCGAGTTCAAGATGACAGGTGACGAGGATCTCTTTGAGCGTGCAAAGGATATTACGCAGCAGATCTTGGGCATCGCCAAGTCTCAGATGTCCTACTCCCTCCTTGCTGAGGCGTATATCCTTCAATCGAAATTCGCATTAGTTGAGCAGGATATCGAGAAAGCAAGAATCCTGCTGTCGCAGGCACATATTATGACTCAAGAGAAAGACCTCTACATTCTTGCTAGAAAAGTAGCTCACGAAAGAGATTTGCTGCAATTGGAGGTAGACAAGTGGCAGAAGATAATTGAGCGGAATCCATCTCGAAAGGAAATGATTGACTTTGCCCAACTAGATGACTACCTTGAACGCATGATCAAGAAGACAGTGGCAGTCCTTACAGCTGACGAGAAGAAGGAGTTTGGCGATGAAGCAGTCAAGGAAAAGTACCGCCTAGCGTATTCCGACCTACTCGAAGGAGAAGAAGCTGTTGAAAAGACTCAGTTTCGAGTAGGCATTGCTCAGATTGGGCTCTCTCAGAATGGAGACCTTCTAGGGGAATATTATGAGGAATTTGGCAAAGGTCTATTGGTAATTCAAAAAGATAGGATTGACGAGGTGAGGGCCAAGGTTGAGAAAGCGATCGATGAAGCCAATGAAACGGGGGTCAATGTCCTACTCTTCCCTGAGATGACAATAGACTTGAACTATCCAGAATTGGTTGATGAGGTAACCAAACTGGCGAAGAAGCATCGAATGTACATCATCCCGGGGTCCTTTCATGAGGAGGAATCCAAGCAGAACCTATGCAGAGTCATCGGACCTACCGGAGTTATTTGGGAGCAAGTCAAACATATCCCCGCAATCATCCATCTCAAAGGTAGAAGATTCACTGAGGGTATCGATATTGGACAGCACCCAAGAAACACCATAGTCTGCAACACAGAATATGGAAGAATGGCTATTGTTATCTGTCGCGATTTCCTGGACATGGATTTGCGCGTTGAATTGAAGAACTTCAATCCACCAATCGATTTGGTGCTTAATCCCGCATTTACTCCGGTCACGGCTGATTTCGATGCAGCTCACTTTGATGCCAGAAGGTCAATCTATGCGTACTGTTTCTTTGCCAATGTAGCTGAGTTCGGCGACTCGCTCATATACACTCCTGAGAAGGAAAAGATCGAGAGGAAACTACCAGCTCGAGAGGAGGGCCTCATCTACAAAGATGTGGATTTGTTCCAGCTTAGATCGGAGCGGAAGAAATGGGAGAAGGAGCGCAGAAGGTTTATCCAAAGCACTAGGTCATAGTCATTCATTATTAGATAATGGTCAAATTCATTTTTATGACATAATTTAAATAGAAGCTCAACTCTATAACGCTGTTATATGAAGGGATTCTCATAGAGGGGAATGAAGATTGGATGCGAAAGAAAAGAAGACTCTTGGCGGAGTGATACTCGTTGCAGTCATTATCGTGCTAGTTGCATTATACCTTACCTACCTGTTTGGCTGGACAGGATGGCTAGAGACCTAATCTTCCAAGAGTTTGGTGTACTATTTGATAATGCAATAGTCTTGGCAATGGAAATGAGCCAGGAGAGATTGACCAAGTCCCAGTCAGGCCACATTCAAGATGCAATGTATAGTAGAACAAATATCCGACTACCGTCCTGATCTCTCAACGATTCTGTACATGCCGCAGATGTACAGGATAATCAAAAGGATGGCACCTAAGCTGGAGTTTCCAACCGCTGATATATCTGCAAAGAAATCTATTGATGTTGGGAATGATACTGCGCCCCAAGCATTGAGGAATACATAGGTCGTCACATTGTAAGTAATTCCTAGAAGGAAGACAATCACCATTAGAACGTAGGATACCTTTGCCAAATTGTCAAACAACCTGCTATTCGTTTCTCCAGTGAACATCTTCAGAAGTTTGAATAGACCATTGGCGAAAAGGACTATTCCAAATATAGCAAACAAGCCGCCTCCCATGTAGATGAACGGAGGCATAATGTGATTAATGCTCAGTGGTCCAAAGAAATCATTGAGAGCCCAATTAGCATAGAAGCCAGCTGCCAGAACGATGAATAGTCCTCTCGAAGTTTGAAAGAGGCTCTTCACCAACTCCCCTTCATCCGTTCTTCGTTCCAAGATTGAACCCAAGAACAACAATATGCCTATACTTAGTATCAGCAATACTTCAGCTGCTGCTGTCACCTCAACAAACAGCCAGACTATCGAATTGATGATGATGGCAAGGCCAAGTACCAACCATGCCATGTTCTCTTTCCCCATAGCATAGTACAGAGGGAATAACATTCCCAATAGAATTGCAGCGTAGTAGGCCCAGATTTCTGCACCCATCACTGTTGCATATGCAGATAGCGCTGTCCAGGGCGTGTACAGTAAATAGAACAGAACCAGCGCAATAGCAGAGAGGTGCAAGACTATTATTTTGAAGTTCAGTTCATCGCTCAAAACTCACACCTCTATTGACGCGTAGGCTGATATACCCAAGCTTCAACCTGCATGAGAGCATATATCAGTGATGATATTTCGTCGCAAACATAAATCGCGACAGACCGTTCATCCAAAGCAGAATGTCATAGTCATTCATTCGTCGGTAATGGTCAAATGCACTTCTGTGAAATGACTTAAATAAAAGCTCAGCAATATAACGCCGTTTTGGTCAGGGTGCAATCAGCCCCACTAAGAAGAAGAGGAGGATGGATAAATTGGAGCAGCCCTTACCACGGAGAGAAATTGGAATCGTACTAGCCATATTCATTATCATCATAATTGGGTCATTCCTGTTTTTATGGCTAGGAATAACGAACTCCTGGTTTGGATTCATGGAGTCCTAATATTATGGTGAAATGGTGCTCATTTACATTATCACATTTGTAGAGGAGGATTGTGAATTCTGGAT
This sequence comes from Promethearchaeota archaeon, assembly GCA_048939765.1. Taxonomy (GTDB): domain Archaea; phylum Asgardarchaeota; class Thorarchaeia; order Thorarchaeales; family Thorarchaeaceae; genus SMTZ1-83. The sequence continues at coordinate 12,164 of JBHLPF010000059.1, forward strand.
AAGGAAGATATGAAGTCAATCGGCATAGTTCTATTTGTTGTGGTTGTTGTCATCGTAATGATATCACTGTTCTATTGGTGGGCGACTTGGTTTGGATCCACGAGATCATAGCATCCTGATACACTGGTTGTCATAATCATCATTGTACATGTGTTCCCAGCATCAACAGCCAGAGTCGGATGTGTATCAGGTCGGATGGCACCGTGTCCTCCAGAGAGAGCCTCATATTCTCACGAAAGCTACACTGCATTATCACTGTGGTTATTCTTATCCAACCAATAACTCCAGCTTTGGTTCAGACTGAGCTGACTTCAGCCCACCACACGGTCGATATAATGCATGGAGAAATCGAAGTAACAAAGACTCTAGCGGCTTTTGAGGGCTACAACCTATTTGTATTGGAGGAGAGTGAGATATTGAGTCGCCAGAATAACCAGACTCTGATCATCAGTACTATGGCAGGGAATATTCTATATGAGCGTATTATCTCCAACGGCGGCGTTTGTCAACTGGCAGACTTGTCTGTTGAGTTCGTGAGTCCGACGACTCTCCTAGTTGGCTACCCACTCGATGTTGCTCTGGTGAATATATGCACGGGGACGACAGAATTCCTTGGTTTCTATGGCCATCATGAATATGAGTATAATCCGAATAATCAGACTGTATTTACATTCAAGGAAAACGAAATTGAAATTGAAGATAGCACGTATATCTTCGATCTGATAAATGAATACGACTTGAATGGCAATCTCGTTTGGTCGCTAGATGTAAGCAAATTCATCACACTCGACATGCAATGTCCTTACAGTCACCTTGTTGAAGGTGTTCCTGACATCGCTCATTCCAACACTCTATCCTACGACGCAGACGAGGATGTCATCTACTATAACCCTAGAAACGTGAACACATTCTACAAGATCGACCATAAAACTGGAAATGTTATCTGGGGTCTGGGCGAGTATGGCGATTTCGCCATGTACGATACATTCGGGCTCAATGTTGATTATTTGTTTTTCCACTCGCACGGTCTGGAAAGAATAGATGATGATACATTCATCCTCTTTGACAATGACCTTCATAACAAGAATTTGGAAAGAAATCACAAGTCGCGAATAATTGAGATTACAGTTGATGAGGACAGAATGGTAGCAAATGCGTCTTGGGTTTGGAGAGGGACTGACAGATATTGGTCGATCATCTGGGGAGATGCCGATAGACTGCCCAATGG
>JBHLPF010000060.1:0-13257 GCA_048939765.1 Promethearchaeota archaeon
GTCTCCAGAGGACCTCTTTGTTGGAGCTGCCACATCCTGTCTTATGACAACCTTTGTTACATTCACTGGGAAGATGAGATTCGACTTCAAGTCTTTCACTTGCGAAGGCAAGGGAACGCTTGAAAGGGTCGAGAAAGGCTTCCAGTTCACCAAGATAGAGCTGAAGGCACATGTGGTTGTGTCGTCGCAAGACCTTGTGCCAAAGGCAGAGAGGGCTCTGGAATTGGCAGGGAAGTATTGTCTGGTATCTAACAGCATGAAGTGCCCCACGGAACACCAGAACAGTGTATCAGTCGGATGATTATCATTCATCTGGGAGAGGAGTGACATAGATTACTTCCTCAGAATCAGGAAGTGCGACCTCAGTGCCTTGGCCTTCTGAATCAGTGAAATTCAGCTTCTCAATCCCATGCATTGCCTGAAGGTCTTTTGCCCATGGTTCTAGTTTGGGAGAGATCCATGCTTCAGCCAGTCCTTTACGCAGGGAGAGACCGTTCTCTCGCTTGAACTTCCAAAAGCCGCCGTTGGTCTTGATAAGGAGGTCTGTATACTCGGTCAGTTTCGACTTCCAATCATCGTGTGTGGATGGATAAGCCTCCCCATGAATCCCTTTGCTGGAGTATAGCTCGCGATAGATTTTGTCTGTGATGTAGGGGGTAATTGGTGCCAACGCTTTTAGTATCAACTTCAGGATTGTGTGTAGAGCATGCCACCCTGACTCCTGTTCATCTTTTGAGAACCTTCCGTCTGAGTTGAAACACCGTCCTTTCAGCATCTCAATGACATGGTCTGCAAAGAGGCTCCAAGTGAAACCACGGATTTCAATGGCGGGTCTGTGGAAGTCCAATACGCCGCAATCTGGCAGAATCTTCTCAATGACCGCATTTGCTTCTGCTAGTATCCATTGGTCTACAGGTGTGAGTTTCTTGAAGTCAATCTCCTCGGGCACAGGAAACATCGAGATGAATCGAGCGATGTTCCAGAGCTTTGTGATGAACTTGGACACTCCAGCCAGACGGTCTTCTGCAAACCGGATATCACTTCCAAGTCCTGCTTCCATCACGCCAAATAGCCGCATCGAGTCCGCACCATATTTCTCAACGAATGGCATGGGAGGAGGGGAGTTGCCCTTTGACTTGCTCATCGTTTCGCCTTTCTCATCGACCACATGGCCTGATATCCACATCTCGCTGAATGCGGGTTTTTCCGTGAGCTGGTATGTTCTTAACAAAGAGTAGTAGAGCCAAGTCCTCACAATGTCTTTGCCCTGGGGTCGCATGACATTTCCAAAAGCTTTCCTGAAAAGCTTCATGTCACGCGGGTATCCTGTAACGTACATCCCACTGATTGATGAGTCCATCCATGTGTCAAATGTACGATCCTCTCCAGTGAATCCTTCCTCAGCATCACACTTTGGACACTTTGAGAATGGCGGGTCGTCTTTCCAGGGCTGATAGTACTTGAGTTCATCTGCATCTGGCACCACAGGCTCCTTGCAGGAGTTGCAGTACCAGATTGGAATCTCTGTTCCGTAGTATCTTCTCCTAGACACCGGCCAATCCACCGTCACACGATTCAACCAGTCAATGAGGATTTGTCGGTGATGTGACGGAAAGAAAGTACCTTCCCTAGCTATCTTCATCAATTGGTCAACGAAGTCCACTTGTTTTACGTAGTATTCCTCCATAGCGATGAACTCGATGGGAGTTTTGCTTCGCCAGCACAGTGGAACTCTTTGCATGGACTGTTCCTGTTCATAGAGCAGGCCTTGTTTTTTGAGTTCAGCAATGATTGCATCTCTGGCCTCAGAAATCCTCATTCCGGAGTAATCACCAGCGGCGTCAGTCATTCGGCCATCAGGGGATATTGCAGCTATCGGCCTGAGCGCATAGTCACGAAACGCCATTACATCAGCCTGATCACCGTAGCTGCATACCATTAGCGCCCCAGTCCCAAATTCCATCTGCGCTGTTGGACTCTCAATTATCGGAACTTCTTGGCCGAAAAGTGGGACCTTTGCTTTCATTCCCGCATAGCCGTCATAGCGAGAATCATCTGGATGAATGAACACCGCTCCGCATGCACAAAGAAGTTCAGGTCGTGTCGTAGCAATCTTGATTGGATCCTTCCCTTCTACTTGGAAATACAGATAGTGCAATGTGGTTGGCCGTTCAGAGTATTCAACCTCTGCATCTGCAATAGTAGTCCCACAGTCAAAGCACCAGTTGTTAGGCCGGTAATCCCTGTAGACAAGCCCCTTATTCCAGATATCAATGAAAGTAGCCTGAGTCACAGCTCGATATTTGGGATCATCAGTCCTATAGCTGCCTTCGTCTTCATAAGTGTTGAAGCCAATTCCAAGCCGCTTGAACCCATCAACAGTGATCCTCTCATCTGCGTCAAGACGCTCCTTGCACTTCTGCAGGAATAGACCACGAGGGGTTTCATGCATACTAAGACCGAGTTCTTTCTCTACTCTCACTTCTACAGGGAGACCGTTACGGTCAATCCCAAGAGGAAAGTTCACTTCAAAACCTTGCATTCTTCGGAATCTTGCATTGATATCAATCTGAGTGTAGTGAATTACCTGACCGACATGCATAGGACCTGATAGGTAGGGGGGTGGTGTGTCCACGCTGTAGATTGTCTTCCCTGAGTCAGAATTGAATGCATAGGTATCTTCTTTGGACCAAAGCGCGAGAATCTCCTCCTCGGAGTCTGGCTTCCATCTCTTCGATTTTATTGCGGGTTCCAACTTGTCTGGCAAAACATCAATTCTCCTTGATGTCAACAAGGCTCAGCTGGTGCTGATTCAATCCGCTGGATGGAGTGTGGATTAAAAGGCTTATGGGCAAGTCCGTTTGACCAACGAATCCTAGTCGAAAAAGAAGGTAGAGGGACAATGAACCTACTGATTCATCGCCCCACAGGGTATTCTTAGGCCCAAAGTCTCCGGCCTATCAGCAGACCCACAATGAGAGTGACAACGCCAATTCCAGCTGTTACAACCAAAGGGACATCCATGCTTAGATTAAGTCCTCCACCAGGAGGGCCGGCTGTTCGCAACAAATCGTATTTTTCGGTCATGTCGATGGTTGTATTCTCATTCTCCCACCTTGTGAATTCAGTATAACTCAGATCGAGCAGGACACCATCTTCATCAAAGCTTGATGAATAGGTATAGGTTCTTGTGCCATTGAGATTCTCAGCGAGGTTTTCCATTAGTACCTCAATTTGGAAGGAGAATCTTCCGTCACCAATTGACTGACTAATTAGTGTGGATGAGTTATCAGATTCTGTGTCCTCGATTGCATCGTTCCAGTCCGATTCATGAGTGCTCCAGATCGGATTCACAAACAAATCTTCTCCCCAGTCCATCCAACTGTCTTGAGGATATGTATCAACATTTGAACTCTCTGATCGATTATTTGAGTTAGAGTCGCTGGTGGAGAGATCCCAGTACACCTTTTGATCCTGAAAGGCAACTGAATCGTTATGGTCGACGTAGAATAATCCACCCCACGAGACATATCCCTGATAGTTGTAGTTGATGACATCCTCGCCTCCAACTTCACTTATATTATAGACATAGACCCTGAAATCGCCCTTGATTGAATAACCATACGAAGGGTCATTATCCACCTGAGTGGATTCCTGATAGTAGGTCGCACTGTAGTAGTAGATCTCCCCTTCAACATCAGCTCTGACAGGCACTGTGGTCAGTGACATCATCAATAATCCAATCGCTACTGAAACGAGAATCATCTTCCTAGAGATCATCTTTCGTCACCATGCGAGACTAGTTCTTAGATTCGTCTATGTTCTTATAAACTGGAGTCAGATGTCTTACTCTTACGATACCGAAACAGTTAACTCTCAATGCCTTAACTATCGTTATTGGTGACGCGGATGGAATTTGTGAGGCTTGGCCGCACGGGATTGAAGGTATCACGTTTTATTCTGGGATCGATGCAGATGGGATGGATAGTGAGTGAGGAGGACAGCTTCAAACTCCTTGATGCGGCGATAGAGGCAGGGATTACGACTCTAGATACCGCAGACATCTATTCAAAATGGGGCGATGGGTCGTATGCTGGAAGGTCCGAGGAAATCATAGGCAAGTGGATTAAAGACCATGGGAATCGGGACGACCTCATCCTTGCAACAAAGGTTCGTGGAGAGATGAGTGAGAAGCCGAATGATGCTGGTCTCTCGCGGATACACATCCTCAAGTCAGCAGATAGGAGCCTAGATAGGTTACAGACAGAATGGATAGACCTGTACCAGAGTCATTCGTTTGACCCGGAGGCACTGCAGGAAGAAACCCTGAGAGCCTATACTAAACTCATCGACGATGGCGTGGTGAACTATATCGGTGCGTCGAACTTCACTGCTGCTGAGCTCATAGAGTCATTCTGGGTCAGTGATAAAAACGGGCTTGCGAGGTATGAATCACTTCAGCCACCTTATAGCCTAGCAAGAAGAAGAGATTATGAGAAGTATCTCGAACCAGTGATTGTCAAATACAATCTAGGCGTAATCAATTACAGTCCGCTAGGGGGTGGATTCCTAACGGGAAGATACACCGAGGAGTCTACTCCAGACTCTAAGAGAGCAGGGACAATATCCTCTAGATATGGAAAGGAACGAAACTACAGAATTGTTGAAGATCTAAATGAGATAGCTGCCACTCATGATGCATCAACAGCCCAGATTGCACTGGCATGGGTCTTGACCAGAAAGACTGTAACGGCACCCATTATTGGTGTCAACACCTTGGAGCAGCTGGAGGAGAACCTTGGCGCCTTTGAGATAAAGCTCTCTGATGATGACCTTGAGAGGCTGAATACTGTGTCAGACTGGGAAGAGATGGACTATTTGGCACGATGATGATTTCTAGTAAGCTCAATCGCTTTTCGAAATATCGTCAATCCTGTCCATTCAAGAAAGCTTCTTTAATGCCTCTAAGAAAATGTAGTTGTTCGGAGATTGTACCAGGGGACTCGAAATGCGAGCTGTTCTGAAACTAGGAGGCTCACTCCTCTATGATGACACGGGCCGGATTCTCATCGACATGGTGAGAGACTACGCAAAAGGAGTGGACTTCATCGTTGAAGACGGGCACAGCATGGTCATCGTAGTTGGAGGTGGAAGGCCAGCACGAGTCTTCATATCTGCCGCCAGAGCGCTAGGAGCAAGCGAAACTCAGTGTGACTGGTTGGGAATCAAGGTCGCACGTAACAATGCCGAGCTGTTCTGTGCAGCCCTTGGTGATCTTGCATATCCAAAGGTTGTGGAAACACTAGATGAGCTTGAAACTGCCATCCAATGCGGAAAGGTGGTTCTCATGGGCGGTCTAAACCCAGGTCAATCCACTAATGCTGTTGCAGCTCTTGCCGCTGAAACTGTAAAGGCGGATTTGCTGATGAACGCAACAAACGTTGATGGAGTCTATGACAAGAACCCCAAGATATCAGGCGCAAAGAAGCTTGGTACTGTGACTGTCGAAGAGCTGAGTTTGATATTGGCGGGGTCTGGCACACACGCTGGAGAATACAAGCTGTTCGATCCTGTTGCGATCCGGGTGGTGGGAAGGTCGAAGATTCCAACTGTCATCTTCAATGGAAAGGACCCTCTGAACTTTCGTCAAGTGATGAAGGGTGCAAGGATTGGTACTAGGATAGTACATTAGCCGAACACACCATGTCTGAAAGGGGAACCAAGAGTTGAGAAAATTGCTCGAGAAAGTATTCGCATCACGGGCTCAGACACGAGTAGTTCAACACTTTCTGGAACGTCCCAAGGAGTTCTTCAATCTTAGCAGAATCGCCAAGGAAACTGGCTTGGCACACTCGACTATTCATCGCGTGATGCAGCCTCTTGTGGACATGGGTCTCGTGAAGGAGATCAAGGTCGGACAACAGATTCGGCTCTTTATCCTTGAAACAGAAGAAACAAAGAGCAAGATTCTTGCAGATTTCTACGAACAAATCAAGCCGCTTTTGGAAGAGATGCCGCCTGAGCGGGCTTGAGTGATTCTGTTTTTATTTCTCACCAAGAAACTCAATCAAGGTCCTGTTGAGCTCATCAGTCATCTGAACATTTGGCGAATGGCCACACCCCTCTAGGATCTTGAGTCTTGATCCCTTTATCCCTTCATGAAGCATTTTTCCTAGTTCAAGATTTATGATCCGATCTTCCTCGCCATGGATAACCAGAGTCTTAGATTTGATATTCGACAGTTGCTCTGTGAAATCAATCGTGGAGAATCCGAGCCCCGCTGCCAAGACTCCATCAGGATTTGTGTCAGCTGACTTCTCCTTCAGATACTGGACCATCTCGGAGTTATTCTCAATCCACTCATCACTGTAGCCACTTCGGAGAGACGTCCAGAAGTAAGCCTCGTCACCACCATCAACCTGCGCTTCTCTCCAGCTATAGACCACATCAATCAAATCCTCAGTGATCTTGGGAGTTGTATCAATCAGGACCAACTTATCGACTCGTTCTGGGTACCTGATGACAAAGTTCTGAGCGACCATACCGCCCAATGAGATGCCAACGACATGCGCCTTTTCATGACCAAGATGCTCTAGCAGAGCGTTCAGGTCATCTGCAATCAGATCTGGCGGAATCATCATTCCTAGTTCCTTTACTGTCGTCTGCCCATGCCCTCTTAGGTCAGGCATGATGAGGTGGAAACGTGCTGCGAGGGCCTCCTCTTGAAATTCCCATCCACGATGGTCTCCACCAAGACCATGAATCAATAGAACCGGATTGCCCTCACCTACGGTTTCATAGAACATCGATATATCATCGTAGTCGAAACGAGGCATGATATTCTCTCCTGAAGTATTCAGGCGGCAAATCCTACGGATAAGCTTGTCGAAGTGGTGAATGCTAAAACTGCAAAATACACACTCGATCTCTACCTCTTGGTTGATAGCAAAGATAGAATTCCAATCAGTATCGATAGAATGATCATTACTATGAAGAATGGCCATGCTGACCTATCAAAGGATCTGAAGACCCCTATGATAAAGAGGACAGCTGAGATAACAAGTAAGGAAACCATGATGTATAGAAGAGGTGGCTGCAAGTGTAGGGGTATAATCCCTGTATATCCCACAACAAAGAGAAAGATGAGAATCATCAGAAACAACAAGGCCGACTGTTTGACGATTGGATGGTATCTTTCTCCCCACCTCAAATGCCGTACATAGTACACAGAGGAGTTTGCATCAGCTAATCCTTGTTGCATCTTGAGTTCCTCAATACTCACTACTTCTATAGGAAAAAGCGCTTTTCTGTTCTTGCGTAGATATTCGCAGTGTATATCCTCTAAGGGCGGAACACAAAGTCACCTTTGGAACTACTTCCAAACTCCAAAATGACTATATACTGATGCGAATTCTGTGAGTATTAGCCGAGGTAGTCAAGAGGCCAAAGACGGTGGACTCAAGATCTAAGGCTTTGACGCCCATGGGATATCCACTCCCGTAGGGGTTCGTTGATTGCTTGCCAATCAGCGCCCGAATCGCGAGTTCGAATCTCGTCCTCGGCACCACTTTTCTGCATTCTGTCCTCAAGCAACAATCAGAATCATGACCCTCTGAGTGAGCCCAATCAATTGGGAATATGCTAAATCGATCAGAGGAGTCCAGATACTAAAACGCCACGTGGCCGATTGGCCGTCTGAGATTTGGAATTGAAAAAAGCCAATGTGATAGTGCTCGATGGGTCATAGGAACCCAACTCTGCTGGCCTCTATTCGAAACCATTCATGTTCTCCCTGAATGAATTCCGACAGATCTACTCCCTTGCCGAAGTGAACACCTTTCTTCTAGAACGGTTGTTCAATCGGTGCATACTCGCCTTCGAGTTTTTCCAAGAACTCGGTATACATCCGTAAGAGTACATCCAGATAGGCTTGGAAATAGGGAGTTATTTCTGGCCTCCTCAGATTCTTACATATCTCTTCAATGCGACCATTCAGATACGACCTCAGTTTGTCCAAATTATCACCTCCAAGCAGGTCAGCCCGAACCCTTTTTGATTGGGTTGTGAGCTCTTGCCCTGTCGTCGAGAGATCATCCATGTAATTCACATCGTAGAACCTAAGATATGTACGATGTACATTCTCTCCAAGAAAGACAGCATACATGAGAATGCTCCAAGCTTGAATGTGGCGAGAATGGGCATAGTTCGCTCTGGAAATAGGTATCATTGCTTGCTACTTTTTGGAGTTGTCCTATCATAGATTGAGCATCTGAACCATTGACTGTACACTACGTGTACGATTTCCAGCTCCAGTATAGCAGAAATGTGACCTTCACATGTTGATGAAACCACCTTTGACCATCAATAATTGTGAGGTTGGCTCGATGACGAGAATGGTATTTCATCCAGACTCTAAGCTTCAATTCTCCTGGAGTGAACAGTGATACCTTGTGATGTTCAATCCTGCTTGGAAGGTTTCCCTTTGCGAACCTCCTTCAGTCTTCTCTCTATTATGCCCAAGGACACCTTCTGCTGGTCTATGGAAACTGTCATCTTGGGCGTCAGCAGGTTTATGCTCGCAAGACCAAAGCAATCAGGATACATGGTTGCATATTTCTCCTCCCACAAAAGATGATCTTCAACACTACGATGGTTTGCAAACAAGAGGAAGTTGTACCTACCCGTGCTTGTCCTGTAGATTATACTCAAGTGCGGATCTTTCAACCACTGAAGAAGAATGTCCTCACGATATTTCTTCACTTCAACGAGCGAGAATGCAAAAATGAATCCTGGCGGTACGAAGAAATGTGAGAATCTGCATAGGGGATTCAGAATAATCCGTTCTTTTATCATCTTCAATATCCTGTTTTGCACAGCCCGTCTACTCAGACCCACCTCTCCTGACAGAAAATTCTCGTTGACCTTTATCCCTCTTCCTTGCAGCAGATGCATCAGGATTTCGAAATCTAGATGCTTCAGCTCGTAGCCATCGATGTCAGAGTACCCTTGCTTCTCGACCTCTTGCTCTATCAATTTCAGCCCGATGCTGGGCTCATATTTGACTATCAGTCTGTTTGAAAAGAAGAGCGCACTAGAGGGGAATCTAGTGTCTCGCGAGGGGATGACTCCCTTTTCCACAAGCGACTCTCTCCACATGTATTGTCCATGCAGACTGGTGTGGAACTCGAACAGCATTGTGTTGAATTCCTCTTCCCTTATCTTGAAAGCAGCAAACACATTCTCGTCATCCATCATCCACTGCTCTATTTTCCTGCTGTGAGGCAGGTCTGCACGAGCGACCACTAGTAGCGGGTATTCATTCAGAAGGCGTATGAAAGGGAACACTGGTCGATCGATGATGCCTCGTTCGAAGAGGCATGCCACTCTCTCCTTTATGGTGTTTCTATGCTTTCCTAGAAGTCTTGACAACACACTGATGTTCACACTCACTCCCTTTCCAGAACAGATGTGCTTCAAGAGAACTAGGTTCTTTTCATCATTCAGCATGCTGAGAACCTTCATCAGACCTCATGTGGCAATCATGTAACATTGCGTGCGGTGGTGTTACATCCTTTACAGAAAAAGACTTTGTTGATGGGCCATTCTGGGCATTATCAGCGTCTAATCTACCAATCAGGGCCATCACAGTAGATTCTATGCGACTCGTTTGCCCTTGTGGAATTTCAAGAGCTCGAATCTCCTTTCCGGCACCAATTCTCTCTTCTGAATTCAAATCATGAGCTTGACTTATGCCTGAGAAGCCGCTTTGATGATGTGCATCGATTGCACAAATCACTAAAATGTCAGAAAGAGAAGAAGAGTACTCACGTCGTTTCCAACGCGAGTACTTCTTGAAGGAGGAGAGAGGATTCATCTCGAGGTTCAACTGCTTCCTTCTGGGAGAAGGGAGCCGAAGTCTGAGCTTCGGAATCGTGAGAGTTCAATCAGACTATCTCCTGAAGTAGGTGAGAGCTTCGAGCTTGAGGAGTTCATAATCCATATGAGCTTGAGTCCACTTCCTTCGAGCCTTGTGGTTCCGGTCATTCTTTGCTAGAGCCATGATATTTCACAAGAATTACTACTCAGAATTAGTATATATAGCGGAGCCACAACAAAGGGTCACAGAATAGAGTCACAATTTGTGACTATGAAAACAGCTATTCTTCAGACGGTAGTTTGTGGGGGGGAGCATCATCCAGAGTCAACTCGCGTGCAACCAATGCACGGAGGTAGGAGTCAATAGACCGGAGACGCTGTTCATAGGTCAGATCACTGTCCTGAAAGGCTCTGCGGCTCATAGCATGATAGCGTCCTTCAACCTTAATGACGATTGTATTGCTCTCGGTCTTGACCAGGCGGATCAAAGGCTGCTGCTGAATATACATGATAAGCTCTAACCACTTCTCTGCCGTGCTCGGGTTGAGCCCAATTTCCTTCAGCTTGGACTTTGGAATAGGGTCATTGCTCTCTTCGAGGAGTTCAAAGATTGCCTTTGCTCGTTGAAGAAGGGTGCGTCTTGAACTCAATTGGCTCATCTCACATACTGGTACAATATTGTATTTATAGGTATGAAAATGTCTTAAGGGTTTTGATGAGTTTCGGATGACTTCAGAAATTATCGAGCATAGGCATACTCGGGATTTTCATTTCTTGAGGAATTTCATCAACTTGGAAACCGGATACGTATTGACAACATCGTTCTTGGTCAACCACCCTCGACGAGCCTGATATATACCAAACCGCATGAAGGCCAAGTCAATGATTTTGTGAGCATCTGTATTGATTGCCATCTTCAAACCCATTCGCGTGGCTGCACGAAGATTACCGGCGTTGAGATCCAATCGCTCGGGATTAGCATTGAGCTCCATGAGGACTCCATTCTTCTTTGCTGTTTCAAAGACCGGCTCAAGATCGATTTCTAGCTGAATGCGTTTCAGCAGCAGTCTGCCAGTAGGATGACCCAGGATGTGAACATGCTTGTTCTCGAGGGCGTGGCAGACGCGATCTGACATCTGTTTCCTGTCCTCCTTCATTCTGCTATGGATTGACGCGGTAACGACGTCGAGCTGGCTCAAGACATGATCTTCAATGTCAAGTTTCCCCTCCGCCAAAATATCGACTTCTGCACCCCTCAGTATCTTCATCTTCCAGCGGCCAGAGGCATTGAGGTCATCAATCTCATCCATTTGCTTCAATAGACGAGCTTCATCCAAACCATTGGCGATCGTCAGACTCTGCGTATGGTCGGACACACAGTAGTACTCATAGCCCTTAGTTGAAGCTGCATCTAGCATCTCCTCAATCGTGTTCTTGCCATCAGATTGATCTGTGTGAGTATGAAGGTCTCCGCGAATTTCATCGAGTTCAATTAGTTTCGGGATCTTTCCACTTTGGGCAGCCTCGATTTCTCCCCAATCCTCTCTCAGCTCAGGAGGAATAGGATCAAGTCCAAGACTGGTGTAGATTTCTTCTTCAGATGTTCCTGCGACTTGTTTGTCGCCTTTATAGAGACCATATTCGTTGAGTTTCAGCCCTTGCTTAATTGCAATGCCTCGTAGATGCACATTGTGATCTACAGAACCTGTGAAGTATTGCATTCCAGCGCCAAAGCTCTCAGAAGGAATCACTCGAAGATCAATCTGCATTCTGTTCTCAAGTCGAATCGCAGACTTGGTTGGACCATGGGCGATGACCTCGGACACTCCATCAAATGTTATGAAGGAGTCCATGACTGCAGCCGGATCTGATGCATCTACTAGGAAATCGATATCCCCCACAGTTTCGCGTCTTCTTCTATAAGACCCCGCGATTACTACATTTCGGACTCCTTTGATACCTCCAAGCCTTTCTTCCAGGGGCTCAGCAACCTCCATCGCATCGGCCAGGAGCGTGCGGCCAATGCCAGACTTGACAAGGTTGATACCCTCGATTATCTGATTTTGGGACTTCTTGCCCAGTCCTGGCAGATCTGCTAGTTTCCCCTCATTCGCAGCTCTCTCTATCGATTCGAGGTCTGTTACGCCCAATTTATCATAGACCAATTTGATTGTCTTCGGTCCGACTCCTGGAATAGCATCTAATTCCATGACCTTGACAGGGATCTTTGTACGAAGCCTCTCGAGCAGAGGAATCGTACCAGTTTCCAGAAAGGACTGAATCTTCTCTGCTAGTGCCTTTCCAACACCAGGAATCTCCGTCAGCTCCCCTCGTCTAGCAATCCCTTCTATGTCCTCTCCAAGTGACGAAACGGATCTGACAGCCCGAAAATAGGCACGAGGCTTGAACTTGTCTTCACCCTCAATCTCGATGAGAAGAGCAAGCTCCTTGAGGGCATCTGCCACTTCTTTATTCTTCAAGCAAAAGCCTCCCACTCCTTTGCCCATGGAGTAATCGAATGGACGGTATCTACTACAGCTTGGATATTCTCCATAGGTGTATCTACTGTGACTACACAGCCCGGAGCGACAATTAGTCGTTTTAGTCCAGCTTCATGGATAGCTTGCAAGACTTGTCCCTCTGCCTCTTCAGAATCACCTGTCCTAAAGATACCATTGTGATCAATGCCTCCCATGACAGCCTTTCTTGACTGCTTCTTTCCATCAGACAAGGTGAGGTCTGCACTCTGATCCTCCCAATTCAGAGCATCAATGCCTGGAGTGTTCGCAATCTTCTCGAAGCGAATCTGCTCGTTCTCCTCTCTGGCATGAAGATGCATAACCATGAACTTGGCTTTCCCACGAAGCTTTGCTATTAGTCTTGAATCGAATGGGTAGACGAACTTCTTGTACTGGGCGTCTGTCACTGACGTGTGTGTGGAATGTTGCGTGGCAATGAATAGTCCATCAGCTCCAGCCTCTAGGGTCGCTCTTGCAAAATCAATCATCACGTTCGTTATCATCTCAAGGACTGTTTCTAGGACTTCCGGGCTCTCATCCATATAGTCTGTCAATGGTCTGTTGCACAGCTTGTCTGCCACCATGGTAGGGTCAAATACAGTTGCCATGGTAGGGACCTTGTCCTGTGCATATTGCTGTATCAGTTCAACAGCCCTGACCTGTTGCCCGAACTCACCGCTATTGACGTCGAGTGGTTCCAAGACCTCCCAGTCACTAGCCTCCTGAACCACGCATCTTTCACAGGTGGTAGATCCTGAAATTGCTCCATCGTAGATTACTTCACAGCCCCAGTCTACAACTGGATATCTCCCATGAAACGATACCTTCAGGAGGTCATGATTGAACCTCTTGTGGAACGCAA
>JBHLPF010000061.1:0-13245 GCA_048939765.1 Promethearchaeota archaeon
GTATCCAACAACATCCCATCCATTACTTGGTAGTCAAACGTGTCTACCCCATACCAGTCCGGATTCGGCGTATAGGTAAATGAACCGTCCACATTGAAATCCAATGATCCATGCGACGGATATGTTACAATCTGAGAAGCTAGTACATCATCATCAGGATCAGTATCATTTACAAGAACACCTGATAAAGCGTCAATGATTAGCGGAACATTCTCATCGGTAATATAGAAGTCATCTTGAGCTCTTGGCGCATCGCCAACAGCACTGACTTCTATTGTAACAGTCACGATGCCGCTATAATCTGTCCCATCGAACGCCTGATAGGTGAAGTAGTCTGTGCCATACCAGTCTGCATCTGGGATATAATTCAGAGAACCGTCTGCATTGAGAACAACTGAGCCATGGAGAGGTGCATCTACTATAACAGATACGAGAGAGTCCCCATCAATATCAGAGTCATTTTCCAAAATGCCAGGGGCGACTACGTCCAGCGGTGTGTCCTCATCAATGGCATAACTATCATCGATTCCCACTGGGGCATCATTGACTGCATTGACCGTAATCGTGACAGTAGCGATGTTGCTAACAGTGAATCCATCGGTCATACTGTAGGTGAAGGTGTCAACGCCATTGAAGTTTGGAAAGGGGATGTACTGGAAGGAACCGTCATCGTAGAAAGATAAACTGCCTGATGAAGGTCCTGCCTCAAGATCAGCTGTTAGTCCATCACCAATGTCATTTATCAGAACGCCAGGAGCGGCTACATTGAGCAGGACATCCTCATCAGTTCCGAAGCTGTCATCCACAGCCTCAAGCGGCTCCTGAATGCCCCCATCCAGATAGCCAAGTCCAAGCTGTCCATTATGGAAATGCTGTAGAATGTCTTCGGCTGAGAGCAACGCATCATATACAGCAACTTCGTCTATGAAGCCATTGAAGAATGTTGGCGAATGACCTGTCATCGGATCTTGTCCATATCCTATTGTGAATCTCGAGTATGGTACGCCAGTGTATGGGTCATTGAAGCCACCTATTGGATCCTCAACATCATCAATATAGAATCTGAGCTCATGCATACCCTCGTCCATTAGCACCGCAACATAATGCCACATGCCTGGAGTCACTTGTATGTGAGATCGATATACATTGGCAGGACTTGAGGACCCATCGTATCGGTCGAAGTATAGGAATCCGTCCTCAACTGCAAAATGGTACATCTTGTTCATTATATCATTCCCATTCTGCACAATTGTTCGAATACCTTGTGTGTCAGGGAGCAGCACCCATGCCTCTATAGTGAGTAGTGTCTGGATAGAGAGCGATGGATCACCTCCGCACTCCACATAAGCATGTGGTGCAAGGTCTACTCCAGTCCCAGCTATTCCTGGAACCCACATTCCGCCATCCCTGAGCGTCCCATGATTGAATCCAATGCTATCAGAAGCAAGCACCCCGCCGTCTTCATTAAACTCCCAGTATGAAACCATGCCGGAGGGAGGAGGTAATTGCGCAAGGGAATTTGCAGCTTCGGGTTGGGGCAGCTTGCTTTCTGGAAAACTAGTGACTGGCATGGTAGCCCCCAATGTTGCGACTGACAACAGAAGAATGAAGAACGCGAATGATAGACCGATCAGGTATACCTTATGCTTCCTAGGCATATCTCTCTCTCTCCGATGATGCGACGAAAGCTATCAAGGTGTACCGTTATCGTTTGAGTTGTTCAGAGCAAATGCGGTATCGACGTGTCAATTCTCCCTCGCAACGCTCTTCGCCGTATGTGAAAACTACTTATTAATCAGGGCCAATTTTCGGGATTTTAACAACATGGTCGGAAAATGACTCATATGTTCCATTTACCAACCGTGAGCCTTTAAAATGGAAACTTCGCAAAATCGGACAGGCACATTGATTAGGTCTCAACTGGATTTAATAGGTGGATAGCATATTATGTGCGTAATATGCCGGGAGGTCAGAGTGTGTCTCATCTTGGAGATGACGCCTCAGAGGTGAAGATGCTTCGAATCGGAAGAGCATACGGGAGGTTTTTCCTTCTTGAGGAGGAAGAGGAGAGAGACCTCGCACTCATCCGAATAGCCAGAGCATATGGGGAGTACTTCAATAGTCCTCAGGGAAGAGGGATCATCATGACTATGGCGGAGGGGGAAAAATTCACACTCAAGTTCGAGGAAGAGATACTCATAGTCACGAAGGTTGATGGCAAAGCTGTTGTAGAGGCAATGAAGTTGGATGGGCGTGAGAGCCTGTTCAAATACAGCCCTACATGATTTTGTCGGTTTAGCCAGTATCTATCTTGGTCAGAACAGATGTGGCAATCTTAACCGCATCAACAAGAACTGATTCATCTATGTTGTCTGGCATTTCATCAAGCGTGTGCCAGTTCTCAAGGAACCCTGCTTGTGATATACCCTGTTGCACGAAGGCCTGCTTTGATTCGATTGGATGATTTATCAGATTGAAATAAAAAGCACATAGTCGCCCTAATTTCAATTTAAAGCACTATAAGAGCTTTAAATTTGACGAGTTAAGTTTATATCCAATTAAAACGGAAAATAAGGGCGAGGTTCTTTTTGTACAGACTGCTCACGAAACCGGACTCTATTAAGAGAAGGTCAAATGGCTGTCCGAGGCATGAGCGACCTACATGGTCATACGAGGTGAAAGAGATGGCCAAAGACAAGAACCAGAAACCAAAAGCAAAACCGAAGCCAAAGAAGTAGCGGCCCGAGAACTGCTAATCCTCTTTGACCTAACAACGCACCCCCAGGAGGATTTGTTGAAATCCTCCTGAACTATTTCTCGTATTCGTCCTTCCTGAAGTTGTGCTGAGCAAATGCGCGAAAGTGAGATCCATCAACAACATAGTAGGTACGGCTCGCATATCCGCCATAGCTTGTCAGACTGCGTTCGAATATGGTTCCATCCTCAAACCTGTGAGCATGGGCAGAGTCTCGAGTGAACTTTCGGTCAAGCCCCCATCGGTCATGGAATCCAACGACTCTGGCAATCCTGACATCCATAACATCATTGCTGTCACGTTTCTTTGACAGAGTATCGACAAGAGTTTCGTCAGTGACAAGGAAGCCACCTCTCTTCAGGAGATAGTTGGTCACCTCTTGCAATAGCTTGCTTTGCGAATCCGCACTGGCTATCTTTTCTTCATCTACATCTAGTAGGCGACTCCCTATTACTTTGACTCCAGGAGATAGTGAACTTTCCCCTCGCCGCCTTGCAATAATGCCACTCTCCCTTACTCTCTTTGCTCTTTGTCTGGCTTGTTCCTTCTTTCGCTCCAAGCCTTTCAGCCGCTCTTTCTTCTTTGTGTCTGGCAGTTCTTTGCTCCTCCGAGACATGTCTGTGAAATTTCATTCACCTATGATCTTGACCAGAACACGTTTATTCCTTCGGCCATCAAACTCTCCGTAGAAGATGGCTTCCCAAGGTCCAAGATCGAGCTTCCCGTTCGTGACTGCAACTACTACCTCCCGGCCCATAATCTGACGTTTGTGATGGGCGTCCCCATTGTCCTCGCCTGTACGGTTGTGCTTATACCGGCTGATTGGATCATGAGGTGCTAGCTCTTCTAGCCAACGCTTATAGTCATCATGCAGTCCACTCTCATTGTCATTGATGAAGACGCTGGCTGTGATGTGCATGGCATTGACGAGGCAAAGTCCCTCTTTGACTCCGCTCACTGAAACTTCCTCTTGTACCTGGTGCGTAATATGAACAAAGTCCATTCTTGCTGGCACATTGAAGGTAAGGTATTTCGTATGGCTTTTCATGATATTCGCTTTTCCAAAGGACTCGGGTAAAAACATTGCCAAGTAGAGATAGATGGCTAAGCTCCGTCCTGCTCAACACATAGAACCATATCATTCAATCCAGTCCCTTATCGCAACCTTCACGGAACGACGCATTTCAGCTGCAAAGTCAGATCCCGTCTTTCTCAAGTAGATTCCCTGTCCCAAGTTCTTTGCGTTCTTGTAGAAAGTCGTTGGATGACCGAAATGGTCCAGAAGTGCACTTTCGAACTCTGATCCATCTACTCGTCTGTAGGTATCTTTGAAGTAGACGAAGCGTTCAGGATATCGCCTTGTCTTCTCTCGCTTGGTTCTGCCTTCAAGCGGATACCCAAGACAGAGAAGCGCAATCGGAAAGACCCAATTTGGCAGGTCAAACATCTCTCTATGAATCTCTATGTTCTCCATGATGTCACCGATATAGCATGAGCCAATCCCCAAAGACTCAGCCGCAATCACGGCATTCTGAGCAGCTATCAAAGCGTCACAGCAAGCTAACAGAAGGTCAGACTCTTGAGGTGTCATGTAGTCCACTTCATTCTCCATACAGTATTCCGGCACAGAGGAATAGGTGAAGAAATCATACCACCTCTGCATGTCAGCGAGGAATAGAAGAACCAGAGGCGCCGTCGCAATGAAGGGTTGATTGTCACAGGTCTTGACGAGCTGTTCTTTCTTCTTCTGGTCAGCTACCTCTATGATAGAGTAGTGCATCATGTTTCCTGCAGTTGGAGCGCGGAAGGTACTATGGATGATACGCTCCTTGTGTTCCTGAGAGATAGGTCGTTGGTCATAGCCCCGGAGAGACCTCCGATCATCAAGCACCTTAAGAGTTTCATTCATTGTTGCACTCTCTCCTGAAATTGAGAGATTGAGTATCAAGAAAAGAGTCTTTGCATCAAGATAGGAAGACTACGAACTCTTTAATCCAAAACATGCCTCCGAGCTAGCATCTTTTCCTTAGAAGAAGAGGATTGACGAAACATGGCCAAAGTAAGTCCCTTTGTGAAGCTTCTGAGAGGCGAGTATGAGCTCACTGTTATTCTCCTGCTTGCACAACTAAGAGGCAGGTCGAGAGCTGATGAGATCATCAAAGCGGGATTGAAGACCAAGACATTACCTGCCCTCAATGGCGCAAGAGTTGCCGCGGCGAGAAAGTTCCTGTTGAAGAATGAACTCATCACAATTGAGAAAGAAGGCAAAGAGATAATTCACATTCTCACCAAGAAAGGAGCAAAGCTAGGCAGGCTCCTCAATTCAATTGCTGACTTCATTGTAAAGGACCTGAAGTGGAAACGCTAGAAGGTCACCACTGGTATTTCTTAGAAGACCGCTGTCGGAGGTAATTCGCCGTCACCATTACAATAATGATTACGAATCCCCCTGAGAACACTAGAAGAACTAGGCTCAGAATGTCAGTGTCAAATGGATTGGGAGGCACAGTTGTGGTTGGAGTGGTTGTTGGCGGAGTAGATGTTGTGGTCGGTGGTGGAGCTAGGAGGATTACCTCAATGGACTCCACATTGCTCCATTGACTAGATACATTATGATAGTCGAATGCTCTTACTCTGATAAAGTAGACTCCAGAACTCAACCCTGTAATGTTGAAATTCGTTGTAGTTTCATTCCATTCGGCTAGGACTATTGAGAAGTCATCGAACCTGCTGATCTGGAGATGATAGTGATCTATCTCGCCCTCTAAGTCACTGCTCGGTGTCCAAGTGACATATACATGCGAAACGTAGCTTACAGAACCAGGATTGGCAAGGGTGGGATCTGAAGGAGGCTGATTGGTGATCTCGAACATCTGAATTGTTGTGTTCGCCATGTTGTATGCTGTTGTATTGTCAAAGGTTTCGATATAGTACTCTACAACATCATCGACGAAGAAAGCACCCAGATCGCAACTATACATATCCCCGGTCACGATTGTCATGCTCTCATTCAGCCATAACCCAGCATTGACTCTGTAGAAGCAAGTCACATTTTTGATGTTGCTTGGGTCAGTTATATTTGCGTTCACAGTCAATGCTTCACCATGTAGTGGATTGACTGGTGAGTGCATGAAACCCGATATTGAGGGCCCACTCATGTCGACAAAGATGGATTCGTTGTTACTCCATGGACTGCCAGCTCCTCGGTCATCGACTGTCATCACTCTGAAGTAGTAGGTTCCATCTGACAGACCGGTGACTAAATGGTCCGTCGTGAAGGCAGACCACTGATCTAGTATCACACTAAAATCAATGGAGGAACTCATCTGAAGCTCATAGTGGTCTATCCCACCCTCAAGGTCGTATCCTTCAGTCCAGTTCACTAGCAGGTTTGACACCGTTATTGTTGTTCCTGGATCATAGAGAACAGGTTCCGCGGGAGGTTGATTCAATATCTCAAATGAATAGGTGCTCGTGGTTGTGGGATTGTAGCTTGTGGAGTTGTCGAAGGCTTTGATGTAGTATTGAACAACGTCATCAACGAAATACGTACCAAGACTACAGTTGTATGTGTCACCAAGCTGATTTGTCATATTCACGTTCTGCCAGGGCCCAGCGTTGACACTATAGTAACAGGTGACATTCTTGACACCATCTTGGTCTGTCACATCCACACTCAACGTCACCGAGTCTCCGTGCTTAGGTTCTGAAGGTGAAAGGACTGGTGTTGATGCAATTGGACCCTGTATGATGACTACATTGATCCATTGTTGGAAGCACCAGAAACCTACAGTTCCCTTATTATCCACTGCACGGACTCTGAAGTAATAGGTGTCATTCTCAAACATAGTCATTAGGTAGTCATCTGTGTACGCGGTTATCATAGCGTAGGTATCAAGGAACTGACTGCTAGTACTAACGTGAATCTCGTAGTGGTCAATATAGCCATCAGCATCAACAGATGCAGACCAGTTGAGGAGGAAGACGCCATCATTATCGGTTGTTCCGGGGTCGTATAGTGATGGTGTATCTGGGAAGTAATTGAATCCATTCAGGTAAACGACTTCAGAAACTGACTCCATCATGTCCGTTGAAATGTCGAATGCTCGAACGTAGTAGTCCTTCTCTTCACTAGCGTTGAAGTTCCCAATAGCCGCTGAGTATCGGTCACCGCCCTCGGGAGTCATTGACACATTCTGCCAGATGCCAAGATTATCACGATAATGGCAGGTGATGTTGGCCAGTCCATCGGTATCAGTCGCATTGACATAGACAGTTACGGGGTCTCCATGGGTGGGACTTGAAGGGGTATGAGTCAAGTCAGATAGAAGAGGAGCGTCATTTGTAGCTCCAATTCCTGCCAACCAGCAAATTGTGTTCAGCAGGAGGACATCGTTGTCGCTGTCGAAGTAGTTAGTCTCTCCATCAATGTCATTATCAGCATAACTAGGAACGAGGCTCCGAGTTACATAGTCCATGAAGCCGCCATCAAGGACCACTGACACCCTCCCAGCACCATATTCTGAAACTGCCATCAGTGTGATGTTATCTGCTCCAAGCCAGTTATCAAACCAGCCACCCTCTCCCCAGCAGGCAGTCCGATCTGTGTCTGTCACTATGATGCGCTCTACATTTGCAGGAAGTGTTTTGAACCCATCACTGGCATAGAACTCTACTCGTGATACGTTGCGTGTTATTGAATGAGAGAGAATATTGTCACCCGTATATGCAATCTCGCTCTCGACCCAGTAGCGCATAATATCATCTGTGTCCAATAGAGTGTCACGATGCCAGTCATAGCCAAAATTGTTCGCTAGGGCTCGTAGGTAATCCCCGTCGGTGGAAGAGTCAGACTGGATGAATATCGACCCCCCGTCTGCAACGTAGGCATCGAGTATGGCTATCTCTGCAGGTTCATATTCGTAAACGTACTGCTGCGGAGGGGGGCAGATGACCACATCACTAGCATTGAGGAGGGCTGCATCCATTGTATCCATCCGCGAAACTGCGAATCCCGCATCCACCAGATCCTCTACAAATGCGATTGCAGGGTGTTCCTCATCATAGTAGTCATCCGGACGTTCGTTTGTCCAAGTGTATGCCGTATTTTGTGATGCATCGAAAACAACATGATTCGGTAAACGGATAGCATTTCCCACTATCTGCTCGTAGTATGGACCAGGATCTGATAGGTCGAAGCCGAGGAAGACAACATGTCCCCGACCCATTGTCTTGTGGACACATACTGGACTGTCTGTATCATAGTCGGCAAATGCATTGACACCATCTGTCGTAGCAACTGCAAATGTATGATTTCGGGGAACCCATCGATACTTGACTTGTCTACCCAGTGCATCACCGAACGTGATGCGATTCATCTCCATGAGTGCGGCACTGGGATATTGGCCCAAGATTGGACCAAACTGCATGAGACTTGACTCATTGTAGATATGTAGGCCAAGTCCTGGGGCCGACGCATTTCCGAAATCAAGAAGTACTACAACACCTCCATTGTTCACAAAATCTGTGAGTGTCGAAGCCCATGCTTGGCCAACAGTCTTCATCTTGGCAATGTCTGCATTTTCTTGCTCAGGGATAAGGAGCACATCATTACCTGGTAGCTCTGTATCGAGGAGAGTGTAGTTGATGAGGTTTGAATATGCATAATTGGTGCCGTAAGTATTGTTGATTGCCATCATAGTGTTCTCAAGTTCTTCGCCAGGATTCTGGTCAGCAAACTCAGTATAGACAAGAATCGAAAGCGGGTCTAGTGACAACCCACCGGCAGTCATTGGAGTTTCTATTGGGAGCGACTGAATAGTGTCCATAGTCCCATTAATCACGAATAATGGACTGGCTACAAATATAGGACTAGCTAGAATCAGCAGAAAGAGAAGGGGAAGGGATTTCTTGAACTTCATTGGAGTCACCGCGCGGCATTAAAAGAATCACAGGTTTCAGATTGTCAATAACTGTAGGAATTCGTTTTGAGGGCATAAAAGTCAATGTCGTGCGCTTTTAGTAGGAATTAACTATCAGAAAACAGGGCCAGCCTTGCTCATTCGTGTGCGTCTACCCAGAAGGACATATCGGGCTTAGGTGAATCCAGAGAGAACAGTTCCAAGCCGCTCCTTGAAGCCCTCATTATCTTCTTGAAGTCGCTTCCTAATCATCTTCCAAGTGGCGGCACAGTTCTTGTATTCGACACTCAAGTAGTCGTGAAGAACCTCATTGATATCATCTCTGTTCTCTTTTGTCACTGTGATTCCAAGTTCGTCAAACAACTCCTTCATTCTGGAGTTCCTGAAATAGCAGGTCATGCACATCACTTGACTTCAGCAGATTCATACCGGCTTGATAAGTCTGATTGCATCAGATATTGCAGACAAATCGCATGGCATAGATTATGGAGAAGCAACAACTGCTTTGCCACTTGACAAGTAATATATCTCAAGCATCACCAGTCATGGCAAATGATTGATGGATTGGCGGCTGACATCGATAATGCATCAGTGGAAGAATTCCAGAAAAGAGTGATGACTTGGTGGAGGGAGAATGCACGAACCCTCCCGTGGAGAGAGAACCCTTCCCCCTACAATGTACTGGTCTCAGAGGTCATGCTCCAGCAGACACAGGTCAATCGCGTGGTTCCGAAATATCTCGAGTTCCTTGAAGCATTCCCCAACATTGAGAGCCTTGCTGAAGCTGAAATCAAACGATTGTTGCAGGTATGGAGCGGACTTGGCTACAATCGGAGGGCTATATGGCTGAGAGAAGCTGCAAGAGAGATTGTGAACAGGGGATCTTTCCCTAAGACTGCCGAGGGATTGTGTGCGCTCAAGGGCATAGGACCCTATACATCACGTTCGATTCTGATTTTTGCCTTTAATGAAGATTTAGCCGCCATTGATACCAACATCCGCAGAGTGCTGATCGCCAGTGGTTTTGCGACTGAAGAGATGTCTGAAAGTCAACTGCAGACAGTTGCGAATCGGTTGCTGCTCGAGGGTCGTTCCAGTGATTGGCACAATGCCCTTATGGACTATGGGTCGGAGGTCCTGACCTCAAATGCAACTGGTATAGCTCCATCGTCTAGCCAGCCCAGGTTCGCAGGATCCAATCGCCAAGTGCGCGGTGCGATTGTCCGACATCTTACCTGTGCCAACTCTCTCAGTCTTCAAGAGATCCTAGAGGCGCTAAACCAAGAGGGCATTGACATCTGTTCTCCCGAGAAGACCCTTGAGCAACTTATCGATGAAGGATTCATAGAACGAACAGCTAATGGCAACTTCAGGATATCTGAATGCTAGCTCAATCTTGGCAGATTCCTCTCTAGAACTGAAAGGACTACGCTTATGAATAGCTTAATATACTCAAGTAAAGTAGATTATACTTGAGTAAAATCTGGTGGTTCACGTGAGTCGACAAGACAGGATCGATAGCACCAAGCAAAAGAGATTGGAACGCGAACGAGTGTTGCGACGAAGAGCAATAATCGATGTTGCCGAGGATTTCTTCATCCGCGAGGGATATGAAAGCACAATGGTGGACAAGATTGCACTTGAGGCAGGGTACACCAAAGCTACAATCTACAACTACTTCGACTCTAAAGATGATCTCTACATGGCAGTAGCATCGAGAGCCTTTGAACACATGCACAGAATCATGGAAGAGACTCTCTCACATCCTGACACAGCATATGAACTGCGCGCCCTCGGAGATGCCTATCTTGCCTTTGTAGACCAGTATCCAGAACATGCAGAGATGATGGACTCAGGTCAACTGAGTATTGCATTCAACGGAATCGTCAGGAAAGAGAAGGCAAAGCAGCCCTTGACAGAAAGTGAAACTGAGCTTCGGCAGCATCAGCTGACCATCGAGAAGCTCATGACTGATGTGGTGACACAGACCATGGAAAATTCTGGAGTCCAAAGAAAGGCTGATCCTTTTGCCGTAGTCTATGCCCTGAGTACCTTGGGGCTTGCAATCAGAGAGCTTGTGATGCGTGGAAAGACAGGTGACCTACCAGAGGAGCAGACCAGAGAGTATCTCTCGGTCTTATTCAACATAATCGACCAAGGATTGAAACATTACGATGCAGAGTAAATTACAGGAATTAGAAGTAATCAACGATCAGAAAAGCGCCACCACATCCAAAGTCGTGGGATTCGCAAGGATTATCGGAATGGCCCTGATTTGGGCGTTCATTATTGCTGCCATTGTGGGAAGTGCAGCTGCCGCTCTTTGGACAGTGATACCTACCGAGATGCTTGAATGGGGGGCAAGCAGTCCTAACCTTCTGGGATATGTGTCTCATTGTTCCTTTGTTCCCATCAGCACAGGGATTCTTTCTGTGGTTTCATTGTTAGGGATTCTGATAGCTTGGAAATTGAAAAGCGGTAGGGAAATTGCCAGTGGTGTCTTCATAGGTACTGCAGGAGGACTCCTTGTAGGGATGCTTGGAGGAATTGACATAACCATGTTCATGGGTATGGGAGCGGGCGTGGGAGTTGGTGTAGTCCTAGGCATTCTCATTGGACTTTTCAGGAGGCCTGTGTAATGAAGAAAGCGCTTGTACTGTACCACTCTCTCTATGGAAATACGAGAGCAGTTGCCATGAGTCTTGCCGCCGGCATCAGAGAAGTCGGTGTTGAGACGGACTGTCTGGGTATTGATGAAGTCGACATGGAACAGATTCCGAGCTACGGCCTCATTGCCATTGGTGGTCCAACACATATCCTCCGTCCTTCCAAGGACATGAAGGAATTTCTTCAGAAGCTCAAGGCATTAGACCTGAGAGGAAGAGCAGGATTTGCCTTTGACACAAGGAATCATTCTCGAATGAATAGTAGAAGTCTGCTCATGCTGGAGAATAGTGCCGCAAGAAGCATTGAATCCTCGATGAAGAGATGCAAAATCAGAATGATAATGCCTCGTGAATCTGCCATTGTTGAGGGACGTGAAGGGCCCTTGGATATAGGCGTCGAGGAAAGATTCTTCGAGATTGGGAAGGAGTTGGGCAGGTTTCTTGCACCCCAAATCGCTCCCAAAAGCGTCAATGATTGATACAAAACCTATATCGACCCATGGTAGGAGGGGACTCAATGACTCCAGAGAGAAATCCAGAATTCTTCGATCGATGGGCTGCCGACTACGACTGGTTTGTTGAAGGCTGGGCAAACAGCTTTCCATTTGAAGGATACGACAGGATTTTGGACAGGATTGTCGAGCTTGCAGATCCGCTACCTGGCATGAAGATTCTGGATATGGGAATAGGGACGGGAAACCTTGCAGAACGATTCATCGATACGGGCTGTGAGGTATGGGGCATCGACTTCTCCGGAAAGATGCTTGAAGAGGCAAAGAAGAAGATGCCTTCGGCCCACCTAATGCAGGTCGACATCCTCGCGGACTGGCCCTCTGAACTTAAGACCGGATTTGACAGGATAGTCTCAGCCTACGTCTTCCATCATTTCATTCTGGAGACGAAACTCATGGTCATTGAAAGAATTCTGAATGAGCTGCTTCGAGATAGTGGGAGAATAATAATCGGTGACACGTCATATCCATCTTTTGCCGCCAGAGCAAATGCTCGCAAAGAAATGATAGACGTGTGGGATGACACGGAATTCTATTGGGCTGCCGACGAGATCAAGCTCATGTCAGCGGGGAAGAGCGCATCCATTGTCTACGAGCAGATCTCCTCATGCGGCGGTGTATATCTTATCGTACCTTCATAGATAGTATCAAACCAGAAGGCAGGATTACATACTCAGACAGGTTTCAGTTCTAGTTCCACTGCTCTTCAGGAATAGGCAAGATTTATATGCAAATGTGTATTACGTAATATGTAATTATTATACGCAATACGCAAACAACAAGGTGATGATGATTGAGCGGGAATGAAGGTATTCGCACCATCGCTGATGAGATTCTGAGAGGGTCAGTGCTTAGTATTGCAGAACCTATAATCCACCCAGGACTAGCAATCGTTCCAATCATTAGGAGCAATGGGCACGACAAAGATATTGCGCGGGCAACCAGATCCACCCGCAAAGCCATCATAATGGGCCTTCCTCAACACTCATGCGGGGCAATCATCCTCAACTCCGAAGGAGAAGTAGTCGCATTCAAACTCCATCGTGGTATCAGAGCATTCTGGGCCCGACTTGGATTCATTCAGAAGCTAGTTGTAGAGCTCTACAAAAAGGAGAGCAAGCCGATTGGCAAAGCAACTGCTCTGGCAAAAGCAGTCGTCTTCCTAGCGCGATTGAGAGATGCAGGCCCTGAAGGGATTATGAACAACTCAAGATTTGACTACTTTGCTATCGGGTTCACAGACATGCCCACGCAACAGGAGGCATTCTCAAACTCCTTGGGGTCCACAGCCCACATTCTATACAGTGCTGTAGCTGGATAGGCAGGAATAGGATTTGTTATTGTCGTCATCATGAACTTCATCATGACATGATAATTGATCCTGATTTGGG